>DASPZP010000356.1:0-3991 GCA_035636195.1 Anaeromyxobacteraceae bacterium
CCGCTGGGCCACGTGGAAGAAGAGCGAGTCGCCGAGCACGATGCCGACGTACACGGCCACGAGCGCCGGCCAGAAGGAGAGCGTCCCTTCGCGCGACAGGTAGCCGGCCGTCAGCTGGACGAGCTCCTCCGGGACGGGGAACCCCATCCCCCCGGCGATGAGCGAGCCGGTGATGGCGAGGTACCCGAAGTGGGTGAGGAGGCGGAGCAGCACCGTGTATCAAACATAGCCCCTCACCCACGCCCGGAGCGGGAATCGCGGGGACTGCGGGCACCCTGCCGGCCGCCCGCAGCCCCGGTCACGACTTGATTTAGCGCAAGGCCGTGACACGCCCGAGACGTGGGCTGTGCAGGATACCGGGATGAACGCACCGCGACGAGGCATGCTGTACCCGGAACTCTTCCGCTCCCTCGAGCAGGTCCGCTGGAACATGGCGGCGGACGTGCCGTGGGATCGCTTCGACCCGAGCCGGCTCACCGACGAGCAGGCCGAGACCATCCGCCAGAACGCCATCACCGAGTGGTCGGCCCTGCCGGCCACCGAGATGTTCCTGCGCGACAACCGCGACGACGCCGACTTCTCCGCCTTCATGTCGATCTGGTTCTTCGAGGAGCAGAAGCACGCGCTCGTGCTCATGGAGTACCTGCGGCGCTTCCGGCCCGAGCTCGTCCCGACCGAGGAGGAGCTCCAGGCGGTGCGCTTCGAGTTCGACCCGGCGCCGCCGCTCGAGACGCTCATGCTGCACTTCTGCGGCGAGGTGCGGCTCACGCAGTGGTACCGGCGCGCCGCGGAGTGGCACACCGAGCCCGTCATCCGGCACGTCTACGGCCTCATCTCCGGCGACGAGGGGCGCCACGCCGGCGCCTACCTCAAGTACATGAAGCGCGCGGTGGAGTCGGCGGGCGATGAGGCGCGGCACGCCTTCGCCAAGGTGGGCGTGCTCATGGCGAGCAGCGGCCGGCGGGGCGGCGAGCCGCTCCACCCGACCAACCTGCACGTCGCGAAGGCGCTCTTCCCGCGCGACACCGTGCAGAGCCGCCTCCCCGATCCGGGCTGGCTCGGGCGCTGGCTCGATACGCAGCTCCACTTCGACGCCGCCTGCGAGGAGCGCGTCCAGACGCGCATCCTGCGCAGCCTGTCGAGCCTGTTCGGGCACGAGCTCGGCAGCGTGCGGGAGCTCAGCCGCTACCGGCGCTCGCTGGCGGGCGAGCTGGCCCCGCAGCCAGCCTAGGCTTCACCCGGCGCCCAGCGCACCCCGCGCGCGTCGAGCGTGGCGAGGAAGGCGCGGGTGCCGAGCGCCTCGCACCAGGCCTCGAAGCGCCGCCGCGGGAGGCCGCGCCAGGCGAGGTCGTCGAGCGACTCCCGGAGCGGCACCTCGCGCACGAGCGTGGCGAGGCGCCGGTAGAGGAGGACCTCGGGCGACGAGGCGAGCACGCAGGCGAGCTGGCCGGGGTTCCTGATCGTGCCGGGCCAGGCGCGGGGGTCGGCCGGGATGTCCTCCAGGTGCAGGTGGCGGCCGAGGAGCACCGCCGCGGTGCGCTCGCCAAAGCCCGGCAGGCCCGGGATCCCGTCGGCGTCGTCGCCGACGAGCGCGAGGAAGTCGGGCACGCTCTCGGGCGCGATGCCGCGGCGGGTCCGCAGCGCCTCCTCGTCGATCTCCTTTCCCCGCATGCGGTCGACCTGCACCACCCGCCGCCCGACCAGGCACTGGCCGAGGTCCTTGTCGGGGGTGAGGATGCGCACCTGGTCGACGGCGGGGGCGAAGCGCGCCGCGCCGGTCGCGAGCGCGTCGTCCGCCTCGAACTCCCGCATGGACCAGACCGTCACGCCCAGCGCGCGCGTCGCCTCCTCCGCGAGGTCGAACTGCGCCAGGAGCTCCGGCGGCACGCCCTCGTCGCTCTTGTAGCCGGGGAAGAGGTCGTTTCGGAACGAGCGGATCGGGTTGTCGAAGGCGACCGCGACGTGCGTCACGGCCTCGGCCGCGTCGTGCAGGAGCGCCAGGAGCGACATGGCGATCCCGACGGTCGCCTTCACCTCGCGACCGTCGGGGGCGAGGTGCCCGGGGCGCTTCGAGAAGTGCGCCCGGAAGAGCTCGAACGTCCCGTCGACGAGGTGGAGGCGCAAGGGCGCGCCCGCTCAGTGGTGCAGGATCTTGGAGAGGAATTGCTGGGCGCGCTCCGAGCGCGGCCGGCCGAAGAAGTCATCGGTGGGCGCGTCCTCGAGGATCTGGCCGTGGTCCATGAAGACCACCCGGTGCGCGACCTTGCGGGCGAAGCCCATCTCGTGGGTGACGCACATCATCGTCATGCCCTCGCGGGCCAGCTCGACCATGACGTCGAGCACCTCGTTGATCATCTCGGGGTCGAGGGCCGAGGTCGGCTCGTCGAAGAGCATGCAGATCGGGTCCATCGCGAGGGCGCGCGCGATGGCGACGCGCTGCTGCTGTCCGCCGGAGAGCTGGCCGGGGTACTTGGCCGCCTGGCTGCGCAGGCCCACCCGGTCGAGCAGCTTCAGGCCGCGCTCCATCGCCTCGGCCTTCCCGCGGCCGAGCACCTTCTCCTGCGCCAGCGCCAGGTTGGCGGTGATGTTCATGTGGGGGAAGAGCTCGAAGTGCTGGAACACCATCCCGACGTGGGCCCGCAGCGCAGGCAGCTTCGTCTTGCGGTCGCCGACGGAGGTCCCGTTCACCACGATCTCGCCCTGCTGGAAGGTCTCGAGCCCGTTCACGCACTTGATGAGCGTCGACTTGCCCGAGCCGGACGGCCCGCAGACGACGATCACCTCGCCCTTCTCGACCTCGGTCGAGCAGTCCTTGAGCGCCTGGAAGCTGCCGAAGAACTTGCTGACGTTGCGAATGGAGATCATGTGGCGAGCCTGTGCTGGTAGCGCTTCACGAGGAGCGAGATCCCGTAGCAGATGACGAAGTAGACCGCCCCCGCGAAGAGCAGGAGCTCCACCATCCGGCCGTCGCGGTCCCCCACCTTGGCGGCTGCGCCGAAGAAGTCGGCGAGCGCGCTCACGTAGACGAGGGAGGTGTCCTGGAACAGGATCACGCCCTGGGTGAGCAGGAGCGGGATCATGTTGCGGAACGCCTGGGGGAGGATGACGTACCGCATCGACTGACCGTACGTCATGCCGAGCGCCAGCGCCGCGCTCGACTGGCCCCGCGACACGCTCTGGATGCCGGCCCGGATGATCTCGGAGTAGTAGGCGGACTCGAAGAGCGCGAAGGCCACCATGGCCGAGGTGAGGCGGGTGTCGCCGGGGCGCGGCAGGTGCAACAGGTTCTCCATCACCGCCGGGACGATGAGGAAGAACCAGAGCAGCACCATGATGAGGGGGATGGAGCGGAAGACGTTCACGTAGGTGGCGGCGAGCCAGCCCAGCACGCGACTCCCGGAGAGGCGCAGCATGGCGAGCACCGTCCCCCAGACGATGCCGGCCGCGATGGCCGTGACGGTGATCTTCAGGGTGAGCTTCATACCCTGCCAGAGGAAGGGCAGCGCGCCGGGGATGGAGCTCCAGTCGAAGTCGTACACGGTCAGCGCCCCCCGCCGATGAGCCCGGGCACCCGCACCCGTCCCTCCACCACCCGCATCAGCACCAGCATGACGGCGTTGATGGCGACGTAGGCGAGGGTCACCGCGATGAACGACTCGTAGGGCTGCGCCGTGTAGTCGACGAGCTGCCGCCCCTCGGCCGCCAGCTCGAGCAGGCCGATGGTGGAGGCCACCGCGGAGTTCTTGAAGATGTTGAGCAGCTCCGAGGTGAGCGGGGGGACGATGATGCGGAACGCCTGCGGCAGGAGCACGTACCGGTAGGTCCGCGGCAAGGTCAGGCCGAGCGCGAGCGCGGCGCTCCGCTGCCCTCGCGACAGCGAGTTGATGCCGGAGCGCACCTGCTCGCAGACGCGCGCGCCGGTGAAGAGGCCGAGGCAGAACATCGAGGCCAGGAACTGCTGGACGAGCGGGTTGGCGCGCTTCATCGCGTT
>DASPZP010000357.1:0-6491 GCA_035636195.1 Anaeromyxobacteraceae bacterium
CCGCGAGGCTGCACGTCTTGCCGCTCCGTCGGCGGCGCGAAGCGCCCGGGGACGTACTCGTCGAAGAGCCGATCCATGTCCTCCATCATCCGCCGCATCAGCGCGAACGGGCTCGCCCCCCACAGGTTCGGGCCGAGGAACCGCCCGCTCGAGGTGCGGCGCGCGAGACGGCCGGGGGTCTGTCCCGCGCCGCTCCGCTCGGACCTCTGCTCCGCCTTTCCCGCGTCCGCCTGCAACGCGGTCGGCTCCTGTTGCGGTTGCCCCTTCGCTGCACCTTGCGTTTGTCCCTTCGTCCCCTGCTCGTTTCCCGATCCGCGCGGGCTCTCGTTTGCCATGATCCGCTCCCTCCTGCGCCATCCGGCGTGTTGTGGAGATAAGCCGCGGACGTTCTGTTCGACGCGCCCACGGAGTGGTTTGGCGGAACGTGATGATGCGATCCGGAGTGGACAACAGTACAAACCGGCCATCTTCTAATGAGCGACGCTCGTTCATCGAATCGCCTGTGCGCCGCTCGCCTCGACGCACACCAGGCCATCGCGGCGCCAACCGACGGCTTCACCGGCGCGCCGCATGGCGCGCGGCCGCGTGCTCCAGCGTCGCATCACCGACGTCGAAAGCCGTGGAAGACGAAGCCTCGCCGATACGGGCCAGGCCTGAAGCCACGCCAAGCGGGGCCCCAGCCGTGCCCGTACCATCGGTAATGCCAGCAGCCCAATACACAGTGCGGTAACGCACCCCAACCCCAGATCCAGGGGGCCACCACCCACGTCCAGCCGACGACCGGATAGTAAACGTACACATACGGCGCGGCCTTTCCGTCCTCGGGCGCGTACGTGTAGGCGTCTCCGTACGGCATCCAGATCCAGCCGTACTGTTCGGTGAAGACCCATTGCCCGGAGGATGGCGCAGGCTGCTCCGATCCTTTCGCTTGTGGCGGTGACGGTGGAGGCGCCTCTGGCGGAGGCGAAGGGGCCTCCTTCGGCGGCGGCGAAGTCGGCTGAGCGGCGGAGCTTTCGTCCTTCGGGCCGGCGAAGACCGGCATCGAGACCAGCAGCAGCCCCAACGTTGGAGCCATTCGGGTAGCAATCGTCATATGTCCGTGGACACTCCTTCATCGGACTGGTTACTCGGCACGGAGACGGGCCGCCTCAGCACGAGCGGGGCGGCGCGCGCGCCGGACTGGGCGGGGCCACTCTTTCGACGGGTTGCAGGCGGCCACGCAACCGGGTGAGAGGGGGCGACCGGCAATGTTCTGTGGATCCACCATTCCTGCATGCGCAAGTTCTCGCTCGCACACTGGGTGCGCGCACCCACCGTCCGGAGAGCCGCATGGATCCCATCGGCCAGCTGCTCTGGCTCTTCTTCATGTTCTCGGCGCTGCAGCCGGTCTTGAAGCAGCGGCTCCTCGAGAACTCGCGCCGGCGACTCCTCGCGCTCATCGAGCGGAAGCGCGGGTCTCGCGCCGTCTTGCTCGTGCACCGGCAGGAGACCATGAGCCTCCTCGGCTTCCCGATCATGCGCTACATCGACGTCAACGACGCCGAGGAAGTCCTGCGAGCCATCGAGCTCACGGACCCCGAGGTGCCGCTCGACATCGTCCTGCAGACGCCAGGTGGCCTCGTCCTGGCAGCGCTTCAGATAGCGCGCGCGGTTCACCATCACCGGGGCAAGGTGACCGTGTTCGTGCCCCACTACGCCATGTCCGGCGGGACGCTCATCGCGCTGGCCGCCGACGAGATCGTTATGTCGCGCCACGCCGTGCTCGGCCCCGTCGATCCCCAGCTCGGGCAGTTTCCGGCCGCCTCGCTCCTCAGGGTCGTCTCGACGAAGCCCATCGCCGAGGTGGACGACCAGACGCTCATCCTCGCCGATGTCGGCGAGAAGGCGGTGAAGCAGGTCCGCGACAGCGTCGGAGAGCTGCTCGCGAGGAGCCAGCCCGCCGAGAAGTCGGCCCAGCTCGCGGAGCTCCTGTCCACGGGCAGGTGGACCCACGACTACGCCATCACGCTCGACGAGGCGCGACGGCTCGGGTTGAAGGTTCGCGACGACATGCCGGTCGAGGTCATGCAGCTGATGAGCCTCTACCCGCAGCCCGTGCGACGGCAGCCGACGGTGGAGTACCTGCCGGCGCCGCGCCGTGCCGGGGGAAGGGGATCGCGCGGCGAGCCAGGCTGACTCGCCGGGCCGCGGGGTGGTCAGAGGCGGTACGCGGCCGGCCCGCCCTCGATCGCGGCCACCAGGCCGTCGGTGGTGGCAGCTTCCTCGTGGCGCTGCCCATCCACGAAGAAGGTCGGATGCCCGAGTTCGAGTACGCGAAGGCCTAGCGCCGCAACCGCAGGAAGCGCTGCGCCGAGTTTGTTGCACCCGGACGACGCGGCGGACAACCTACGATCTGTGAGCGGTCGGCGGGCATTCACAGTGATGAGCCGCGGGACCCGTCGCCGGGTCGCGGTCGCTTGCCTGCTGGGAAGCCTGCTGTGGTCGCAGCCGGCATGGGGTCAGTACCCAAGCTCGGGTCCGTACAGGGTCGCGACGGCTGAACACATCGTCCTGCACGATGCCGCGCGGCAAACCGATATCCCCCTCAAGATCTACTACCCCGACGCGGGAGGCCGGTTCCCGATCATCGTCTTCTCTCACGGCGCGCTCGCCTCGAAAGACGCCTATTCAGGGCTGGGGAAGTACTGGGCCAGCTTCGGATTCGTCAGCATTCATCCGTCTCATGCCGACTCCATGGCGGACAGCGGGTTCCGAGGCACGCTGCGGCAGGCCATCAGCGATCCCCGCGCATGGGAGAATCGGCCCAGGGACATCTCCTTCATCCTCGATTCGCTGACCCGCATCGCCAGCCTTGCTCCCCAGCTGGCCGGTAAGCTCGATCTTGGGCACATCGGCGTGGCGGGGCACTCGTTCGGCGCGTTCACGGCCGCGGTCATCGGCGGCACGACCGTTCAGCTGCCGGGACGCCCTGGGCCGCAGAGCTTCGCCGACAGGCGGGTGGCTGCGGTCGTGCTGCTGTCACCTCAGGGGGAGGGCTGCCTGGGGCTCACGGCCGGCTCCTGGGACGATCTTCGCCTGCCCATGCTGCTGATGTACGGCTCGCGCGACTTCGGCCCTTTCGGCCAGCCCCCTGCGTGGCGCAACGAGGCCTTCGTGAAGGCCCCGCCGGGTGACAAGTACGACGTGGAGCTCGAGGGCGCCACGCACATGCGGTTCGCTGGCAGCGTCGCGGCCGTGGCAGCCCCGCCCGACCCGCTATTCCAGTGCGTGACGCTCGAGACCCTCGCCTTCTGGAACGCCTATCTGAAGCATGATCCAGACGCACGGAAGTATCTCACGCAAGGGCTCAAGGATTGCAGCGCAGGCGCGGGCCGCTTTGCAGCCAAGTGACCGATGGACCGATGCCACAGCGAGTGTCAGAGCTCGATGCGCTCCGCGGCCTGATGCTGCTGTGGATCACCGCCACCCACCTGCCCACCCCCCTGAGTGCCTACGTCAACCAGCCGTTTGGCTTCTTCGCGGGCACGGAGGGATTCATCTTCCTCTCTGCCCTCTTCACCGGCCGCATCTACTTCCGGATCGCCGAGCGCGAAGGCTGGGGCGCGATGTGCCGCCGTCTGTGGGCGCGAGCCGGGCGGCTGTACTGCTATCAGCTCTTGCTGCTGGTGGTCGCCTTCGCCATCGGGGCCCGCCTGGCCACTCGCGGCAACCGGCCGGCGGTGCACAACCTTCTCGACTTCTATTTCGCAGCAGGGCGCGCCCGTGCTTACCTCGACGCGGCGCTGCTGATCTACAGACCGCCGCTGCTGGACATCTTGCCGATCTACATCATCTTCCTCGCGCTGACTCCGTTCGCCCTGATCCTGGGCTCGCGCCTGGGCTGGCGGTACGCGTTCGCCGGAGGGGTCACGCTCTGGCTGCTCGCGCAGGTCGGGCTCCGCAGCTTCGCGCATGGCGTCCTGACCCGCGATTTCGGCCTGCAGGTTCCATTGAACGAGATGGGCGCATTCGATCTCTGGGCCTGGCAGCTGTGGTGGTTGTCCGGGCTGTGGATCGGCGTGCGCTGGGCCCGAGATGACCTGCGCCTGGAGGCCTGGGCGAGCCGGATCGTGATTCCAGCGGCCATCGTGTCCGGCTTCTTCCTGGTGCTGCGCTATGCGCAGATCGCGGGGCTCGTGGACTTCGGGAAGCTCGGCTCGCTCCTCGACAAGTGGAGCCTCGGCGCCGGGAGGATCGTGGACTTTGCGGCGGTCGGTGCGTTGGTGGTCCGGTTCAGGTCAGCGCTGAAGCCGTTGGCCATCCCGCCCCTGGTGATGCTCGGCAGGGCCTCGCTGGAGGTGTTCTGCGTTCACTTGTTGTGCGTCTTCGCCGCCCTCACCATCATGGGAGACCGCCCGGTCATTCGCGGCTGGGCGGCGTCCACGCTCATCGTGGCCAGCTGGTCGGCGCTGTTGCTGACCGCGGCGCTGGTAGCCCGCGCGAAGCGCGGCCGAGATCGCAGTGGTGGACCGAAGACGCCCGTCTTCACCGCCGTCTCGCGAGGGAGCACCTGACATGAGCTCGACCTCCAGGATCGCCGTCGTGACCGGTGCCGGCAGCGGCATCGGGAGGGCCGTGTCGCTCGCCTTCCTGCGCGACGGCTGGTCGGTCGCGCTGGCCGGGCGCCGGCTGCAGGCGCTGGAGGCCACCGCCTCGCAATCGGGCGCGAGCGATCGCGCGCTCGCGGTCGCCACCGACGTCACGGCTCCTGGCTCCATCGGCGCGCTCTTCCGAGCCGTGAAAGAGCGCTTCGGCCGCCTCGACGTGCTCTTCAACAACGCCGGGACCGGCGCCCCCGCCGTGCCGCTCGAAGACCTCTCGTTCGAGCAGTGGCAGAAGGTCGTGGACGTGAACCTCACCGGCGCGTTCCTGTGCACGCAGGCCGCCTTCCGGCTCATGAAGAGCCAGGACCCGCGCGGAGGTCGCATCATCAACAACGGCTCGATCTCGGCCCACGCCCCGCGCCCGAGCTCCGCCCCCTACACCGCGACGAAGCACGCCATCACCGGGCTCACGAGATCGACCTCGCTCGACGGCAGGAAGTACGACATCGCTTGCGGACAGATCGACATCGGCAATGCTCTCACCGAGCTGACGGGGAGCATGCAGCAGGGCGTGCCGCAGGCGGATGGGTCGGTCAGGGTCGAGCCGGTGATCGACGTCGCCCACGTCGCGAAGGCCGTGCTGAACATGGCGAACCTGCCCCTGGACGTGAACATCCAGTTCATCACCATGCTGGCGACGAAGATGCCGTTCGTGGGGCGCGGCTAGAACAGCCGGAGTGCCCGCCGCCACTCGCGATTTCGGCCTTCTCGGGTGAACACCCGAGGCCTCCTCGGGTGAAACGCCCGCGCCCCCTCCTGCCTTCGGCCGCAACGGCCCCCGGACACTCTCCTTGCACACCGGGTGATCGGCCCGATTTCGAACGGCGCGCGAAAAGACGAGACTCTCATTGTCGAGGTGAAGCGAAGCACCGCAGCAAACCACGGACGAAGCACCCCACGGAGAACCCGCCATGACGACCATCGAAGCCGGGACGCAGGTGAAGAAGGGCTACTACTTCAACGTGAAGAACTGGACGCTCGAGCCGATGGCGAACGACGGCGCGGTCCTCCCCGGCGCGAAGGGCGAGAAGTACTTCCGCGTCCCGCTGCTCCTCGCCTTCATCGTGGCTCCGCTGATGGGCGCCACCTTCCTGATGTTCCTCCCCTTCATCGGCTTCTACCTGGCCTTCTCGGCCGCGCTGCGCCCCGTCACCCGCCTCTTCAGCCGCTCGGCCACCGAGCTCGCCGCCACCATGAGCCCCGGCTGGGCGCCCGGCGTGGCGCACCTCGCCGGCAAGGCCCCCGAGGCGAAGGAGGGCGAGCAGGCGCCGGCGGCCAAGGACGGGCTCGAGGGCGTCGCGGCCGAGGTCGGCCAGCGCCGCAGCGAGCGCGAGTAGCGGAGCGCGGTTCAGCGACACACCGGACAACGGAGGACGCGGCCATGACGACCTACGCAGGCGGGACGGCAGTGAAGAGCGGCTACTACCTCGACCTCCGCACCTTCACCTTCGCCCAGGTGGCGCGCGACGGCGGCAAGCTCCCCGGCGGTGACGAGCAGGGCTTCACCCGCGTCCCGGCGATGCTGGTCCTGGCGGCGGCACCGGTGCTGGGAGGGGCCTTCGTGGTGGCCCTCCCCTTCATCGCCTTCGGCGTCACCGCCTACGCCATCGGCAAGCGCCTGACCGGAGTTGGGCACGCCGGCGCTCGCGAGGTCGCTGCCACCCTGGCGCCGCCGTGGGCGCCGGGCGCGGCCCACCTCACCGGCGCGCCGCCCTCGGAGCAGGGCGCCCCGGCAGCCGACGCGCGCATCGACGAGCTCGCCGGCGAGATCGACGCGAAGCGCAAGGAGTAGCGCGTCCGAGGTCGCAGCACCGGGGGGCGTCGGCCAGCGGCCGGCGCCCTTCGCTA
>DASPZP010000358.1:0-23502 GCA_035636195.1 Anaeromyxobacteraceae bacterium
TTCGAAGCCGTCGCGGCGGCGTTCGGGTCGCTGGGTCGCGTGTGCCTCGCGCTCGACGCCGAGTTCCGCATCCGCCACGTGTCGCCGCGCCTGGACGCGCTGCTCGGGCCGGGCAGCGTCCAGCGCTACCGGGGCCGACCGATCGCGGAGCTTCTGGGGCACGAGCTGTTCGGCGCGGCGGGGCCGATGCGGCAGGCGCTGTCGGCCGGCGAGCGGCGCGAGGGATGGCGGGCGTTCATCTCGGCGGAGCCCGCTGGCTCCCGCCTCGTCTCGGTCTCCGCGGCGCCCCTCGAGCACGTCGCCGACGCCTGCGACGAAGAGGCCCGCTTCCTGGTCGTCCTGCGACCGGCCGAGGAAGACGAGGCGACGCGCAGCGGGGCGCCGACCGCCTTCGCAGGAATCATCGCGCGCTCCCGGCCGATCCTCCGCGTGATGCGGCTGGTCGAGAGCCTGCAGCACTCCGAGGTGACGGTCCTCCTCACCGGCGAGAGCGGCGTCGGCAAGGGCGTCATCGCGCAAGCCGTCCACGCGAGCTCGGCCCGGCGCGGGGGGCCGTTCGTGGCGGTGAACTGCGCCGCGCTGCCGGAGGCGCTCCTCGAGTCCGAGCTGTTCGGCCACGTGCGCGGCGCCTTCACGGGTGCGACGCGGGACCGGGTCGGCCGCTTCGAGCTCGCCGGCCGGGGCACCCTCTTCCTCGACGAGATCGGGGATCTCCCGCTGCACCTCCAGGCGAAGCTCCTGCGGGTGATCCAGGAGCGAGTCTTCGAGCGAGTCGGCGACAGCCGGTCGGTGTCGGCCGACGTGCGCGTGCTCGCCGCGACGCACCGGGACCTTCGCCGCGCCGTGGCGGACGGGCGCTTCCGCGAGGACCTCTATTATCGGCTGCACGTCTTCCCCATCCACATCCCGTCGCTGCGGGAGCGCCGGGAGGACATCGAGCCGCTCGCGCGTTACCTCCAGGCGCAGATCAGCCGCCGAAGCGGCCGCGCGCTGCGGTTCTCCCCCGAGGCGCTGCGGGCGGTGTTGGCGTACCGCTGGCCGGGGAATGTCCGCGAGCTCGAGAACGCGCTCGAGTACGCGAGCACGGTAGCGCAGGGACAGACGCTCCAGCCGGAGGACCTGCCGCCCGAGGTGCTCGGGGATGCCGATGCCCCGGTCGGCGTCCGCGCACCGGTGTCCGGCCATGGCGTGGACGGGGTGTCCGCGCCGGCGGGCGGACCGACGGTCGAAGGTCCTCCGCGTCCGGCGAAGCCGCGTGGCCGCGACGCGCCCGCTCGCGAGGTGATCCTGGCGACGCTGAACGCGCACCGCTGGCGCATGATGGACGCAGCGCGCGCCCTCGGCGTGTCCCGAACGACGCTCTGGCGCTGGTTGCGCGACCTCGAGCTGTTGCCGCGCCGTCCAGCGCCCGGCTGAAACATTCCGTTCGCCGCGGAACGGGGCGTTCCGTCGAAACGTTCCATGACGAAGGCGACGTCCTCGAACAGCCCACGATGACGTGACGGGGCACCTTGGCACGTTACGCGCTCTCGTGTTCGTCGCGCTCCGGCTGCCCGGAGCAACCGGCGAGCACGGCGCTCGTCGTGTCACTCCGCTCGCCGAGGACACCGATGAAGATCACGAGGCGTTTCACGCTGGCGCTCGTCCTGACCAGCTTCCTTCCGCTGACGGCGATGGCCACCGGTTCGACGTCCTACGGGTACGTGACCGGGACGGTGAAGGACATCAAGACCACGGGGGCGCTGCCCGGCGTCACCATCACGGACGGCAAGCAGACCGTCACCACGGCGAGCAACGGGACCTACACGCTGCAGGAGGCGGCCGGCAGCACGTACACGCTCCAGGCCTCGAGTACCGGGTACGTGACGACGTGGCAGATCACGACCGTCACGGCGAACGTGACCAACACCGTGAACTGGGCCCTCACGCAGGCGTACGGGACGCAGGTCATCCCCGCCGGGAGCATGAACTACTCGGTGTTCGCCTGGAACGACCTCGGCATGCACTGCGACCAGGACGACTACTCGTATTTCATGGTGCTGCCCCCCTACAACACGCTGCACGTCCAGGTGATGAACCGCGCGGGCAATGCGCTCCAGACGAGCGGCATCCAGGTCTCCTACGCGTTCCCCAAGAAGACCAACTCGACGCTCCACACCAACTTCTGGACGTACGCGCCGCAGTACGGGTTCAACGTCGCCCCGAACGTCGGCATCTCCGGCACCCCCCTCGCAGGCAACATGGCGCTCGACTCGAACGGGCTCGGGTTCGTGGCGGTCGGCATCCCGATCACCCCCTACGACGACGACGGGACGTGGGATCCGTACGGGGCGGCGAACATCACCGTCACCGATTCGTCCAGCGGCGCGGTGCTCCAGACGGCCAGCGTGATCGCGCCGGTCTCGACCGAGATGATGTGCGTGAACTGCCACTCCACGTCGAACCCGCAGCTCGACATCCTGCAGAAGCACGACGCGCACAACGGGACCACGCTCGCGTCTGATCAGTCGAAGGGGATCGTGCACGCCTGCGCGCAGTGCCACTCCGACAACGCGCTCGGCGCCCCGGGCCAGCCCGGCGTGGAGAGCCTCTCGCTCGCCATGCACAACTTCCACAAGGACAAGATGACGTACACGTCGACGGCGGCGAACACGACGCCCGACTGCTACAACTGCCACCCAGGCCCGAAGACGCAGTGCATGCGCGGCATCATGTTCCGCGCCGGCAAGAGCTGCCACGATTGCCACGGCGACATGTACGGCATGACCAGCTCGCTCCAGGGCGGGCGTCAGGCGTGGCTGCAGGAGCCGAAGTGCGGGAGCTGCCACGACGCGAAGCACGCCGAGAACTCGAACACCCTGTTCCGGAACTCGATCTTCCAGAACGCCCCCAACGGCAAAATGGGCGGGAAGTTCTACTGCGAGGCGTGCCACAACGGGACGCACGGCGAGTTCACGACCGCGAACGCCGCCGACCCGACCATCCCGCAGAAGTTCCAGGGTGACACGTACTGGATCTGGAACTGCACGGTTTGCCACAACAACAAGAACGTCCAGCAGATGCACCACTGATCGGGCGCGGCCCGCGGGCACGTCCCGCGGGCCGCCCTGCCGGGAGCGCCCATGAGCCGCCTCTCTCTTCTTACCGCTGCCGCTGCGCTCGCCGTGACGGCCTGTCGCGGCGGCGACACTCCTCGCGCGCTGCTCGATCGGTACTTCGGTACCGCAGCGCGCCAGGAGTACTCCGCGACCTACGATTGCTACGATGCCGCCTACCACGGCAAGGTGACGCGCGAGGAGTACGTGCGCCACCGCAAGGAGGCGTCGCCCCTCCAGAGCTGGCGCGTCCTGTCGGTCGCGCAGCAGGGCGACCGCACGACCGCCGACGTGCAGCTCGTGTTCGGCCCGCTGCCGAAGGTCGGCCGCACGACGCCGGTCTCCACCGTCGTCCACGAGGACCTCGTCCGCGAGGCGGGCAGCTGGCGCATCCGCGTCTGGTGAGCATCGGCAGGGTTGAGCGTCGAGAGATCGGCGGGAGCACATTCGGAACACCGGTCCGGGCCGTCCAGGCCGCGATGCTGGCGCAGCTCTCCGGATCGGGATCGGACGGCTGCCACGTGAGCCAGGGAAGCCGGGCCGAGCGGGGCATGGCGCAGGCTCACGATCCGGCCATCCGGCGGCTAAGATGAGGCCGTGCCGGCCGCCCTGCTCGCCCTCGCCCTTGCCACCACTCCGGCCCTCGCCGTCAGCACGCCGACCCTCGCGCTCGACCCGCCGCGCGCTCACCCGGGGGACGCGGTGCTCGTCGTGGTCCGCGGCGCGGCGCGGCCGCCCAGCGCCACCGTGGCGGGACGGACGCTCTCCTTCTTTCCCGTCGCGGGCGGTCACGCCGCGCTGGCGGGCCTGCCGGTCGAGACGCCGCCGGGGCCCCTGCCGATCGAGGTGACCTTGGGTGAAGGAGGCGCAGCCGGGGTGATCGGCGGCACGCTGGTCGTGGAGGCGCCCACCTTTCCGCACCGGGCGCTCGAGGTGCAGCAGCGCTACGTCGAGCCGCCCACGCCGGAGGTCGAGCGGCGCATCGCCGAGGACCGCGCGGCCTTCGCCCTCGCCTTCTCCCAGCCGCCCTCGCCACCGCTCTTCCGCGGCCGCCTCGCCTGGCCCCGCCGAGCGCGCGTCACCGCCGGCTACGGCGAGCAGCGCACGTTCAACGCCGTCAGGCCCTCGCAGCACTACGGGCTCGACCTGGCCGGGAAGGTGGGCGCGCCGGTCGGCGCCGCCCAGGCCGGGCGGGTGGTGCTGGTGCGCGACGCCTGGGCCTCGGGGAAGAGCGTGGTGCTCTGGCACGGGGCGGGGCTCTACACCACCTACTTCCACCTCTCGCGCATCCGGGTGCGGGAAGGACAGGTGGTGGGGCGCGGCGAACGGCTAGGGCAGGTGGGGGCCAGCGGGCGCGCCAGCGGGCCGCACCTGCACTGGGGCGTGCGCGTCGGCGACCTGTACGTCGATCCGCGCTCGGTGCTGCGGCTGCCGTTCGAGCGCGGGGCGCTCACCCCCCGCTCGCGCGCACCTCGGCCAGCACCGCCATGAGCTCGGGGTGAAGCGGCCGGTTGGCGGCGCAGATGCTGCCCGACTGGAGCATCGTATCGCCGCCGGCGAAGTCGCTCACGAGGCCGCCGGCCTCGCGCACGAGCAGGATGCCTGGGGCGAGATCCCACGGCTTGAGCTTCATCTCCCAGAAGCCGTCGTAGCGGCCGCACGCGACATAGGCGAGGTCGAGGGCTGCGCTGCCCATGCGCCGGATGGCGCGGGCGCGGCGCAGGTACGCGGCGAAGATCCGCAGCGGCAGCTCGGGGCTCTGGTGGATGTCGTAGGGGAACCCCGTGCAGAGGAGCGCGCGCCGCAGCTCGGCGCCGTGCGAGACCGCGATGGGTGCTCCGCCCAGGGTGGCGCCCTCCCCTCGCGCCGCCAGGAAGAGCTCGTCGCGCAGGGGATCGTAGGTCGCGCCGGCGAGGAGGCCGCGCTCGTCGGCCACGCCGACGTTCACCGCGAAGTGCGGCAGGCCATGGGCGTAGTTCGTGGTGCCGTCGAGCGGGTCGATGATGAAGCGGAGCCGCCCGGAGGCCTCGCCCGACGCGCCCGACTCCTCCGCCAGCACCGCCGCGTCCGGGTAGCCCCTGCGCAGGAACTCGAGGAGCACCGCCTCGCTGGCGTGATCGGCGTCGGTGACGAGATCGATGCCACCCTTGTAGGAGATGGTCCGTGGGAGGCCGAACGCCTCGCGCAGCACCGCCCCGCCGCGGCGCGCCGCCTCGGCGCAGACCCCCTTCAGCTCGCTTCCCTCGGACATTACGCTCCCCCGCGGAAGATAGGCGCGCGCTAGAATGGGCGCCATGTACAAGGCGCTCGCGGTGGTGCGGACCGTGTTCCTGATCTTCATCGTGGGCTACACCGTCCGCGCCATGCCCCTGTTCACGAGCGTGGCGACCACCTTCGACGAGCAGTACGCGCGCTGCTCGGCGGCGCTCACCCGTCTCATCTACGCGGCGTGGTTCGCGGTGGCCTGGATCGCGTTCGAGACCTTGCTCGGATGGCTGCTGGTGCGGTCGCGGTCGCGGTCCCTTCCTCCCTCTCCGACCTCCGGGCAGAGGGTCGCGGAGAAGGGGCCGGGCACGGCGGCGCGGAGCTGATCGGCGAACGTCGTGCCACCGCGCCTCCTCCACCAGCTCCGCAACCGGCTCACCCGGCGGGAGCTGCCGGTGTGGTACTCGCCGGCGTATCGGCTGCCCATGACCGGCGTGCGGGCGTCGGCCGGGATCGAGCCGCGCCGCGCCGACTACGCCGCCTGGTGGCTCATCGAGAGCCGCGCGCTGCCTCGCGCCTCGGTGCGCGCTCCCCATCGCGTCGCCTACGAGGACCTCGACCGCGTCCACACGCTGGAGCTCCTCGAGTCACTCGGCCGCCCGGAGACGCTGGCGCGGATCTTCGCCGTCGATCCCAGCGATGTCCCGGTGGACGAGCTCATGGAGACGGTCCGCCTCTCCGTCGGGGGCACGCTCGAAGCGGCGCGCGAGGCGCTCCGGCGCCGCGGGCCCACCCTGAACCTGCAGGGCGGCTTCCACCACGCCGGGCCCGGCTCGGCGGGCGGGTTCTGCCCGGTGAACGACGTGGCGGTCGCGCTGGCGGCCTTGCGCAAGGCAGGCTTCGGCGGGCGGGTGGTGGTGCTCGACCTCGACGCGCACCCGCCGGACGGCGTCGCCGCGTGCCTGGCGCACGACCCGTCGGCCTGGATCGGCTCGCTCTCGGGATCGGACTGGGGGCCGTTGCCGCTCGTCGACGAGACGGTCCTCCGCGAGGGCACGGGCGACGAGCACTACCTGTCGGCGCTCTCGGGGTTGCTCTGCCGGATGCCGCGGCCGGCCCTCGCCTTCGTGCTGGCCGGCGGGGACGTGCTCGCCGGCGACCGCTTCGGCCGGCTCGCCCTCACGCTCGCCGGCGCGCGCCGCCGCGACGCCGCCGTCGCGCGCGCCCTCGAGGGGGTGCCTTCGGTGTGGCTCCCGGCGGGCGGCTACAGCCGCGACGCGTGGCGGGTGCTGGCCGGCACCGGCATGGTCCTCGCCACGCGCTCGCTCGCCCCCATCCCACCCGGCTATGACCCGCTCAGCCGACGCTTCCACGGCATCTTCGCCGAGCTCTCCACGGAGGACCTCGGCGAGACCGAGTTCACGGCAGCCGATCTGGAGGAGGCGCTCGGGCTCGACCGCTACCGCGCCGGGCAGCGGCTCTTCCTCGGCTACTACACGGCGGCCGGCCTGGAGCACGCCCTGCACCGCTACGGCCTGCTCCGTCACCTGCAGCGCCTCGGCTACGCATCGTTCCGGGTGGCGCTCGACCGCGACGGCACGGGCGAGCGGCTCCGGGTCATGGGGGAGTCGGGTGGGGTGGAGCACCTGCTCATCGAGCTCGTGCTCGAGCGCCGGCGCGTCCAGGGCACCGAGGTGCTCTACGTCCACTGGATGTCGCTCCGCCACCCCCGCGCCCAGTTCAGCGCGCTGCGGCCGCGGCTGCCCGGCCAGGAGGTGCCCGGGCTCGGGCTGGCGCGCGAGCTCGGCGAGCTGCTCGCCGCCATGGCGCGCCGGCTCGATCTGGCAGGAGTGGTCTTCCGGCCGGCGCATTTCCACACCTCCTTCACGGCGCGGCACCACTTCGCCTTCGTCGACGCCGCCCGGCAGGGCCGCTTCGAAGCACTCATCCGCGATCTCGCGCCGCTGCCGCTCCTCGCCGCGACCGACGCCGTCAGCGAGGGCCGCGTGCTGCTCGGCGGCGCGCCCTACGCCTGGGAAGCCGACGAGATGGCGTTCTGGCCGAAGCGCCCCCCCGAGGAGGGGCGCGCCGAGGCGATCGCGGGCGAGCGCGAACGCTGCCACTTCACGGTGCGCGAACGGACGGGGGCCCCTCCGCCAGCAGCGCCTCGACCTGGCGCCGCTGCAGCTCCGCCTGACCGGGCTCCCAGCCCTGGTGGACGTGCCGGATGACCCCGGCCCGGTCGACGAGGAGCGTGATGGGCATGTACTTGACGTGGAAGCCGCTCACGCGGACCGCGCCCTCGTCCCAGAGCACGGTGACCGCGATCGGCCGCTCCGCCAGGAAGCGCGCGAGCTGCGCCCGGTCTGCGTCGATCGACACCGCATAGACGGCCAGGCCGCGCGGAGCGAGGTCGCGCGCCAGCGCATCGAGCGCAGGCAGCGCCTCTTTGCACGGCTCGCACCACGTCGCCCAGAAATCGACGATGCGTACGCGTCCTCGCTGCGCGCCGACGTCGATCTCCCCGCCGGCGAGGTCGGGCGCGGAGAGCGAGAGCACCCGTCCCACATCGCTCGACTTCCCCTCCGAAGTGCGGGGAGTGGCGCACCCGGCGCTGGCGAGCAAGACGAGCGCGAACGCCCCAGAGAGGGCCGAGATCACTGGACCTGGAGAGCAGTGCGTCACGTGGGCCATGGTAACGCCAACCCATGGGTCACGTCCCCAGAATTCGTGGGGAAACGCGCCGTCAGTTGACTGTCATCAACCACGCCCCTGACGTGCTGTGCCATCGTCTGACCCGCCCAGTCGGACCGACCGCTCGCTTCGGCAGCGCCGCGGTCCCTGGTCACCGGAGCAGGATGACGAAACCGATTCAGACAGGGCCAGCGGTCGAGAACTATCGGCCCTGCCCGTCTCCCTTCTACGGAAACGCCACCGTCCACGAGGGCCGCCACATGACCGGCCGCATCGACGCTTTCAGGAACCTGCGAGGACAGGACCGATGACAAATCACCGGCTGCGTTGGGCCGTGTGCGCTGCTGGGCTCGCGCTCGCGAGCACCGCCCGCGCCGACACCGTGCAGGCGAGCTCCACCACCATGCTGCTCGGGCGGCAGGACTTCCGCCTGCCCGCCGCTGGGGACGCCGCCAGCACGATCACCGCCGTCCCGCTGTACGAGATCCTGGACCTGGCGGCGAGCGACCTGCACACGCGCTACGCCGACTTCGAGGTGGCGCTCTCGACCTGGGGATCGATCGACCTCGGCGACAAGCGCTTCTGGCAGAACGGCGCGCAGATCGACAAGCGCTACACCGGCGACGTCAACGTCGGCTTCATCCGCGCCGACTTCCTGAACCACGACGTCTCGCTCCGCCTCGGCCGCCAGCTCGTCGCCGACGGCGTGGCGCGCATGGTCCAGCTGGACGGCGTCTCGGCCCAGGCGCTGCTTCCGGCCAACTTCGGGCTCTCCGGCTACGCCGGCTCGCCGGTCGCGCCGCGCTTCACCACCCGCGGCGGGCAAGAAGTGGTGGGGAACATCGCCGCCACCTTCACCGCCGGTGGCCGCGCCTTCTGGCGATACCCCGGCCTCGTCGACGTGGGCGCCTCCATCGCGATGGCGACCGACCACGGTGACCCGGCTCGCCAGGACGTGGGCGTCGACTTCCGCCTCACCCCGCACCGGCTGGTCGTCTTCTCCGGCTCCGGCTTCTGGAGCCTCTACGAGAGCCGGCTGGGCGAGGCCGCGGTGGCCGCCCAGGTCTTCCCGGTGAAGCACCTCGACGTCACCGTCGACTACCGGCACGTGGAGCCCGACCTGTTCCTGCCCCGGAACTCCATCCTGGCCGTGTTCGCCGCCGACAAGCGCAACGACGTGGGCGGCGCGATCCACTTCGGCGGCGTGAAGAACCTCGGCATCGACGCCGACTACCACCTCCTCATCGAAGAGGGTGGACACGGGCACTGGGGCCGCCTGAAGGGCACCTACCACCCGGCGGGACCGGCGAACACCGTCGGCGCCGAGCTCGGGATCCTGCGCAACGCCAACGACGACATCGACAACGGCTACAAGCAGGTCCGGCTCTTCGGCGCGCGCAATTTCACCTCCGCCATCACCACCACCCTCGACCTCATCGGTTACTTCTACGACCGGGACGTGAACGCGACCTCGCGTTCGCTCACCGCGACCGGGACGCTCGCCTACCAGCTGTGGCGCGGCTGGCGCGCCACGGTGGCCGGCACGGTCGGATCCACGCCGTACCTGGAGCATCACTTCGACATCATGGCCAAGCTCGTCTACGACCAGACCTACCTGGTGCGGGAGGTGCGGTGATGAACGCCCTCCGCCTGTTCGCCGTGGCCGCCCTCGCCAGCGGGCTTGCCACCGGCTGCAAGAACACCCGCCCCGTCCCGAGCGACACGCACGAGCAGCCGCGCGCGAGCTTGTTCCCCCACGAGAAGCACGGCGGGTTCGACTGCGTCGACTGCCACACCGGCATCCCCAAGGCGGCGAAGCTGGGCGAGTCGAAGCTGCCCTCGGTGGTGAAGTGCGAGGAGTGCCACCCTGACATCGGGAAGCCCACCGACGAGGCGACCCGCAAGGCCGCCGCCGCCGCTGCCGCGCTCGGGCAGCCGCGCTCGCGCGACTACCAGATCACGTTCAACCACCAGGACCACCTGAAGCGCATCAAGACCAAGGAAGTGAATCAGGCCTGCACGAGCTGCCACAAGGAGCTGCCCGAGGTCGGGCCGGCGCGCGACATCGCCCCGCCGATGCAGAGCTGCACCGCCTGCCACTACCACCAGCAGGAGGTCGCGCAGGCGAAGTGCTCGCCCTGCCACGTCAGCCTGCGCCAGTACCCGCTGAAGCCCATCGAGGCGATCGCCTCCCTGTCGCACCAGGGGAACTGGGTCCGCGAGCACCGCAACGTGGCGAAGAACGGTGCCGATGCCTGCGCTCAGTGCCACGACCAGTCCTACTGCGCGAATTGCCACGCGAACGCGACGGTGCCGGTCCGCCCCGAGATCCGCTTCCCGGAGCGCGTCGAGTCCGACTTCATCCACCGCGGTGACTTCGTGTCACGCCACCAGATGGAGGCCGCGGCCGACCCGGCCAGCTGCCGCAAGTGCCACGGCAGCTTCTTCTGCGACAGCTGTCACACCGAGCAGAACATCTCGTTCCGCACCCGCCTCAACGGTGGGAACCCGCGTGACCCGCACCCCATCGGCTGGGCCAACGACACCTCCAAGGGCGCCGAGTTCCACGGCAACGCCGCCCGCCAGAACATCATCGGCTGCGCCGGCTGCCACGACCAGGGTCCGGCCGCGATCTGCGTGAACTGCCATCGCGTGGGCGGCATCGCAGGCGTCAACATCCACCCGAGCAGCTTCCTGTCGAAGCACAAGCACGAGGACATCCGGAAGAACGGGATGTGCCAGTCCTGCCACAGCGGTCCGTAGCCCGCTCGAGGTGAGCAGTGACCGGGGGCCCTGGCCGAAAGGCCGGGGCCCTCTTCTATTCCTCTAGGCCCCCAAGCCCGCCAGCAGCTTGTCCCAGATGCCCCCGAAGGCTCCGTTCGACATCGCCACCACCACGTCGCCGGGCCGCGCCCTCGCCACCACGCCGGACACCATCTCGTCGACCGTCGCGCAGGCGTGGGCGGGCGGGCCCTGGACGGCGATCTCGCGCGCGAGCCGATCGACGTCGAGGCGCTCGCTCTCCGGGACGCGGTCGGTCGGGGCGGGTCGGAGGATGAAGACCTCGCCCGCGCAGGGCCAGGCCGACACGTACTCCTGCTGGTGGAGGTTCCGGCGGCTCGTGTTCGAGCGCGGCTCGAAGCAGGCAATGAGGCGACCCTGCGGGAACGTCCCGCGGATGGCCTGCAACGTCTTCGCGACCGCGGTGGGGTGGTGGGCGAAGTCGTCGATGACCGTCACCCCGCCCGCCGTCCCGCGCACCTCCTGGCGCCGCTTCACGCCACGGAAAGCCGCGAACCCCGCCGCGATCTCCTCCGGCGCGAGGCCGAGGCGGGTCGCGGCGGCTGCCACGCCGAGCGCGTTCTCGACGTTGTGCGCCCCGCCGACCGCCAGCCTCGCCCGCACGAGCGCGCGGCCGCCGCGGACGAGGTCGAAGCGCGCGCCGTCCGGCGCGAGCTCGAGGTGGCGCGCCTCCCAGTCCGCCTCCGTCCCCACCCCGTACGTCTCCACCTCGCAGCGGGCGCGCTTCGCGATGCGCAGCACGCTCGGATAGGCGGCGCAAGCGGCCAGGAACCCGTCCGCCGGCAGGAGGTCGGTGAACCGCTCGAACGCGCTCTCGTAGTGCGCCTCGTCGCGGTAGATGTCGGCGTGGTCGAGCTCGCAGCTCGTGAAGATGGCGGTGCGCGGGTGGTAGTGGAGGAACTTGGGGCCCTTGTCGAAGTAGGCCGTGTCGTACTCGTCCCCCTCCACGACGAAGTGAGGGCCGTCGCCGAGGCGGAAGTTCGACTCGAAGTCGCGCGCCACCCCGCCCACCAGGAAGGACGGATCGCGTCCGGCGTGATGGAGGAGCGCGCCCATCATGGCGGTGGCGGTGGTCTTCCCGTGCGTGCCGACCACCACCACCCCGTGGCGTGGCGCGAGGAAGAGATCGCCCAGGGCCTGTGGAAAGGAGACGTGGCGGAGGCCTTGCTCGCGCATCGCCGTCGCCTCCACGTTCACCATCCGGACCACGTTCCCCACCACGACCAGGTCGGGCCGGGCGCGCTGGAGGTTCTCCGGGGCGTAGGGCGTCATCACGTCGATGCCCCAGCGCGCGAGCTGGGTGGACATGGGGGGGTAGACGTTCTCGTCCGAGCCCGTCACCTGATAGCCGGCCGCCTTGAGCATGCCGGCGAAGCTTCCCATGCCGGTGCCGGCCACGCCGATGAGATGGATGCGCTTCACGCCCGTGTAGTCCATGGAACTCGTTCCCTCGCCAGCGACCCCGACCTAGAACCCCAGCTCCGCCGCGACCGCATCGTGGAACCGAACCCGCAAAGCCTTCAGGCGCGGCTTGTCCGGGCCGTCGGGGTGGACGTGGTTCGTGAGGAGCGCGCAGGCGAGCTCGCGGTCCAGGTCGAGCCAGAGCGAGCAGCCGGTGAAGCCGAGGTGGCCCACCGCACCGCGGCGGCCGCGGCCGAGGCGGGTACCGAGCGACGAGCCCTGCGCGGACGGCGTGTCCCAGCCGAGCGCGCGCTCGGTCCCGGGCGTCGAGTCGCGGGCGACGAAGCGGGCGGCGGTCGCGGCGGAGAGCCAGCGCGAGCGGCCGGCCAGCGCGTCCAGCCAGGCCTGGCCCAGCGCCGCCACCTCGGAGGCGCTGGAGAAGAGGCCGGCGTGGCCCGCCACCCCGCCCATGGCGAAGGCGTTGTCGTCGTCCACCTCGCCCACGAGCACGCCGCGCTCGGTCGTGGCCCGGGCCGCCGCGAACCGGTGCCGCGCGCGCCGCGTGGCGCTGACCGGGTCGCCCTGGCGCAGGAAGAAGGTGTCGCCGAGCCCCAGCGGGCCCGAGATGCGCGCCGCGAAGAGCGCGTCGAGCGGCGCGCCCACTGCCCGCTCCAGCGCCGCGCCCACGAGGATGAAGCCCAGGTCCGAGTAGAGGGCGCGCGTGCCCGGCGCGGCCTCGAGCGGGGTCGCCGCCGCCGCGGCGATGAGCGCGGCGCTGCCGCGCCCGGCCGCGTGGAGCGGCCGCCAGGCGGGGAGCCCGCTCGCGTGGGCGAGCAGGTGACGGAGGGTGATCCCGCGATGGTCGGGGCCGAGCTCGGGCAAGAGGCGGGCGGCCGGAAGATCGAGCTCGAGCGCGCCCGCGTCGACGAGGAGGGCGGCCAGGGACGCCGTCGCCATCACCTTCGTCAGCGAGGCGACGTCGAAGAGATCGTCCGCCCCGAGCGGCCGCGCGGCGGGGAGGCGCTGCGCCTGACCGTGGTGGCTCCGGTGGACGACCGCGCCGCGGAGGCGCACCTCGGCCGCCAGCGCCGGCGCGACGCCTTCGCGCGCCGCGGCGTCGAGCAAGCCGGTGAGCTGCGGCAGGCGAGGCGCCGTCACGCCACCGCCGATGCGTCGAAGAGCAGGCGCGGTGGGCCCCCGCCCGGACCGGGCGCGATCACCGTCACCGCCGAGCCCAGCGGCAATGCCAGGTTGTCGTCGCCGTGGCCAGCGGCCACCCCCTCGATGGCCGGCACGCCGAGCGCGCTGACGAGCTCGCGCATGACCTCGGCGCCGGTCCGGCCATCGGCGTCGCAGGAGGTGAGGTGTCCGACGCACACGGCGCCGATCCCCTCCAGCGCCCCGGCCAGGCGGAGCTGGGTCAGGTAGCGGTCGAGGCGGTAGGGCTTCTCGCCCACGTCCTCCAGGAACAGCACGGCGCCGCGCAGCGAGGGGAGGAAGCGCGTGCCGCACAGGTGGGCGAGGAGCGTGAGGGAGCCCCCCAGCAGGACGCCCGAGGCGCGGCCGGGCCGGATCACCCCCGACCCGAGGCAGCCCTCGCCGGGCGCAGGCACGGCAGCGCCGGGCGAGGGCTGTCGTTCGCCGAAGAGCAGCGCGCGCAGGTGCTCGACCGCGGCCGGGGTGGCGCGACCGAGCGTAGTGACGAGCGGCGCGTGCAAGGTCACGAGCCCGGCGCGGTTCAGCAGGCCGTGGAGCGCCGTCACGTCGGAGAACCCGACCACCCATTTCGCCGGTTCGAGGAGCGGCGTTGGATCGATCCGGTCCAGGATGCGCATCGCGCCGTACCCACCGCGCGCGCAGAACAGGGCCCGCGCCTCGCGATCGGCTGACGCTTCGCGCCACTCCGCGAGCCGCCGCTCGTCATCGCCCGCCAGGTAGCCTTGCCGGGCGACCACGTCCGCGCGGAGCCGCACCTCCAGCCCGAAACGGCGCAGCACCTCCACGCCCGCTCGCAGGTTCTCCGGGTCGACGGGACCCGAGGGCGCCACCACGCGCACGACGTCGCCTCGGCGGAGGGGAGCGGGACGGATCAAGGCGGGAGGAGAATAACCCGCGGGCCGCAGTGGCGGCGACCCCATCCGGTGCCCAGTTCACCATTGACTCCATGCCGGGATGCTCTCTAGCTAGGTCTCACCTACTTTTTTACCCAAGGAGCTCTGCCGATGAGTGACAAGCGCCCGGTCCTGGAAGGCGAAGTCTTCTACCCATCCGCCGAGGTGGTGGCGAACGCACGCGTCAAGGACTGGGAGGGGATGGCGCGCCGGGCCCACGCCGACCTGGAGGGCTTCTGGGCCGCCGAGGCCGCGGAGCTCGAATGGACGAAGAAGTGGGACAAGGCGCTCGACGACTCCAACAAGCCGTTCTTCAAGTGGTTCGCGGGCGGCAAGACCAACATCGTCCAGAACTGCCTCGACCGCCACCAGAAGACCTGGCGCAAGAACAAGCTCTCGCTGGTGTGGGTGGGAGAGAAGGGCGACGTCCGCACCTACTCGTACTTCGCGCTCAACCGTGACGTGTCGAAGTTCGCCAACGTGCTGAAGGCGATGGGCGTGAAGCGTGGGGACCGCGTCACCATCTACATGCCGCGCATCCCCGAGATCGTCATCGCGATGCTGGCGACCGCCAAGATCGGCGCCATCCACTCCGTCGTGTACGGCGGGTTCAGCACGGACGCGCTGCAAGGCCGCATCGAGGACTCCGAGTCGAAGGTGATCATCACCGCCGACGGCGGGTTCATGAACGGCAAGGTGGTGGAGCTCAAGAAGACGGTCGACGAGGCCGTGCGGCGCGCGCCGACCGTCGAGACGGTGATCGTCGTCCAGCGCACCCACCACGAGGTGAAGATGGAGGCGGGCCGCGACTACTGGTACCACGATCTCATGAAGCTGCCGCTCGCCTCCGGGACGTGCCCGACGGAGGTGATGGACAGCTCGGACCCGCTCTTCGTCCTCTACACCTCGGGTACGACCGGCACGCCGAAGGGCATCGTCCACGCCCACGGCGGCTACATGGTCGGCATCTACGCCACGCTCAAGTACGTCTTCGACATCAAGGACGAGGACCGCTACTGGTGCGCCGCGGATCCGGGCTGGGTGACCGGGCACAGCTACATCGTCTACGGGCCGCTCCTCTGCGGCGCGACGACGTTCATGTACGAGGGCGCACCGTCCTACCCGTACCCGAACCGCTGGTGGCACCTCGTCGAGAAGTACGGCATCACCATCCTCTACACGGCGCCCACCGCCATCCGCGGGCTGATGCGCTTCGGCGAGAGCTGGCCGGGCCGACACGATCTGTCGACCCTGCGGCTGCTCGGCTCGGTGGGCGAGCCCATCAACCCGGAGGCGTGGAAGTGGTACCACCGCGTCATCGGGAAGGGCCGCTGCCCGATCATGGACACCTGGTGGCAGACCGAGACGGGCATGTTCATGATCACGCCCACCCCGGCCATGCCGCTCAAGCCGGGGTCGGCCTCCCGGCCGTTCTTCGGGCAGGATGCCGAGATCCTCGACGAGGCCGGCAAGGCGGTGCCGGAGGGCGAGGAGGGCTTCCTGGTCCTGAAGCGTCCCTGGCCTGCCATGATGACCACCATCTTCAAGGACCCGGAGCGGATGGTGACACAGTACTGGACGCGGTACCCCGGCAAGTACACCGCCGGTGACGCGGCCAAGCGCGACAAGGACGGCTACTTCTGGATCATCGGCCGGACCGACGATGTCATCAAGGTGTCGGGCTACCGCCTCGGCACGGCCGAGATCGAGAGCGCGCTCGTCTCGCACCCCGCGATCGCGGAGGCCGCCGTCATCGGCTTGCCCCACGAGGTGAAGGGGCAGGCCATCCACTGCTACTGCCTGCTGCGGCAAGGCTTCAAGCCCTCGCCGGAGCTGGAGGACGAGGTGAAGGCCCACGTGGCGGCGCACCTCGGACCCATCGTCCGACCGGAGAAGGTGACCTTCGTCGACGTCCTGCCGAAGACGCGCTCTGGCAAGATCATGCGGCGCCTGCTCAAGGCGCGGGCGCAGGGGTTGCCGGAAGGCGACGTTTCCACGCTCGAAGAATGAGCCGTTTTCGTTGCGACCGCGGCGTCATCGGCGCATGATGAGCGGTCGCCTAGAACACTCTCCGTGCGTCCTGGACCTCCCAGCCGGACGATCCCGAAAGGAACCTCCATGCTCAGGCTCATCCTCTCCGCCCTCGCGATCTCGCTCGCCACCGGCGCTCGGGCCCAGGCCCCGCAGACCGACGATCAGAAGACGCTCTACGCCATCGGCGCCGTCGTCGCGCGGCAGCTGGAGGTCTTCAACCTGAGCCCGGCCGAGTTCGCGATGGTGAAGCGCGGCCTGGAGGACGTGGGCGCTGGCAAGAAGCCGGCCGTCGATCCCGAGGCCTACCAGCAGAAGATCAACCAGCTCGCGCAGGCGCGCATGAAGGTGACCGCCGAGAAGCAGAAGGAGAAGTCGAAGGACTTCCTCGAGAAGGCGGCCAAGGAGAAGGGGGCCCAGAAGACGGCCTCCGGACTCATCTTCGTGCCCATCGCGGAGGGCACGGGCGCGCAGCCGAAGGAGACCGACACGGTCAAGGTGCACTACACCGGCACCCTCACCGATGGAAAGGTCTTCGACAGCTCCGTGAAGCGCGGGCAGCCGGCGGAGTTCCCGCTCAACCAGGTCATCAAGTGCTGGACCGAGGGCGTCGCGAAGCTGAAGGTCGGGGGCAAGGCCAAGCTCGTCTGCCCGTCGGCGATCGCGTACGGCGACGAGGGCCGTCCGCCCACCATCCCCGGTGGCGCGACGCTCGTCTTCGAGGTGGAGCTGCTCGACATCAAGAAGTGAACGTCGGGCGCTGGCGGGGCGGCGCGGGGCTCTCATCATGCGGGCACGACCCCTCTTCGCCGCCATCGCCTGCGCCGCCTCCTTCCCCGCGGCTGCCATCGATCGCTTCGAGATCCAGGTCTACGAGGCCGAGATCAACGAGCCGGGGCACTTCGGGGTGGAGCTACATTCGAACTTCACCGCCCGCGGCTCCCGCACGCCCGCCTACCCGCGGGAGATCCCGCCCTGGCATACCGCCCGCTTCACGCTCGAGCCGGCCTTCGGCGTGACGAGCTGGCTCGAGCTCGGGGCGTATTTGCAAATGTACGACGCTCCGGCGCATGGCTTCCAGTACGCCGGCAGCAAGCTGCGCGTGAAGCTCGTCGCGCCGAAGCTCCTCGGTCAGAACTTCTTCCTCGGCCTGAACGTCGAGGTGGGTCGGGTGGTGAAGGAGCTAGAACAGGACCAGTGGGCGAACGAGCTCCGCCCCTTCCTGGGATGGCAGGACAAGTGGCTCCTCCTGGACGTGAACCCGATCATCGGGTACGCGCTCTCAGGAAAGGACGCCTTCCGTCCCGTCTTCGAGCCCGCCGCCAAGGTGGCGGTTAATACGCAGCTCGGCTTCGCGGTGGGAGCGGAGTACTACGCCGAGCTGGGCTTCATCGACGATCTCTCGCCCGCGCGCGAGCAGTCGCATTACCTCTTCGGCGTGCTGGACCTCGTCGAAGCCTACGGGCGGCCCAGCTCGGGGTGGGAAGTGAACCTGGCGGTCGGCGGCGGGATCAGCGGGCCCACCGACCAGCAGCTCGTCGTGAAGACCATCGTCGGGCGGAGCTTCTAGCGGAAGGGAGCACACATGGCGGACGCGAAGCTGGTGCTGTGGGGAGACAAGAACTTCTACAGTCCGTACGTCTTCTCGTGCTGGGTCGCGCTGAAGGAGAAGGGCATCCCGTTCGAGCTGCGCACCTTCGACCTCGACGGCGGGGAGCACCGCCGCGGCGACTATGCGGCGCGCTCGGTGACGGGCCGCGTGCCATCCCTGCAACACGGCGAGCGCTGGCTGGCCGAGTCGTCCGCCATCGATGAGTACCTGGAGGAGCTGTTCCCGCCGCCGGGGCACCCGCGCCTGTACCCGGAGCAACCCTTCGAGCGCGCCCGAGCGCGGCAGGTCCAGGCCTGGTTGCGGAGCGATCTCATGGCGCTCCGCGAGGAGCGGCCGACCTCGAGCGTTTTCGGGAAGGAGCCCGTGAAGCCGCTCACCGCCGCCGGGCAGGCAGCGGCCGGGCGGGTGGTGCAGGCGGCCGAGGCGCTCCTGCCCCAGGGCGGCAGCAACCTCTTCGGCGGCTTCACCATCGCCGACGCCGACCTCGCCATGATGCTGGAGCGGCTCGTCGCGAACGGCGACCCGGTCCCGGCCCGCATCAAGGCCTACGCCGAGACGATCTGGACGCGCCCCTCCATCCAGGAGTGGCGCCGCAAGTCCAAGGACCCGCGGTAGGCCCTCCCCTCGGCCGCTTCACCGCAAGCGCTTCCAGTACACCAGCTCGGCGATCTCCGGCAGCACCAGCCCCGGCAGCGCCCCGACCCGCGCGTAGCCGTGCTTCTCGTAGAAGCGCTGGGCCGGCGTGTTGAAGTCCGACACGAGCAGGAAGGCGTGCCGGCTGGCGCGCGCGACCTCCGCCTCGTAGGCGGCGAGGAGCGCCGCGCCGGCGCCCCCACCCTGCGCCCCTTCGGCGAGCGCGATGAGCCTCAGGTAGCCGCCCATCCCGAAGGTGCCCTCGCGCAGGAACCAGGCGAGTCCGCGCGCCACGCCCGCCACCTCCCAGGCGAGGAGCCCATCGCCGCGGGTGAGCGCCGCCGCGAGATCCTCCGCGATGCGCGCTGCGCTCCGCCCGTAACGCGTCATGAGCGGCAGCTCCGCCAGCGCCGGCGCGAGCAGGGCCACGTCCTCCTGGCGGAGCGAGCGGACGCTCATGGCCTCAGGGTAGCGCCGGCGCGCGGGACGAGGAAGGGCGACGGCGCCCCGCCGCGCGTGGCGCGCACGAGCGCGGCGCCGCCCGGGGCGAGATCGAGCCAGGCGCGCGTGCGGCCGCGTTCGGCGGAGCGGCCCGCCACCGCCGCGCCCGCAATCTGAAGGTCCACCTCGGCCGGCACCGCCAGCGTGAGGCCGAGGAGTGGCGCTCCGCCGCGGTTCTCGACGCGCGCGCTGCCGTCGGGCAGGTAGGCGACGTGCACCTCGGCGAGCGCGCGCAGCCGGTCGCCCGCCTCTGCCCAGGTGAGCGAGGCGAGCCGGCCGGCGCGCACATGCCGCCCGATGCGCGCGAGGGCCTGATCGAGCTCCGGGTCGAGGACGAGCGCGCCGCCGTCCTCCCGGACCACCAGTCGCGCCAGGTGCTCGGGGCGGGTGGTGGTCCGCCGCGACGCGGACAGATAGGTGTGCCCGACGAAGAGGCCGCGCCGCGCCTCGAGCTTCTCGAGCGCCGCGTCGGAGAGGGCCGCCGCGAGCTCGCGCGGCGGGGCGTAGAACATGGTCGAGTCGAAGACCCACAGCCGCGGGTCCATCGGGAGGGGATAGATGGGCGGCGCTGGCGCACCCGGCGGGCCCGCCGAGAAGAGGTCCACCAGCGCGACCGAGCGGAAGCCGCCCACGTCGCCCGCCTCCCACACCCAGCGGATCCCCGCCAGTGCGAGCAGGTCGCGAATGCCGTAGCGCCCCTCGGTGCGCCAGCCCTCGCTCGAGAAGGCCTCGCAGTTCGTGTAGGGCTGGTGATCGATCCAGGTGACCACCCCGAGCGCCTGCAGCGCCGGCAGGCCCGCCACCACCGCCGCGCGATCGTCCGGCCCACCGCTGATGGAGTGGCTCGCCACCTCCGAGCCCGCCGCGCGCAGGGCCACCGCGAGCGCGTGCGCCTCCGGGTCGGTCTGGAGGCCACCCCGGTGGGCGCGCACGAAGAAGCTCTTCGTGAGGCGGACGCCGTGACCCAGGAAGCCGCCGGCCGCCGCGGGCGCACCGGCCGGCACCGCCGACGAGCCGTAGAGGAGCGCCCGCAGCGCGACCGGGTCGGTGCGATCGGCGTGGTCGGTGAAGACGACGGCCGCCCGCGCCCCGGCTGGCCAGCGCTCCGGGACGACCGGCAGCGCGGCCGCTGCCGGCGCGAGCAGGACCAGCGTCGCGTGCGCCTCGACCCGCTCCCCGACGCGGCGCGAGGTGCGCCCGAGGAACTTCTTGTGCTCCAGCGCCGCGAAGGGAACGGCGGTGCCCTCGGCCAGGCCAGGCAGGGAAGGCAGACAGCTCGGGTAGACGGCGAAGGGATGCGCGCCGGCGTCGTCGAGGACGAGGTCCACCTCGAGCGCGTCGCGCACGGGCGCGTAGCGCGCGGCGAGGAAGCCCTCCTCGCCCAGCACGACCAGCTCGCGGGTGGCGGCCACGATGGGCGTGCCGCGATCGACCCTGAGCGGCGCATGCAGCGCGCTGAGCTCGAGGTCGCGTCCGACCGCGCGCCCGGGGCCGGGCAAGACCAGCCGGATGGCCTCGCGCTCCACCTGCGCCGCGACGCGCCAGACGACGGAGAAGGTGAGCGCGAACGCACCGGGGCCGGCGGGCGCGATCCGCACCGTCGCCTGCAGGCGGACGTCCTCCGCCACCCCGACCCGCCCGGCGGCGTCGGAGCGCCAGCGCAGCGGGGGGCTCGGCGCCGCTGGCTCGGCGACCACCTCCAGGTGGACACCCACCGGCACCGCGTCGAGGTGAAAGGCCGGAGCGGCCGGCGCCGGGACCGGCGCGGCGAGCGTGGCGGCCAGGAGGAGCGCGGCGAGCGGCACCGAGGGATTGTCCATCGGGCGCGCCCTGGCGACAAACTTTACCGGCGGAGTTCGACCGGGACCCCGACCCGACCCCTCCCATCCCGCAAGCGGCGGGGCCGCGGGCCTCTGTGCAAGAGAGTTCCGTGCTTGCGTCGACCGGCGGCGATTGCGGCGGTCGTACCTTCGCGAACGAGCAGCCGGACATCCTCACGAGAGTCCAGCGACGGCCCGGCGGATGGTCGGTCTCATCGGGCGGTGCGTCGGCGGGAGCGGTCTAGATATTCCAGGCCAGCGCTGTTGGCGCCCACCCGCCGCTGTTTGCCGTGGAGGCGGCGCTCTCGGGGCGAGCGTTCGAGTGCATCCCGCGGGAAGCCGCCCACGGGATTACCCCGAACTGCCACCCCACCGCGACCGCCAAGCCGAGCCAGGGGTTCGCGACGAAGGCGGCGGCGCACGCCGCCACCCCGCCCAACTCCGCCAGCAATGAGAAGACGAACGCCTGCCCGAAGCTCCCTCCCGCTTCCGGGTTCGCGGCCAGCATCGCGCCCAAGGCGGCGCCCGTCGGGATCGCGAGCGCCGTTGCCGCGAGCCAGACGAAGACCGTCCCGGCGGATGCTTTGGGTATGCCGTCGGTGTCTCGCGACGCGCCACTCAGCATCGCGCCGAGGAGTACGGCACTGGCGAATTCCGCTGTGAGCACGCCCAGCGACGCCAGCGCCCATTCGGCCGAGCGGCTCGTGCCCGCGTATGGATCCAGAGCCGGGACCGGGGCTGCGCGCGTCGGCATCGAGCCCGCCACCCACGGATCGAGCTCCGGCCCGGCCGCGAGGGTGAGCGTGGGCGCGAGGTGGAGCGGCCGCGGAGAGGGCAAGCCGAAGAGCTGTAGGGTCAGTGCGAGAGCCACCATGCACCGAGAGCGTAGGGGATCGGCGCGTGGCGCGCGACTTTGAATGACGTGCCCACCGGTCCATCCGCGCACTCTAGGCTCCATGCAGCGCCGATGTCGGCGAGCTGCGCACGGTCGCGCCGCGTGCCCGAGGAACTCTGAACGTCCCCGCGCGCCGCGTCCGGGCGCTCCACACCAACCCGTCAACGGAACGGGGCGTCGTCAGGGCGTCGCTCGTCGTGCTGACGAAGGGTCGTAGGCGCCGATCGTCGCTGGGCCTGCTAACCTTCCGAACCATGGCGTCTCCCGAGGTGCGCAGATGGACTTGTGCCCTGCCGTGCATGGCGGTCTTGTGTGCGGCACTGTCGCTGACGAGCGGGTGCTCACTTCTGGTGGTTCGTCCCAGCCCGTCAGTCGATCCAGGCACAGGCACCCAACAGTGCAGTTCGAGGATCCCGCTCGTAATCGACGGCGTCGCTGCTGCCGGCCTCGTTTTGGGAGGTTCTGTTGCAGTCGGCTTCAACAGGGCGGTGGCGGAGTGCGGTAGCCATCCGAGCGATTCGAGGTGTCAGTTCTCCGTTGCGCCTTACATTCCGGCCGCTGTCGCTGCGGCCTCGCTCGCCTACGGCGTCTGGGCTTCCTCGCGCTGCGAGAACGCACTGCTGAAGGGCGAAGCCGACCAGCACTCTCCCGCCGGTGCATTCTCGCGTTGAGCGGACAAGCCACTCTCGACGAGGGGCGTGCGAGCGCCTGGGAATCCGCGCCTTCAGGGCGATGCACTTTGGGATCCCCGGTCTGTCGCGCTACGACCCGAAGCCAGTGCGCGCAGGCTGAACCCAGTCGCATCGAGCCCGCCACACAGGAGCCCGTCAACGGAACGGGGCAGACTCCAGAACTCTGAGCGGTGACAGCAGAACCAACGTCCCGCTGACAGAGGACCCACGCCCAGCCGTTGAGCGGCCGCATCGAAGGTCCGATACGGCGCGTGCAGCGCACGCTGCGGGTGCTCCTCACCGCACGAGCGGGGTGAGCATCGCCACGAGGCGGCCGGCGAGCCGCGCAACCTCGGTCGCGCTCGCGGCGCTTGCATCGCCGCAAAGCGCCGCGATCTCCACCGCCGCGGCAGCCTCGGTGGCCTCGGCGCGGGCCACGGCGAAAGCGCGCGCCTTGTCACCGCGCGTGACCCTTCCGGCGCCCTCCGCGCAATTGAGGCAAGCGCTTTTCGCGGAGCGGAGCGCCTCGTCGCGCAGCTTGGCGTCGCGGACCGAGGCGCGACGAACCGTGAGGAGGAGTTCCACCGCGACGCCGTAGGCGAGCAACCTGTGATGTGGGAGGGCGGGAGAGACAGAGCAAGACGAGGAGGTGGAAGAGCTGGAAACCTGAGGGAACAGCGTGTCGTTCATGGCCGGCGGCTCCTTTCGCAAAGCGGCGAGGAGACGACGGCCATGAACGCCACGGTTCCACGCGAGTGAGCGAACCTGGGATGGCAGGCGCAGTGCCAGCCTCCGGCTGGCGCGAGCCTGCAAAGCCGGGAGCCCCCGACCCCCGGCCGCGGAATCCGCCCCTCTCCCAGACCCTCCCCGCTGCGCGGGGCGAGGGAGCAAACCACCCGACCCCGACCCCGACCCCGACCCCGACCCCGACCGCGACCGCGACCGGACCGCGACCCCCACCTCGGCCGTCCTTCGCTTTTCGTCGCCAGCGCGGTACCTCTAGCCGCGATGCCGACCGCCCCTCTCTCCAC
>DASPZP010000359.1:0-3102 GCA_035636195.1 Anaeromyxobacteraceae bacterium
CGGCAATTGCGGCGCGGATTTCGACCTCGACCTCGACCTCGACCGCGACCCCGACCTCGACCTCGACCTCGACCTCGACCGGGCGACCTGTCCCCGCCGCTACAGCGCCAGCACCAGCTTCCCGAAGCTGTCGTTGCGCTCCAGGCGCTCGTGCGCCTCGCGCACGCGCTCGACCGGCAGGACGGCGTCCACGATCGGCCGTACCCTGCCTTGCGCGAGGAGAGGCAGGACGTCCTTCGCGAAGAGCCGGGTAGCCCGGATCTTCTCTTCCAGCGGGCGGGGCCGCAGCACCGTCCCGATGACCTCGCCCCGTCTCCGCATGAGGACGGAGAGGTCGAGCTGCGCCTTCGGGCCGCCCATCGTCCCGATGTTGACGATCCGGCCGCCGCTCGCGAGCGCGGCCAGGTTCTCGGCGAGGTACGGCCCGCCCACGAAGTCGAGGACGAGAGACGCGCCCTCGCCTCCGGTGAGTCGCTTCACCTCGTCGGCGAAGCGCGGCGCGTCCTTCGTGACCAGGATCGCGTGGTCGAGCCCGAGCGCCTGCGCCTTCTCCAGCTTTTCGGCGGTGCGGCTCGTGCCGAGGACGGTCGCGCCGGCCGCCTTGGCGAGCTGGAGCGCGGCGGTCGCCACCCCCGAGCCCACGGCATGGATGAGGACCGTCCAGCCGGGCCTGAGCCCGCCCAGGGTCATGAGCGCGTCGTGAGAGGTGACGAACGCCTCCATGGTGGCCCCGGCCTCCTCCAGCGAGAGCCGGTCCGGAACGCGGACGAGCATCCGCTCGTGTGCGAGCGCGAGCTCGGCCTGCGCCTCGCCGCCCGCGATGGCCATCACGCGATCTCCGATCTTCACGGAGCTGACGGCGTCGCCCACGGCCGCCACCTCCCCGGCGAGCTCGAGGCCGGGCACGTCCTCGCGCACGCCCGGCGGCGGGGGGTAGAGGCCGCGGCGCTGCAACAGGTCGGCGCGGTTCAGGCCAGCCGCCCGTACCCGCACGAGCACCTCACCACGCCCTGGGCGCGGGTCGGGCAGCTCACGAACCTCGATGACCTCGGGACCACCCTGGCCTGCGAACGTGACCGCCCTCATGGGATCCTCCTCATGCCCGGTGCGCCGAAATGGCCGGTCGCCGCGCCGAAGGGCGCCTCGATGAGCGCGCCAGCCTCGTCGCGGCGGAGCTCGGAACGTCCCGGTGCCAGTTGGGCGAGAGGATAGCGGTCGCGGCGCGGCGGCGCGACCCGGGCCGCGTCGACCGGACACGCTCGGGCCGCGGCAGCTTCCGTCGCGGCGAGCCCGCCGAGTGCCTCCGCCCGCTCGACCGCGACCGCGAGCGCATAGCCGTCGTACCCGCCTTCCCACCACATGGTGACCTCCGCCTCCCCCGTCGCGGCGGCCGCGAGCGCGTCGAGCAGGGCGGCCCGGAAGGCGCGGAAGGGCGCCGTGTCGTGGCGCGGGTCGGCGCCGGCGGTCGCATGCCGGCCGTAGCGGGCGCGCAGTTCATCGAGGGCGAAGAGGAGGATGGCCGCCATGTGTAGGGCGGGGGCTTGTCCCCCGCCGCCGGTGGATGAACCCCGCCCTGCAGGTGTAGGGCGGGGGCTCGTCCCCCGCCGCCGGCGCCTTCAGCTCCAGCCGACCTCGACCTCGAGGTCGAGCGAGCCGGTGACCCGGGTCGCGGTCGAGACGTCGCGCACGCCGGTGGTGTGCATGGCGGCGGTGACGATGCCGCGGTGAAAGGCGGGGACGAGGAAGTCGCGGGCGTAGCTCATCCGCGCGCTGCGCGGCGAGAGCCACGTCACCTTGCGCTCGCCATAGCCGACGGTCGCCTTGTAGCCTCCCGGGATCTGCTCGAGCACCTGGCGCGGGCTCCCGGCCGCCAGCGAGAGGACCGTCCGGCCGAAGAGCGTCCCGGCGAGGTCCTCCACCGCCGCCTCGCCGATGGCGAAGAAGACCGCCTCGACCGAGCCGAGCGGCTGCTCCAGCGCGTCGGCGGCCGCCCAGGCGAGCCGGAGGTAGTCCTCGACCGGATAGCTCGCGAAGTCGTGCCGCCGCCCACCGGCGGGATCGCACCTGCGCGCCGCCTCCTCGCCCTGGCGTCGCCGCACGAGCCCGGCCGTGGCGTTGAAGATGACGCCGCGCACGGTGTCGGCCCGGGTGGCCAGGGCGATGCGGCGATCCAGGTCGGCGCGGTCGGCGGGCATGGGTCAGGGCGAGGGTGAGCCGCCGCAGCGCGCGAGGGCCCGCTCGAAGCCGACGCGGGCAGCGCCGCGCTCGAGGAGCGCCTGCTTCTTCACGGCCGTGCATCCGCCGGCGCCGCCGTGGTGGGCGAGCACCTCGGCCGCCGTGGCGCGGAGCGCCGCCTCGGCCCGGCCCTCCATCACTGGCCGGAGCTCCGCCGCGAGCGCCTTCGCGTCGAGGAGCCGCCCCGCCGCGCGGAGCGCGCTCGCGCGCACCGCGTAGGGCTCCCTGCCGGCGCGGACCGCGTCGAGGACCACCTGGCGGGCGCGCTCGCCGCCGATCGCGGAGAGCGCGGAGAGCGCGCTGGACCTCCGGGTGGGGAGCGCCTGCGGGTCGCGGGCGACGGCCTCGAGCGGCGCGACGGCGCGCGGGCCGAGGGCTCGCCAGGTCTCGGCGCTCACCGGCCGATCGATGGCGCCCAGGTAAGCGACGGCGCGCTCCGCCACCTCGGCGTCGCTCAGGGCTGCCGCCCCCTCCGGCGCGGCGGGCTCGGCCGCCGGGGCCGCCGAGCTCGGGTGCGCGCGCCGGGCGGACGGCGGGAGGCCGGCCAGGGTGAGCGTGAAGAGGAGCGCGAGCGCGTTCATGAGGGTCTCAGTGGATGAGCGGGTTCGCCCGGATGACCTGGCCCTGCTCTGCGGTGAGCATGCCTTGCGACCCCGTGGAGAGGAGCCAGAACATGAGGTTGTCGCCCCCGCCGCACCCGGGCTTCGCCCCGAGGCACTCGTTGACCCTCACCCTGTCCGCCGAAGCGGGCGGCGCCCCCTGCGCGGGATCGGCGCAGGTGGAGGGCGCGGTCGAGCAGCTCGCGCAGACGCAGGTGGGCGTGTCGAGGAGCGGATCGAACTCGGCGCCGTACTGCTCGGTCACGTG
>DASPZP010000360.1:0-18740 GCA_035636195.1 Anaeromyxobacteraceae bacterium
CGACCTCGATCTCGACCTCGATCTCGACCTCGACCTCGATCCCGACCCCGCTTCCCCACCCGCTCCCGGCGCCCGGAGAGCCCCCGCCGTCCGCGCCCAGCGAGCGGGACGATCCGCTCGACCTCCTCTGGAGCCATCGCCTCCACTTCGCGCGCGGAGGTGCTCCGGTCGTCACCATCCGGCTCATGGAAGGGCAGGGACAGGTCATCTTCCGCAGCCGGGCGCGGGCGAAGCTGCAGGTGCGCGGCGGCGGCACGATCGAGCTGGCCGCCGGTGAGCAGTTCCGGATCCGAGCGACGGATGCCCTCCCGGCGGTGTTCGCCCACCACCCGCTCCTCGCCGAGGCGGTCCAGGCCGACCACGCGCGGCTCGCGTCTGCCCGCCGCCTGTGGGAAGAGCGCGGGGTGACGGTCGAGCAACGCCAGGTGGGCGGCGTCTACGGGATCGCGGGCCGGGTGGTCGACAACCGGCGGATCGTGGTGCTCGCCGCCGGCGATGGGAGCGAGGGCTTCGCCCATGAGTTCGCCGAGCAGGCGCTCGAGCTGTACGGCAGTCGGACCGGGACCTTCAGCGAGGTCTTGCGCCGCCCCTCGGGCCGGCTCGAGGTGCTCGATGCGGCCGGGAGCCGGCTCGCGTCGGCCGACGCGCTCGCCTCCCTCGAAGTGGAGGGCGGCGCCGGCTTCTCGCTCGCGGCGGTCGAGCACGACGTCGGCCATGCCGCCCACGGTTTCGAGGATCGCGCCTACCGCGGCCGCCTCCACGTCACGCTGGATGCGTCCGGTCGCCTGGCGGCCGTGCTCGAGCTGCCGCTCGAGGAGCTCTTGCGTGGCCTCGTCCCGAGCGAGATCCCGGCTGGCTCCCCGCGCGAAGCGCTGCGCGCGCAGGCTGTCACGGCCCGCTCCAACGTCCTCGCACAGCTCGGGACGCGCCATCTCGGCGACCCCTACGCGCTGTGCAGCGAGGTTCACTGCCAGGCCTATCGGGGCGAGACGGCGCAGGCCGCCGCCACGGATCAGGCCGTTCGCGACACCGCCGGCGAGGCGCTCTTCGGCCGCGCCGACCGGACCCTGGTCGACGCCGTGTACTCCGCCCTCTGCGGCGGGCACGGCGAGGACAACGAGGCGGTCTGGCCCACCCTGCCCGATCCGAACCTCCGCGGGCGACCGGACCTGCCGCCCGAGGCCTCCGCGGCCTGGGAGGGCGGACTTCGCGACGAAGCGCGGCTCGAGCGCTTCCTCGAGGCCGCTCCGAACGCTTGGTGCGCTCGCGCCCGCGGCGTGCGGAAGGACCGCTACCGCTGGGAGCGGCGGTTCGCGCCGGCGGAGCTGGACCGGCTGGCCGTGCCGCTCGCGGTCGGCCATGTCCGCTCGTTGGAGGTCACCGGGCGGGGAGCCTCGGGCCGCGCGCGCTCTCTCGTCGTGACGGGAGACGCGGGGCGAGGCACGGTGGAGGGAGAGCTGAGAATTCGCCAGCTGCTGGGAAACCTCCCCAGCGCCATGTTCGTCGTCGGCCGAGACGGCGAAGCGACCGTGCTGCGCGGCGGCGGCTGGGGCCACGGCGCCGGGATGTGCCAGTGGGGCGCCATCGGCAGGGCGGAGGCGGGGCAGTCCTACCGCGAGATCCTGCGCGCGTACTACGCGGGGGCCGAGGTGGCAAAGGTCTATTGAGCCCGCTCGCGGCCGACCCTCCAGCGCCGCTCGAGACGGAACGCAGCGCTCGGTGGGGCGGCAGGGGAGCGTGCCATCGTCTCGACGAGGACGCGAAAGGGCACGTGCCGTCGACGAGGAGAGAACGCAGCTTCCTCCGCGGAGGCAAACGCTTCCCATCCCCGGAGCAAGCACCGCTCCGCGCCTGGGCAGCACGAGCCCGAGGAAGGCGCACGATGGATCGCAACGCAACCATCCTGGTCGTCGAGGACGATGCACCGACCCGCTCCGGCCTATGCGAATACCTGGGCGTCGCCGGGTATCGCGTCCACACCGCCGCCAGCGGCGGAGAGGGGCTCGCCGCATTGCAGGGGCGGCCTGACATCGACGCCGTGCTGCTCGACCTCGTCATGCCCGACATGGACGGGTTCGAGCTCCTGCGCCGGTACCGCGCGTCGGACGGGCGGGCGGCGGTGGTCGTGCTCTCGGGCCTCTCCGAGGCCGAGAACGTCGTCAAGGCGATGAAGTTCGGTGCGGCCGACTACCTCCCGAAGCCGTTCGACCCTTCCGAGCTCGACCTCGTGCTACGCCGGGCTCTCGACAGCCGGGTCCCCGGCCGGCCGGGTCCGCGACACGAGGCTGCTCCACCTGACCATGAGCCGCCCGGGCTCATCACGCGCTCCGCGGCCATGGAGCGCGTCTGGACGCTTGCGCAGCGAGTTGCAGACACCGACGTGCCCGTGCTGCTCGTCGGAGAGAGCGGCGTCGGCAAGGACGTGGTGGCCCGGCGAATCCACGCCTACAGCCATCGCTCCGGCAAGCCGTTCGTGAAGATCAACTGCGCCGCGCTTCCGGGCGAGCTCCTGGAGAGCGAGCTCTTCGGCCACGAGAGGGGCGCGTTCACAGGGGCGCACGCTGAGAAGCCGGGCAAGTTCGAGCTGGCGCACCAGGGGACCATCTTCCTCGACGAGATCGGAGAGATGGACCCGCGCCTCCAGGCGAAGCTCCTGCAGGTGCTGCAGGACGAGGAGTTCTATCGGGTGGGCGGCAAGCGCTCCCTGCGGGTCGATGCGCGGGTGGTGGTGGCCACCAATCGCGATCTGGAGACCGAGATCGTGACGGGCACGTTCCGCGAGGACCTCTACTACCGGCTCAACGTCGTGACGATCCGGGTCCCGCCGCTGCGCGAGCGCAAGGAGGACATCGACCCGCTCGTGCGGCACTTCGTCGACAAGTATCACCGCCGTTACAAGGGCGGCCTCGAGCGGGTCCCCGACGAGGTGATGCAGCGCTTCCACGCCTACGATTGGCCGGGCAACGTCCGCGAGCTGGAGAACCTGGTTCGCCGGCTGGTGGTGTTGAGGGACCCGACCATGGTCCTCGGCGAGCTGACCCCGGGCCGTGCGCCGGCCTCGCCGAACGTGGTCGCCCTCCATCCGGTCGTCCCAGCGCCGGCCCCCGCGCCAGCCGGGCTCCACGCGCCGCTGCCGGAGGATGCGCCGCTGAAGGAGGTCGGCAAGCGCGCCGCCCGCATCGCGGAGCGCGAGGCGATCATCCGCGCCCTCGGTCGCACCGGCTGGAACAAGCGGAAGGCGGCCAACCGGTTGCAGATCAGCTACAAGGCGCTGCTGTACAAGATCAAAGACTGCGAGATCGTCGATCCTCGCAACGCCGCCATGATCGAGTAGGAGAACGACGACGGGCGGCCACCTGGCCGCCCGCGTCCTCCCTGCACTGCTCCGAGAGCTACCGCGCCACCCGCGTCGGGATCGCGTCGCTCGCGTCCGGTGCCTCCGTCTCGCGCGGCGCCGTCGTCCGGGTCCGGCCGCTCACCAGGAAGAGCGTGGTCCCGAGCGCCACCAGCACCAAGGGCTCGATGAAGGGGCCCGGAAACACCTGGCAGATGCCGGCGCCCACCGCGAAGAGCCCCACCGTCCACGCCGCCGCCCTGAGCATGCCCCGTCCTCTCGCCCGAGTTGCCTGCTGCACCTGGTTGAAGCTCATGCCGATGGGGCCGCTGGTCAACGCCGCGTTCCCTCCGCGGGGGGGAACCCGGATCGCCCGGTGAGGAAATGATTTTCCTGGTCGCCTGACTCCCCTCGAAGCGCACGCGCCCCGAGCGCGCCACCGTTTGCTGCGGCCCTGCGCCTCGGCAGCTCCCCCCGCGGGTTCGTGGCACGCGGTGTGCGTAGGTGCCGCGCAGCCGGGGTCGACCCACCGTGGATAGGTTCGCGCACACCCCGCAGGAGAGTGAACGCCCCATGCGCCGAATGAGCCTGCTGTTGTCGCTGCTCGCGCTTGCTTGCGCGAGCTCTACCAAGGGGGAGCGCGTCGCCTCGCAACCGCCATCCGAGTACCGGATCGGCCGCGAGGACGTGCTCGAGATCGTGGTGTGGCACGAGCCCGAGCTCACGCGGGTGATGCCGGTGCGCCCGGACGGGCTCATCGCGCTGCCGCTCGCCGGTGAGCTCCAGGCCGCCGGCAAGACGCCCTCGGAGCTCAGGACTGCGCTCACCCAGGCGCTGTCCCCCTACGTGAAGGACGCCGCGGTGGCCGTCCTCGTCCGCGAGATCAACGGCCCGCGCTTCTCGGTGATGGGTGAGGTCATCCGCGCCGGCACCTTCCCGCTCCGCGGCGCCATCTCGGTCACCCAGGCCATCGCCACCGCCGGTGGCACGAACGAGTTCGCGGGCGACGAGGTGGTGTGGCTTCGCCAGAAGACCGACGGAAAGCAGGAGCGCGTCCGGCTCTCGCTGAAGGAGCTCGTGGATGGGGAGGCGGAGGGTGCGCTGTGGCTCTCGCCAGGGGACGCGATCTACGTCCGCTGACGGGCACCGCCCGGCGCCGCACGGCCGGGGGACGCCGAGGAGGAGGCGGGAGATGGGTACGCGTCGGCGGGCGGGCAAGGCGGTGGTCGCGGCCGCGCTGCTGTGCGCCGGCTCGCGGGCGGCGGCGAGCGTGCAGGTGGAGCCCATCGCCCGTCTCACCCTCGAGGGCGGCTACGACTCGAACGTGATGTACGACGGCCAGGGCGCCGGGATGGGGCGCGTCTCGCCGGATCTGGGTTTCCGGCTCCGCAACCACACCTGGAGCTTCGGCGCGGTGGTCGGCGGCGACCTGCTGACGTATCCGAACCGGTCTCCCGCGGCGCCGGTCGCGGGCACGCCCGCCGCGTCTCCGGGTTCGAACACCATCTGGAACCAGCGCGGGAGCTTCCTCCTGCACGTGCGACCCGATCCACGTCTCAAGATCGACGCCGAGGCGGCCGCCACCTATGCCTTCGATCCGGTCGGGCTGGCAAGGCTCGGGATCTTCGGACAGGGCGGGGCGGGCGTGGTGGTGACCGGCAGCGCCAAGGGCGCCTGGCGGCTCGACCGCAACTGGACGGTGGCCGGAACCTTCGCCGACCGCATCGTGCGCTTCGACCGGGCGCCGCTCGGGCGTGAGCTTGATCCCGGCGCGCTGGGCGCCGCCTCGTACACGCCCGGCGTCGAGCTGACGAGGCGGCTCGGCCACCGGCTGGAGGTCGGCGGCTCCTACAAGTTCGACTGGTTCCAGGAGTTCGGAGCGGGCGCCCGCGACGCGAACGCCCACGAGCTCGCGGGCGTGGTGCGGTGGCGCTCATCCCGGCGCTGGACCTTCGAGGCCACGGCTGGTCCAGCCATCTGGAGCCCGGTGGGAGGAGGCGCCGTCCAGGTCGTGCCGCAGGCCTCGGTCCAGCTCCTGGGCGGGAACCGGCACGGCGATGTTCGTTTCACGCTGCGTCACGGGGTCGGCCTCGGCATCCTGGCGGAGCCGGGCCTCTTCGACGCGGCGGAGGCGGCCGCCACCTGGAACGTCACCCGCAAGTTCCAGCTGCACGCCGACGGCGGCCTGTGGCGGAGCGGCGAGATCCCGTGGGGCGCCAACGCCATCACGGGGTACGGCATCAATGGGGACGCCAGCTACCTGGTGGGAGCTGGGGTGCGCGTGGGCGTGGGGGCCTCCCGCTTCGCCCGCGCCGACTCGGGCCCGTCCCTGTTCGACCGCAACATCGTGGGGCTCCGCGTCGGGTGGGAGCTCGTACACCGCTAGGAGGGGGAAATGGAGAAGAGCTACACCATCCGCGAGATGTTGGAGGCGCTGCGGCGGCGGCGCTGGCTCGCCATCGGGGTGATGGCGGGCGTGCTGCTCGTGGCGGCCATCGTCATCGCGGCCACACCCGACGAGTACCGCGCCGACTCGGTGATGCAGATCGAGCCGCACGTGATGCCGCACGACTTCTTCCCGACGTCCGTCACCTCGTTCGACGAGCGGATGCGGACCCTCAAGCACGGCGTGCTGGCGCGGCCGGTGCTGGAGCGAGTGCTGCGGGAGACGGAGTACTACCCGGACTGGAAGTCGAACCCGGACGACGCCATCGAGAAGCTGCGGCGCAACGTCGAGGTGCGCCTGGAGGGCGAGGTGGCCGGTGGACCACCCTCGCTGCTCTTCGTGGTGGAGGTGCGCGGCCCGGATCGCGCGAAGGTGGCCCGGGCCGCCGACCTCATCCCGCGTTACTACGCCGAGCTGACGCGCCAGACCATGGCGACGCAGGCGAGGAACCTCGCCGGCACGCTGCAGGACCAGCTCGCGGAGCTCTCGAAGCGCCTCGGCGCCGAGGAGCAGAAGCTGGTCGCCTTCAAGGCCGAGCACGCCCTCGAGGTCCCGGAGGCGAACGAGGCGAACCAGCGCGCCGCCTCGGTGCTGATGGCGCAGATGGACCTGCGGCTCGGCGCCATCCAGGACGCCAAGCGCCGCAAGACGGCCATCTTCGCCACCATTCCGGAGGCCTTCAGCGATGCCGGGCTGGCGGGCGGCAACGCCGAGGACGTGCTGCGCCGCCTGGAGTCCGCCCGCGCCACCTACGGGACCGACCACCCCGACGTGAAGCGACTGGAGCGCCAGTTCGAGGAGGTCACCGCGCGCAGCGGCGATCAGCAGAAGGCCTTCAAGCGGGAGCGCATCGAGGCTCAGCTCGTCCGCCTCGACTCCGAGATCCGGGAGAACGAGGGGGCGATGAAGGCGCTGCAGCTGCAGCTGGCCGGGGTCCAGAAGCGGCTCGACGCCGCCCCGCGCATGGGTGAGCGGTACCGCGTCCTCGCCCGCGACTACGAGACGTTCCGCGCGAAATACACGGGCACCGTCTCGCGCGCCAGCGACGCGCAGGCCGCCGAGGCGCTGCTGGCCGCCGACGCGCCCAACCTGTTCCGCGTGGTCCAGTCGGCGGTGGCGCCCTCGCGGCCCGCCGGCCCGAACCGGCTCAACCTCGCGCTGGTGGCGCTGGCGGCCGCGCTCGGCGCGGCGCTCCTCGCCACCGCCGGGGCCGAGTACTTCGACAGCTCGCTGCGCGGGCCTCAGGACGCGCACGCGTTCGGCGTGCCCGTGCTCGCCGCCATCCCCCGCATCGGGCCGCGCCGCACCGGCGCGCAGCGCTGATCTTTCGAGAAGGAGAATCGACCCATATGGCATCCCTTCCTGTCGAGAGCCTTCCCCTCGTCCCGCCGCGCCACGACGACGACCGCCTGGTGGCGCTCGCCCAGCCCGAGTCGATGGCGGCCGAGCAGTACCGCGTGCTCCTGGCGCGGCTCGACCGCATCCACGCCACCCGGCCCATGCGCGCGGTGGCCATGACGTCATGCGCCCGCGGCGAGGGGGCCAGCCTGACCGCGGTGAACCTGGCCCTCACCGCGGCCCGCGAGGGTCGCGAGGTGGCGCTCGTCGAGTGCGACCTGCGCAAGCCGAGCCTGGCGCGGTTCCTCGATCTCGCCCCGCGCGGAGGGCTGGCCGAGGTGGTCGAGGGCAAGGTGGAGCTGGCGCAGGCGCTCTCGCGGGTCGACGGGGTGATGATGCTGTGCGCGGGGGAGGCACGCGACCCGGCGGCGCTGCTGCGCAACCCGCGCCTCACGATGACGCTCGACACGCTGCGGGCGTCCTTCCCGCTGGTGGTGCTCGACGCGCCGCCGGCGCTGGCGCTCGCCGACGCCGGCCGCCTGGCGACCCTGGCGGACGGCGTCGTGCTGGTGGTGAAGGCGGGCGAGACGCCTCGCGACATCGTGCGCCTGGCGGTCGAGACGCTCGGCGAGCGGTTGCTCGGCATCGTGCTGAACGGAGTCGAGGAGCCCGGCTACGCCCGTTACCTGCGCCAGGAGGCGGTAGCGCTCTAGTCTGCTCCGCAGCGCCGCTCCCGCTCTGTCCACGAAAGGAGATCGTGGTCCGCGTCTTCAATCATTGGTTCTCCGGTCGCAAGGCCGCCTTCTTCATCGCCGAGGAGAGCGCGCTCGTGCTCGCGCTCCTGGCCGGCACCTCCCTCGGCCCGGTGGTCCACCCGCTCGTCACCCGCGACCACGGGCTCGGAGCCGCCTTCCTGCGCGCGGCCATCGCGACGCTCGCCTTCGCCGGGGCGCTCTACTTCGGCGACCTCTACGACCTGCGCTCGGCGGCGCGTGACCGCTTCGACGGCCGGCGCGTCATGCGGGCGCTGGGGGTCGCGGTGGTGGTGCTCGCCGTCGCCTACCTGGCGCTGCCGATCCTCCTGCCCATGGGCTGGATCCCGCGCCGCTCGCTGGTGCTGGCAGCGGCGGGCGGCGCGCTGGCGGTCATCACGGTGCGGGCCGCCATGCCGGCGGTGGTCGGCGCGCCGACCCGGGTGCTCCTGCTCGGGACCGGGCCCCGCGCGCGGAAGCTGGCGCACGACATCGAGACCGAGGCAGATGGCCTGTTCGAGGTGGTGGGCTTCGCCGACACGAGCGGAGCCTCGTCGGCCGCCGCCCCGGCCCTGCCTTTCGTCGGCAGCGTCGATCAGATGGCGCGCCGGCTCAAGGCCGAGGTGGTGGTCGTGGCGATGGAGGACCGGCGGGTGGGGCTGCCGATCGACGCGCTCCTCGCCTGCCGCACCCGCGGGGTCCAGGTCATGAGCGACGTCACCTTCGCGGAGGCCACCCTGAAGCGGATCCCGCTCGATCTCCTCCGGCCGAGCGCGCTCATCTTCGATGAGGGCTTCCGGGCCACCGGCTTCACCCGCGCGGTGAAGCGAGCGCTCGATCTAGCGCTCGCGGCCGGCCTGTTGCTCGGGACGCTCCCCCTCACGCTGGGGACGGCCGCCGCCATCGCGCTCTCCGACGGTTGCCCCGTCCTCTACTCGCAGGAGCGCACCGGGAAGAACGGCCGGCTGTACCGGATCTGGAAGTTCCGCACCATGCGCCGGGACGCCGAGACGCTCGGCGCGGCCTGGGCCACCGCGGGCGACCCGCGCGTGCTGCCGGTGGGGCGCGTCCTCCGCAAGGTGCGGCTCGACGAGCTCCCGCAGCTGTGGAACGTGGTGCGGGGCGAGATGAGCTTCGTCGGGCCGCGCCCCGAGCGCCAGGTCTTCATCGACGAGCTGAAGAAGCGCTGGCCGCAGTTCACCATGCGCGAGCTGGTGAAGCCCGGGCTGACCGGCTGGGCCCAGCTCAAGTACGGCTACAGCTCCACCATGGAGCAGCAGGCGCGCAAGCTCGAGTACGACCTCTACTACATCAAGAACACCTCGCTCTTCCTCGATCTGGTGTGCATCTTCCACACGGCCAAGATCGTCCTCACGGGCAGGGGAGCGCACTGATGGGCGCGGCGGAGCGCACCTTGGACGGCTGCAATAGGCCAACCGACTGAGGAGGGCCTCGATGCAGGCGTCACAGCGGGTCCCCACCCCGGCGGCGCGCGGCCCCTGCCGCGTCGAGGAGGTGCAGGGGCGGTCGGGGTTCGATGGCCTCCGCACCGAGTGGGACGCGCTCCTCGCCCGCGGCCCGGTCGACGAGCCGTTCCACCGGCATGCCTTCGTGGGGGCCTGGCTTCGGGCCTTCGCGCCGGAGGCGAGGCTGCGGGTGCTCATCGCGCGCGACGCGGACGGGCGCGCGGCGGGGATGGCGCCGCTCCTCGAGGAGCGGCGCAGCGGGCTGGCCCTCCTCTCCTCGCCGTCGAACGACCACTCCCCGCGGGTCGAGTGGATCCTGGGCGAGGACCCCGACCGCGCCATGCGGGCGCTCTGGGAGCACCTGCGCGAGCGAATCCGCTGGGACGTGCTGCTCCTGCGGGACGTGCCGCGCCACGGGCCGACGTCCTCCCTGCTCGAGGCGCTCGCGCGCGCGGACCGCCATCCCACCGGCCGCTGGCCATCGCTCGCGACGCCCTACCTCGCCCTGGCCGGCGACCCGCGCGAGGCGAAGCTCTCCTCGAAGTTCCTGGCCAACCTGCGCCGCCGCATGCGGAAGCTCGCGGAGCGAGGGGCGGTGTCGTACCGGCGCGTCGACGGCGGCGCGGAGGTGGAGCCGTTCCTCTCCCAGTTCTTCGCGCTCGAGGCGGCGGGCTGGAAGGGCGAGCGTGGCACGGCCATCGCGCGCGACCCGCGCACGATCGCGTTCTACCGCGGCCTGGCCCGGGCTGCCGGTGACGGGGGGTGGCTCGCCTTGCGCTCCCTCGACCTCGACGGCCGCCCGGTAGCGATGCACTTCGGCCTCCTGCACCGCGGCGTCTACTCGCTGCCGAAGCCTGCCTACGAAGAGCGGCTGGGAGCCTGCTCCCCGGGGCAGCTGCTGGTCCGGGAGGTCCTGGCCGAGTGCGAGGCGCGGCAGCTCCGCGAGCTCGACTTCCTCGGCCCCGACATGCCGTGGAAGCGCGACTGGGAGCCGGCGCTCCGTCCGCACGACTGGCTGTACGTGTACCGCCCGGGAATGACCGGGGCGGTACTTCACGCCGTGAAGCATCGGCTCAAGCCTCTAGCCAGGGAGATGACGGCATGGTGGCGACGCTGACCCAGTCGACCCCCGCGCGCGCGGTGGCGGCGACCCCGCCGCAGCGCCGGCGGGTCGTCCCCGCGCTGCCGACCTTGTCCCCCGCGATGCTCGCGCCGCGCCTGCGCGGCTCGCCGGCGCCGTTTCCGCTCTCGGGGGCGGACGTCCGGCGTCACTACTTCGCGCGGAACGCCGTCTGGTTGGCGGCGCGGCTGCTCGGCCTGGCCGGTCGGGAGGTGCTCGTCCCGGCGTACCACCACGGGGTCGAGATCGAGGCCCTCGAGGCGGCCGGCGCGGTGCCGCGCTTCGTCCGGGTGGACGCGAAGATGCGCCTCGACCTCGAGCACCTCGAGCAGTGCATCGGCCCGCATACGCGCGCCATCTACGTCATCCACTTCCTCGGCTTCCCCCAGCCCATGGCGGAGATCGGCGCCATCGCGCGCCGGAACGGGCTCGCGGTGGTGGAGGACTGCGCCCTCGCGCTCCTGTCCCGGGACGGACAGGTGCCGCTCGGCGCGCGCGGAGATGTCGGGATCTTCTGCCTCTACAAGTCGCTCCCCGTTCCGAACGGTGGCCTGCTGAGCTTGAACTGCGCCCTCGATGCGCCGGCGGCGGCGCGCAGGGCGCCCTTCGCGAGCACGCTCTCCCACGCGATGGGGAGCTTCCTCGCCCATCTGGCGCTCCGCTACGGGCCGCCCGGCGAGTTGGTGCGCGAGAGCCTGCGCCGGATGCAGCGAGCGGTCCGGTCCGCCCTCGGCATCCAGCCGCTCGCCACCGGGACCATGCACTTCGACCCGGCCGCGGCCGACGTGGGCATGAGCGGCCTCACCCGGCTCATCCTGGAGAACCAGGATTACGAGCACATCGTGGAGGCGCGGCGCCGAAACTGGTTCCTGCTCTTCGGGCGGCTGCGCGACGTGGCCCCGCCGGTGCAGCTGGAGCTGCCGCGGGGGACCTGTCCACTCTTCTACCCCTTGCTGGTCGAGGCGAAGGCCCAGCTCGCGAGGCGGCTCGCCGCGCGCGGCATCGAGACGGTCGAGTTCTGGAACGAGGGACACCCGGCCTGCGACCTCGGCCAGTTCCCCGAGGTGGCCATCCTGCGGCAGCGGGTGCTCGAGCTGCCGCTGCACCAGGATCTCGGTCCCGAGGACATGGCCTACGTCGCGTCGGCCGTGGAGGAGCTGGCATGAGGGTCGAGGCGAGCGGGGCCGCGAACCGAGCGCTCTCGCCGGTGCGGGTGGTGGAGTCGGACGACCCGGCCCGGCTCGCCGCGCTGCGCGGTGAGTGGGACGAGCTCCACCAGGCTGGCGGGGCGGCGAACCCATTCCAGTCCTGGGAGTGGCAGTACACCTTCTGGCGCACCTTCGCGCAGCGACGGCCGCTCTGGATCCTGGAGGCGCGCGACCGAGGCGGCCGCCTGGCCGGCCTGCTCGTGCTCACCGGCAAGGGTGGGCTCTCGGGCGCGCGCCGCTGGTGCATGCTCACGAACGGGCTCACCGGGACCGACGCGCTCGACCTCCTCCTCCGGCCGGGCTTCGGGGCGGCCGTACGCGGCGCCGTCGCCCAGGCCGTCGCGGCCAGCCTGCAGCGCTGGGACTTCCTCGATCTGGAGGACCTGCCCTGCGGCACCGCCACCATCGCCGCCTTCCGCGGGGCGCTCCAGGCGCGTGGCGTGAGGATGGCGGTCGAGCCGCGCTTCGCATGCCCCGGCTTCGCGCTCTCGGGCACCTTCGCCGCACACCTCGCCGCCTTCAAGCGACGCGAGACCTACCTGCGCCGGCGGCGCTGGCTGGAGAGGCAACCCGGCTATCGGATCGAGGTCGTCTCCACGCCCGAGGAGGCCCCCGACGCCATGCGGGACTTCCTGCGCCTCCATCACCTGCGCTGGGACGCGGAGGGGGGCTCGGACGGCATCCCGCGCGGGCCCGTCGAGGACTTCCACCGCGAGGTGGCGCCCCTCCTGGCGGCGAAGGGCTGGCTCCGTCTCTATCGCCTGGGGGTGGGTGGGAAGCCCATCGCCGCCGTCTACGCGCTCGAGGTGGGGCGCCGCTTCTATTACTACCAGTCTGGCATGGATCCGGACTGGAAGGCGCGCAGCCCCGGGCTCGTCCTCATCGGGAAGACGGTCGAGGACGCTTACGCGCTGAAGCTCACCGACTACGACTTCCTGCGCGGCACGGAGCCGCACAAGCTCGACTGGGCGACAGATCGACGCGAGACGTGCGCGCTGCGGCTGCGCGCTCCGGGTCTGCGGCCAGAGGCCGAGGCCGCCGCTGCGGAGGTCTTCCGGCGCGCCCGGGAGGCGGCGAGGGCCATCGCGCCGGCCGGGATGTGGCGCGCGCTCCGGCGCGTGCGGCGCGACTTCTCGGTGAACGGACTGGAGGGCGTGCAGGCGGGGCTCGCCGCCCGTGGGGCGGCCGGCGCTCCGGCCGTGCCGGCGGAGCGCGATGGAGGCTGACATGGGCGCTCGAGCGGACAACAGCGCGAGGTGGATCCTGCGGCGGGCGGCCAAGGCCGCCGTGGCCGGGGCGCTCTGCGCGGCCGGCGCGCGCTGGGTGGTGCGCTCGGCGGCGCGGCGCGCGGCAGGCGGCTCGCGCGTCCTCATCCTCTCCTATCACCTCCCGGCCGCCGACTTCGACCCGTGCGCGCTGCGCGTCCTGCCCTCCCTCGTCGTCTCCACCTCCACCCTGCGCCTGCAGCTCGAGCAGCTCGCCCGCGAGCACGAGATCGTCTCGCTCGAGGAGGCCTGTCGTCGGCTGCAGGCGCCGCCCTCGTCCTCGCCCGGCCGCGGCCGCGCGCCGGACGTGGCGGTGGTCACCTTCGACGACGGCTATGTGGGCGTGCACGAGGACGCGTCGCAGGTACTGCAAGACCTGCGCATCCCGGCTGCGGTCTACGTGCCGACCGGTTTCGTCGGCACGGGCCATCGCCTGCTGCACGATCGCCTCTTCGCGACCCTGTCCGAGCTCGAGCGCCGCCGTCTGCTCCCGCAGGCGGCCGATCTCGCGCCCGACCTGCAAGCGCGGCTCGACGCCTGCGCCGGTGACGGGCCAGGCGACACGCTCGACCTCATGATCTCGCGGTTGCCCCACGACGAGCTCGGCGCCCTCGCGGAGGCGCTCGAGAAGCGCCTCGGCATGTCCGAGGAGGATCTCCCCCGCGAGACGCGGGTGATGGACTGGGACGAGCTGCGCGCGCTGGAGGCGGGCGGCGTCGACGTGGGCGGGCACACCGTGAACCACGTGGCGCTGGTGAACGTCTCGCCGGAGCGGGCGCGGGCCGAGATCCAGGGCTGCCAGCACGACCTGGCCCTGCACCTCGACGGACGGCCGCGCCACTTCGCCTATCCGAACGGCTACTACAGCCCCGGCATCCGGCGCGCCGTCGGAGAGGCGGGCTTCGCCTCCGCCGTCACGACCGAGGACGTCGAGAACCGCCGCGGCGGCGACCCCTTCGCGCTGAAGCGCAAGACCATCTGGGAGAACAGCACGCTCGGCGCGACGAGCTACAGCGCCGCGCTCGCGGCCTGCAACCTGGACGGCGTCTTCGGCGCCCTCGGGTGGCTCCGCTCCCCCACCGGCGAGCGTCCCGACCGCCCCGACGAGGAAGCGAAGCAGCCGTCGGAGCGGGCTGCAGGGTGAGGAGAAATGGCATGCATGGCGAGCTGAACATGGACGGCTTCACGGTCCCGCACGACGTCCGGAGCGCCGGCCTCTCGCACGCGGCGGAGCGGTGGGGGCGGCTCGCCTACGGAGCGGCGCTGGCCTTCGTGGCGAACCTCTACGCCAGCCCGGCCTTTTACTGGCCAGAGATCTTCGAGCCGGCGCGCCTCGGGGTCGTCACCTCGGCGGTGTGCGCCTTCGCGGTGCTCATGCGCCGCCTCACCTCGGGGGAGCGGCTGCGGTTGGGGGGCCCGCCGGTGGCGTTGCTGGTCGCCTACCTCCTCATGCACCCGCTCTCCTTCACCTGGACCATCTCCCCGCCTCGGACGGTCGAGGCGGTGGTGGACATGGGCAAGATGCTCGTCGTGTACGTGGCGCTCCTCAACGCGCTCGACACTCCCAGCCGCCTGCGTGCTGCGCTGGTGGTGGGCGCGCTCGCCACGTTGGCGCCGGCGCTGGGCGGCATCCAGCGCTGGCTGGACGATGATCACCTGATCGACGGCTACCGCACAGCCTGGCGCGGGAACTACGCCGACCCGAACCGCCTCGCGATGGGGCTCGTGCTCTTCCTGCCTGCCGCGCTGTTGCTCGTCCCTGGCGCGAAGCGACCCTGGCTGAAGGCGCTCCTCCTCTTCTCCGCCGCTGCCAGCATCACGGCCATCATCCTCACGCACTCGCGCTCCGGCACCATCGCGATGGCGGCCGCGGTCGGCCTCGCGCTCCTGCGCGGCCGCGCCAAGGGCCGGGGACTCGTCCTGGCCGGCGCCGCGCTGGTCGCGGTGGTGACGCTCGCCCCGCAGAGCTTCTGGATGCGGCAAGGCTCCATCGCCTCCTACGACGAGGATGCCTCCTTCGCCGGGCGCGAGCGCGCCTACGCCATGTTGCAGGTCATCTTCCAGGAGCGGCCGCTCTCGGGCATCGGCGCCGGCGGGTTCCTGGATGCCTGGACGCGCTACGCGCCGCTGTCGGCCGGAGGGCAGCGCCTCATCGCCCACAACATCTTCATGGAGATCCTGGGCGAGCTGGGCCTGCTGGCGCTGCTCTTGTTCGGGGCCTTCTGCGCCTGGCTCCTCTGGCGCCTGTGGCAGGCCGGCGCCTCGCACGCCGGGATCGAGGCTCGCGCCGTCTTCGCCGGGCTCGTGGGTTACCTCGTCTGCGAGCTCGTGAACGGTTACTCGCGCTCGTTCAACCTCTACACCGCGTTCGCGCTGGCGGTGGCGGTCGTCGCGCACACGCGGCGGCGCGAGCAGCTGCTGGCGGAGGTGGAGGCGGGGTGAGGGCCGGCCCGGGCGTTCTCGCCGTCAGGTCCGAAAACGGCGAGACGGCGGCGGACGCGCGCGGTAGAGAGCGGAGGTGGATCTCGACCCCGAAGCCTGCTTCCGCGCCCTGGCCGCCCGCGACCGCCGCTTCGACGGCCGCTTCTTCGCGGCCGTCCGGACGACCGGCGTCTACTGCCGGCCCATCTGCCCGGCGCGCACGCCGCGGCCCGATCGCGTCGCCTTCTTCGCCCGCGCGGCGGAGGCGGAGCGGGAAGGGTACCGCGCCTGCTTCCGCTGCCGTCCCGAGCTGGCGCCCGGCGCGGGCCCGGTCGACGCCGTCCCGCGCCTGGTCGCCGCCGCCGCGGCCCGCATCGAGGCGGGGTTCCTGAACGAGGGGTCGGTCGACACGCTGGCAGCGACGCTCGGGGTCACCGCCCGACACCTCCGCCGGACGGTCCAGGCCGAGCTCGGTGTCTCGCTCGTCCACCTGGCGCAGTCGCGGCGGCTGGCGCTCGCGAAGCAGCTCCTCCAGGACACCCGGCTGCCGATGGCGGAGGTCGCCTTCGCGGCCGGGTTCGCCAGCCTGCGCCGCTTCAATGCGCTGTTTCGGACCCGCTTCGGGCGGCCTCCGTCGGCGGTCCGGCGTCAGCACGGAGAGTGCGATGCGTCGGCGCCGCTCGTCCTGCGGCTCGAGTACCGCCCGCCCTTCGACTGGGAGACGCAGCTCGGCTTCCTGGCCGGGCGCTGCACGGCCGGGGTGGAGCAGGTGGAGGGTGGCGCCTACCGCCGCACGGTGCGCCTCGGCGCGCAGGTCGGCTGGCTCTCCGTGACGGCGGACCCGGCCCGCCCCGCGCTGCGGGTGGAGGTGTCGCCCTCCCTCACCGGCGCGCTCATGCCGCTCGTGGCGCGGCTGCGCGGCCTCTTCGATCTCGACGCGCGGCCTGACGCGGTCGCGGCGCGGCTCGCGAGGGACCCATGGCTCGCGCCGTCGCTTCGCCGCCACCCAGGCCTGCGCGTGCCGGGCGCCTTCGACGGCTTCGAGGCGGCGGCTCGGGTCGTCCTCGGGCAGCAGGTGAGCGTGGCGGCCGCGACCACGATCGCCGGCCGCCTCGCCGGCGCGCTGGGTGGGCCGATGGAGACGCCGTACCCCGGGCTCGATCGGCTCTCGGCCACGGCCGAGGCCGTCGCGGCCGCCGGCGAGGACCGCATCGCGAAGCTCGGCATGCCGGGCGCCCGCGCCCGCACCCTGCTCGGCATCGCGCGCGCGAGCGCCGACGGCAGGCTGCAGCTCCACCGCGGCGGCGACGTGGAGGCCACCCGCGCCGCGCTGCTCGAGATCCCCGGCGTCGGGCCGTGGACCGCCGACGTCATCACGATGCGCGCGCTCGGGGCCCCCGACGCGTTCCCAGGCGGGGACCTGGGCGTGCTGCGCGCGCTGGCGGTCACCTCCGCGAAGGCGGCCGAGGCGCGCGCAGAGGGATGGCGGCCCTGGCGTGCCTACGCGGTGATGCACCTGTGGAGCGGAGCGAGCAAAGGAGGCAAGGATGGCGGTGCGTGAACAGTGGATGGAGAGCCCGGTGGGAAAGCTGCGCCTGGTCGTGGAGGACGGGGCCCTGGTCGGCCTGTCCATGGAGGAGCAGAGGCACCCGCCGGCGTTCGATGCCGCGGGCGGGCAGGGCGATCCGGTGCTCGACGAGGCGTGCCGACAGCTCGCCGAGTGGTTCGCCGGCGAGCGGACCCGCTTCGACCTGCCGCTCCGCGCGAGCGGCACGCCGTTCCAGCTCGCGGTCTGGAAGGCGCTGCGGGAGATCCCCTTCGGCGAGACGCGGAGCTACGGCGAGATCGCCGCCGGACTGGGGCAGCCGAAGGCGGTGCGCGCCGTCGGCGCCGCCAACGGGAGGAACCCCATCGGCATCATCGTGCCGTGCCACCGGGTCATCGGCGCGGACGGCGCGCTGGTGGGCTACGGCGGGGGCATGGAGCGGAAGCGCTGGCTCCTGGGGCACGAGCGGGAGGTGCTGGCGAGGACCGGGTCCGGTGCGAGTGCGCAAGGCGAGCTCCGGCTCGGAGCGGGGCGGGAGTAAGTCGACCTCGACCTCGACCTCGACCTCGACCTTGACCGCGAACGCGAACGCGACGCGAACGCGAACGCGACCCCGAACGCGAACGCGAACGCGACCCCGAACGCGACCTGGAGTCGTCGTCTCGACCTCGACGGCGGACCTCTGCGCGCTCGCCATTTCCGCCTCCCTCCTTCGGAGTGAGGAGGCGGAAATGGCTCTTACACAAATCATCGCCGTCGAGGTCGAGGCTCGGTTCCCGTTTCAATCCCTGGACGTGTACATCGCCGCTCGAGAGCTCGCGGCGCTCGTGCACGCGGCGCGGCTCGCCGACGCGGAGCTCCGGGACCAAGCCACCCGGGCGGCCAAGTCGGTGTTCCTGAATCTTTGCGAAGGTCTCCCGAGCGACAGCGGCCCGATGCGGCGCAAGCACTTCGCGCTCGCGAATGGATCGCTCCACGAGCTCGTCGGCGCGCTCGACCTCGCCTGCGCCATCGGGGCGCTAGCGCCAGAGCCCGCGCGGCGGGCGCAGGCGCTCGCCGTGCGGGTGAAGCGCATGCTGCGGGCGCTCCTCACCGCACGAGCGGTGTGAGCATCGCCACGAGGCGTGAGGCGAACCGTGCCACCTCGGCCGCGCTCGCGGCGCTCGCCTCCCCGCAGAGCGCGGCGATCTCGACCGCCGCGGCGGCCTCGGTGGCCTCGGCGCGGGCGACCGCGAAGGCGCGCGCCTTGTCACCGCGCGTGACCCTGCCTGCGCCCTCTGCGCAATTGAGGCACGCACTCTTCGCGGATCGGAGCGCCTCGTCGCGCAGCTTCGCATCACGAAGCGAGGCGCGCCGCACCGCGAGCAGGAGCTCCACCGCGACTCCGTAGGCGAGCAAGCTGTGGTGCGGGAGGGCTGGTGAAACGGAGGAAGTGGAGGAGGTGGAAGAGGTGGAAACCCGAGGGAACAGCGTGTCGTTCATGGCTGGCGGCTCCTTTCGCGAGCGGCAAGGAGACGACGGCCATGAACGCCACGGTTCCACGAGCGAGAGCGAACCGTGGATGGCAGGCGCAGTGCCAGCCTCCGGCTGGCGCGAGCCTGCGAAACCTCCACCCGACCCCGACCCCGACCCCGCCCCCGACCCCGACCCCTCACCCCGGCCCTCTCCCCCGCCCGGAAACGACAGCGCCGCCGGCCCGGAGGCTCGGCGGCGCTTGCCGTCACTCGATGCGGCGGACGATCTACGCGCCGCCCGCGGCGGCCTTCTGGTCGCGCTTCCTCAGCATGGCCCTGAAGTAGTCCTTGTTCATCTGCGGGATGACCTCGAGCGACACGTGGGCGGGG
>DASPZP010000361.1:0-9657 GCA_035636195.1 Anaeromyxobacteraceae bacterium
CCTTGAAGTCGACCGACTTCGCCTTGTACTTGGCCAGGAGCTCCGGGACCTGCTTCGCGACGCTGCGCGCCAGCGCCTCGTATGAGAAGCGCGAGGTGTCCTCCTGGCAGCGCTGCTTCGCCGCCACGTACTCGGCGTAGAGCGCGCGCAGCGCCGCCTCCGGGATCGGACCTGGGGCCGGTGGGCGCGCGGGCGCGCCGGGCCGAGCGGCCTGCGCCGGCGCGGCAGCGGGCGCAGTGGCCGGCGCCGCGGCGGGCTCGGCCTTCGCCGCGGGCGGCTCGCCCCGGACGCGCCGCCGCGCCTTGAGGACGTCGCGCCGGTAGGTCCCCTCCTCCTTCTCGCGCGCGCTCCGCTGCCACATGCGCTCGTAGGAGAGGAACCGCGCGTGCAAGGTCTGGATGCGGAAGCGGAGCCCGGTGTTGCGGACGAACTCGCCCTTCAGCTTCGCGACCTGGCGCTTCAGCTCGTTGCGATCGCGCACGGGCTCGCGCCGCTCCAGGCCGAGGAAGTACATCTCGTAGCGCGCCTTCAGGCCCTCGACCTCCTCCTCGATCTTGGCGCAGGCGTCGTTGATGTCCTCGCTGCGGTGCCGGTCCAGCCGGTCGGCTTCGTCCTGCGCCCGCGCGTCCTGCAGGATGGCGGACGGGCCCTTGCCGAGCGTCTTCGGGTGAGGCGGGAGTGCCACGCCCGTCACTCTAGCGAGATCGCGGCGAGCGAAGAAGGGCGGCCGGCGCTACGCCGCGAGCGCGGGCGTGCCGGTCCGCTCGCGCGTGTGAAGTCGGCGACCGAGCACCCACACGCCCACACCCGCCGCGAAGATGACGATGGACGTCCACAGCCCGACCGAGATCCCGGCCACGAGGCCGCGCTCCACGTCGCCGCGGAAGAGCTCCACCACCGTCCGCAGCACGGCGTAGGCCATGAGCCAGCTCGCCAGGAGCTGCCCGTCGAAGCGCTTGCGCGGCCGGAGCGCGAAGACGAGCAGCGCGAACAGGGCGAGCTCGCCGAACGCCTCGTAGAGCTGCGTCGGGTGGACGGGCACCGTGGAGCCGCCGCCGGCGGCGAGCAGCTCGGCCGCGTTCGGCCGGGCGGCGAAGGCCTGATAGGCGAGCGACTCGGGCGGGAAGCGCGTCAGCCACGGCAGGTGCGCGTGCGACGGGGTGCCCCAGCAGCAGCCCGCAGCGAAGCAGCCCAGCCGGCCGAAGAAGTGTCCGAGCGCCACCCCCGGGATGAGCGTGTCGGCGTGGGCGAGGAACGGCATGCGGTGCCGGCGCAGGTACCAGACCGCCGTCAGCGCCGCGGCGATGAACCCGCCGTAGAAGACGACCCCGCCCTCCCACAGCGCGAGGACCCGCGGGATGCGCAGCCCATGGAAGACGAGCCAGGCGTGCTCGCCCGTGAAGTCGCGCCAGTTCACGGCGGTGAAGTACAGGCGGCCCCCGACCACGCCGGCGAGGAGGAGGAGGAAGGCGAGGTCGCCGAGCCGCTCCGGGTCCTGACCGCGCCGGCGCGCCTCGCGCTGGGCCACGTGGACCGCCGCCACGAAGCCGGCCGCGATGAGCACGCCGTAGCCGTGGACCGGGATGGCGACCAGACCCTCGAGGGCGCCGAGCCGCCAGGCAGCCGCGAACGCCAGCGCCAGGAGGGCGAGCGTGCCGCGGTCGTCCCACAGCGGCGCACCCCACCCCATCGCGCGGCCCTCCGCAGCGAGGCGGCGACGGAAGGCGAAGGCGCGCCCGAGCGCGACCGCGACGAGCACCGCCAGCGCGGCCGGCATGGTCAGCCCGGCGGGGATGCCGAGCGTGAAGAGGACGGGGAGCACGGGTTGCTAGACGTTGGAGGCAGCCCGCTTGTTCCCGGGAGGGCGGCCCTCCCCGGAGGCGCTCGCCTGCTTCGGCGCCGGGTGCACGAGCAGCATCGCGATGCCCACCACGAGCAGCGAGTCGGCCACGTTGAAGGTGGGCCAGCGCAGGTCGGGCCGGTTCCACCAGTACCACTCGACGAAGTCGATGACGTATCGCCGCGCCAGCCGGTCGACGAGGTTGCCCACCGTGCCGGCGAGGACGAAGGCGAGCGACACCTGGACGAAGCGCTGCGAGGGCGCGAGCTTCCGGTAGTAGTGGAACACGAAGAACACCGCCGCGATCGAGATGACGATGAACATCCGGTAGCGCAGCGCCGGCGGGACGAACGTGAACATGCTGAAGGCGGCCGCCGGGTTCTCCACGTAGGCCATGCGCCAGAGCGGCCGGAAGACGTAGTACGGCTCGGTGGCGAGCGGCTCGAGGTAGCTGAGCCGGAAGTAGGCGGAGAGCTTCTCCGGCAGCGTGTGCGCGCCCGCCCGGAGGAAGGCGGTCGTGAGCCGGTCCACCGCCAGGAACTTCGACCACTGGTCGATGAGCACGCCGGCCGCGAAGACGAGCGCGAGGAGCGTCCACTTGCTCGGGCGCCGCGCGCTCACGAGAGGGCCGCCGCGCACTTGCCGCACACCTCCGCGTGGCGCGGATCGTGGCCCACGTCCTCGCGGAACGTCCAGCAGCGGGCGCATTTCACGCCAGGCGCCTTCGCCACCTCGACCGCGAGCGGGCCGTCGGCGAGCGCCACCTTCGAGACGATGAAGAGGGTCGGCAGCTCCGCCTCGGCCGAGCGCAGGAGCGCGAGCTCCTCGCCCTGCGCCCGCACGGTCACCATCGCCTCCAGCCCGGAGCCGATGAGCTTCTCCTTGCGCGCCTGCTCGAGCGCCTTCTGCACCACCCCTCGCACCGCGAAGAGCCGGGTGTAGCGCGCGTCGAGCGCGTCGGCTTCGGCCGGCCGCGGCCGCTCGGGGAAGCCGGCGTAGAAGACCGAGTCCTCCGCCGGTGGCGCGGGGAGGAAGCCCCACGCCTCCTCGGCGGTGAAGGAGAGGATGGGGGCGAGGAGGCGCAGGAGGTCGCCCGCGATGAGGTGCAGCGCGGTCTGCGCGCTCCGCCGGGGCTTCCCGTCCTTGCGCGCCGTGTAGAGCCGGTCCTTGATGATGTCGAAGTACTGCGCCGAGAGGTCCACCGCGCAGAGCTGGACGGTGGCGTGGTAGGCGAGGTGGAACTCGTAGTCGGCGTAGGCCTGCTTCACCTTCGCTCCCCAGTCGGCGAGCCGCGCCACCGCCCAGCGGTCGATGGGCTCCAGCTCCTCCACCGGCACGCTCTGCCTCGCCGGGTCGAAGTGGTCGAGGTTCCCGAGCGCCCAGCGCACCGTGTTGCGGATCTTGCGGTAGCTCTCCGCCAGCCCGGCCAGGATCTCCTCCCCGACGCGGACGTCGTCGCGGTAGTCGGTCGAGGCCACCCACAGGCGCAGGATGTCCGCGCCGTACTTCTTCATGATCTCCTCGGGCGCGACCACGTTCCCCACGCTCTTCGACATGGCGCGGCCCTGGCCGTCGAGGACGAAGCCGTGCGTGAGCACCGCCTTGTAGGGGGGGCTCCCGCGCACCGCCATCGCGGTGAGGAGCGAGCTGTGGAACCAGCCGCGGTGCTGGTCGGAGCCCTCGAGGTAGAGGTCGACCGGCACGCCCATCCCGCCCGCCTGGGCCACCGCCGCCCACGAGACGCCCGAGTCCCACCACACGTCGAGGATGTCCTGCTCGCGGCGCCAGGCCTGCCCGCCGCACTTGCCGCACCGCGCGTCGCCGGCCAGCGCGGCCGGCTCGCGCGTGTACCAGGCCTCGATGCCCTCCTGCTCGAAGGCGTCGGCCACCCGGCGCATCACCGCCGGAGAGACGAGCGGCTCCGCGCATGCCTCGCAGTAGAAGACCGGGATGGGCACGCCCCAGGTCCGCTGCCGCGAGAGGCACCAGTCCGGCCGGTGCTCGATCATGTTCGAGATGCGCTCCTCGCCCCAGCGCGGGACCCACTGCACCCGCGGGATGGCCTCCAGCGTGCGCCGGCGCAGCCCCTCGTGGTCGAGGGAGAGGAACCACTGGTCGGTGGCGCGGAAGACGACCGGGTTGTGGCAGCGCCAGCAGTGCGGATAACTGTGGCGGAGCTGGGCCTTCGGGTCCGAGAGCAGGTGCCCGGAGGCGAAGAGGTCCGCCACGATCTCGGGGTTCGCCTCGAAGATCTTCTTCCCGGCGTACTTGCCGGCCTCCGCCGTGAACCGGCCGGCGCCGTCGACCGGGTTCAGGATCTCGAGCCCGTACTTCAGGCCGACCTGGTAGTCCTCCTGGCCGTGGCCGGGGGCGGTGTGGACGAGGCCGGTGCCGGCCTCGAGCGTCACGTGATCGCCCAGGATGACCTTCCCGTCGCGGGGCATGAACGGGTGGCGGTAGGTGAGCCCCTCGAGCTCGCGCCCCTCGAACGTGGCGAGCACGCGCTCGGGGTGCGCGAGCTCGGCGCGCACTCCACCGCCGCTCGTCATCGCCTCGTGCGCCTGCGGCGAGTGCTTGGTGGGCGCGCCGCTCGCGAGCTCGTCCGGCGCCACCGCGGCGAGGAAGCTCGCGAGGAGGTCCTTCGCCACCACCACCACCTCGCCGCGGAGGTCGTAGGCGACGTAGCCGAGCGTGGGGTGGGCCGCCACGGCGAGGTTGGCCGGGAGGGTCCACGGGGTCGTGGTCCAGATGACGAGCTTCGCCTTCTTCCCGGCGGCCTTCCCGCCCGGGAGCGGCGAGACGAGGTCGAAGGCGACGTGGATGGAGGGCGAGGTGTGGTCGGCGTACTCGACCTCCGCCTCGGCGAGCGCGGTGCGGTCGGTGATGCACCAGTAGACCGGCTTCTTGCCCCGGTAGAGGAAGCCCTTCTCGGCGGCGAGCGCGACGGTGCGGACGATCTCGGCCTCGTAGCCGCGCGCCATGGTCAGGTAGGGCCGGTCCCAGCGCCCGAAGTTCCCCAGCCGCTGGAACGAGACGCGCTGCCGGTCGATCCACTTGAGCGCATAGCGGCGGCAGGCCAGGATGACGTCGGCCCGGGAGAGGTCGCGCTTCTTCGGCCCGAGCTCCTTGTCCACCTTGAGCTCGATGGGGAGCCCGTGGCAGTCCCAGCCCGGCACGTAGTCGGCCACCTCGCCCAGCATGGCGTGGTGCTTCACCACGATGTCCTTCAGGATCTTGTTGAGGGCGTGGCCGATGTGGATGTCGCCGTTGGCGTAGGGCGGCCCGTCGTGCAGCACGAAGCGGCGCGCGCCTGGCCGGGCGGCGTTGCGCGCCACCAGCTTCGCGAAGACGTCCTCCTCCTCCCAGGCGGCCAGGATCTCCGGCTCCCGCTGCGGCAGGTTCGCCTTCATCGGGAAGTCGGTCTTCGGGAGATGGACGGTGTCCTTGTAATCCACGGCCAAGGTGACCTCGGGGAAAGCCCGGTTTGTAGCAGCGGTGGAGGGGTGGGGCAATGATGGAGGCGGAGCGAGACAGGCGTTGCGGGCCCGGCCGGCCGGGCCCTAAGCTGCCCCGCGTCGCATGCCCCCGCGAGCTCCCGAGACGAAAGGCGCCGCGCGCCGCCCGAAGCGCCCTCGCCCGCGCGGGGGTCGGCTGCGGGTCGTCGTCCTCTCGCGCAACCGCAAGCTCTACTCGACCCGGCGCCTGGTCGAGGCGCTCAAGTCGCGCGGCCACGAGGCGAAGGTCCTCGACACGCTCCGCTGCAACCTCGTCCTCGCCCGCGACGCCCCGCGCGTCTTCTACCGCGGCGAGGCGGTGACGGGGGTGGGCGTCGTCATCCCGCGCATCGGCGCGTCCATCACGGGCTACGGCCTCTCGGTGGTGAACCAGTTCGACATGATGGGCGTGCCGACCCTCAACAACTCCGTCCCCATCGCCCGCGCCCGCGACAAGCTGCGCGCCCTGCAGCTCCTGTCGCGCTTCGGGATCGACATTCCACGCACGGTGATGTGCCGCTACCGCGACGAGGTCCCGCTGGCGGTGGAGCAGGTGGGCGGGCTCCCCTGCATCATGAAGCTCATCCAGGGGACGCAGGGCGTGGGCGTCATGATCGCGAACACCATGACCGAGGTGGAGGGGATGCTCGATACGCTCTGGACCCTCGGTCAGGAGATCCTGCTGCAGGAGCTCATCGCGGAGTCGCGCGGGAAGGACGTGCGCGCGCTCGTCCTCGGCGACCGGGTGGTGGCCGCCATGCGCCGCACGGCCCGCGAGGGCGAGTTCCGCTCCAACATCCACCGCGGCGGGGAGGGGCAGGCGATCGAGCTACCGCCTGCTTATGCGTCGGCGGCCGTGAAGGCCGTGCAGGTCATCGGCCTCGAGGTGGCGGGCGTCGACATGCTGGAGTCGCGCGAGGGGCCGAAGATCATGGAGGTGAACAGCTCCCCAGGTTTCGAGGGGCTGGAGAGGGTCACCGGTCTGGACATCGCCGGTGCGTACGTGGAGCACGCGGTGGAGTACGCCCGCGCACACGCCGCCGGCTGGTCGAAGGCGCGCTTGATCTAAAGCAAGCTCGCGCACGGTTTGCGGCCACCACCCACAGTGGACCACCTTGGTCCACGAGGCTCGCTTGCCCGGCTCTTCTCGGCCGGCCCTGCTCGTTGGATATTCCTACCCGTGACTCTTTCCTTGCGTCCCGTCCCCGGCCCCATCCAGCTCGTGCTGCACGGCGATCTGCTCGACCCCTGGTGCTGGCTCGCGGAGCAGCGCATCTGCGTCGCCGCCGAGGAGCTTCACGGACTGTTCATGCCGGTCGAGCACGCGCCCCTTCCCCGGCGCTGGGAGCCGCGCGCCCCGAGCGCCGCCGAGCGCCGCAACCGCGCCCGCGAGCTCAGGCGCGCGGCGAGGGAGCCCGACGCGCCTCCCTTCTCCACCGAGCTGTGGGCCGGCGCCGACGGCCCGCTCAGCACGGTTCCGCCGCACCTCGCCGTCGCCGCCGCCCGCATGCAGGGGCCGGCCGCGGCGGCCGCGCTGCGCGAGGCGCTCCGCCGCGCCGCCCTCGTCTCGGGCGTCGACGTGACGCGCAGCGATGTCATCCTGGAGCTCGCCTCCCGCGTCGGGCTCGACCTCGCGCGCTTCGTCCCTGCATTCCAGGCGACCGGCACCGAGCGCGCGCTGCGCGCTGACGTCGAAGCCGCTTGCGAGCTCGGCGTCCGCTGCTGCCCCTCGCTCATCATCGAAGATGAGTGGCTGGTGAGCGGCGCGCGCTCGCTGCGCGACTATCGCCTGCTCCTGAAGCGCTACCTCGCGAAGAGTGTGGGTACGCCGGTGGAGTACATCGTCCACTGAAGCCCGGTGAATGGACGGCCCCCTTCGAACCGTCTACAGGTGAAGAGGCGCTCCACTCGGGAGCGCTCGGAGGTGCCCATGCGCCGTACCCTCGTCCTTCCCCTCGCCGCGCTCTTGCTCGGCGGCTGTGTCGTCCGCTACCAGACGCCGCCACCGGTGGCGTACGAGCCGCCACCCCCGCCCCCGGCCTACGAACCGCCGCCCGCGGCGTACGTCCCGCCCCCCGCCCCGCCGCGCGTCGCGTACTACGGCGAGCACGCGCTGCCCGGAGGCGGCTGGTGCTACCTCGATGGGCCGCATGAGCACGACTTCTACCCTGAGCGCCTCGACCACTACGTCGTGGAGGAGGGCTACTACGCGTGGCGTGGGCCGCTCGCCATCACCTACTACGCGGGGCACCCACTCCCCGGTGGCGGCTGGTGCTACATCGGCGGCCCGCACGTGCACAGCTACTTGCCGCCGCGCGACAGCGGCTGGACGTTCCGGGCCGGGCACGGCTACCTGTACCAGGGCCAGTACTCCGCAGCGCGTCCACCCCCCACGGCATACTGGGCTCGCCCCGCACCCCCGCCCATCTACCGGGCGCGGGGACACGTGACACCGCGCCCGGCTCCGGCACCGGCTCCTGTTTACGCGCCGCGGCCCGCACCGGCTCCGGCACCCGCCCCTGCGCCCGCCTACGCGCCGCGGCCGGGCTACCAGCCTGGTTACGCTGGGCGACCCGATCGCGATCACGGCCAGGCCACCCCCATCCCCGCCGCTCCGGCGCAGGCGCCGGCCCCGGCCTATACGCCGACGTCGGGTGGTCGTGATGAGAGGGGCCACGCGTTCGGCCACGACAACGCGCCTCCCGGCCGCGGCGGTACCCCGCCCGGCCAGGCCGCGGCGGCCCCCAACGCTCCGGGTGCGAGCGGCTTCGCGCCCGGCCACGACAACGCGCCTCCCGGCCGTGGCGGCACCCCGCCCGGCCAGGCCGCGGCGGCCGCGGCGGCAGCCCCTGCTCCGGGGCCGGCGCCGGCCAACGCGCCGCGGCTCGTTCCCGCGAGCGTTTCCGCGCCCGGGCGCGGCAACGCCCCTCCCGGCCAGGGTGGCACGCCGCCTGGGCAGGCGAAGAAGGGCGACGACAAGCACGGCAAGGACAAGGACAAAGACAAGGACAAGCGGGGCTCCAAGCCGTAACGGCGAGCCATAGCGCAGACCGTCGAACGGAGAGGGGCGACGCCACGAGCGCCGCCCCTCTCCATTTCTGCTGTCCCGACGTCGTCCTGCGGCCCGCGCTAGTTCATCCGCGAGCTGCCCCAGGTCGGCGCCCAGGAGACGCCGAGGCTCGCGATGTTGGCGTGCGTCTCGTAGGTGCCCGGGAAGACGTTGTACGTGCCGCCGGGGCCGGCGGCCGGCGTCGTCACTTTGTCGAAGAAGGCATGGAAGTAGGCCACGTTCACGTCGAGCCCCTTCATGATCGTGTAGCCGAGGCCGACCGACGCGGCCCACACGTCGGAGTCGGGGATGGTGGCCGACAGCCATTCCGCCGGGGTCGGCGCGAGGTCGCGCAGGATTCCCGCACGCACCTTGAGTCCGGGCATCGCCTGGACCTCGGCGCCGGCCCGGAAGGTGTAGCCGTTGTGGTAGTTGCGCTGGACGACGATGGCGGCGCCTTTGTCGCCGATGAAGGCGTCCTTGTCGTAGACGCGAGCGCGCTCCCAGGAGAATGCGCCGGTGACGAGCAGGGCCGGCGAGAACTGCCACGAGGCGCCCACCGCGAAGTAGTTGGGCATGGTGAGGTCGTGCTGGACGCCCTGGTCGAGCGTCTGGGCCGCGAACTGCGGGGGCGCGCCGCCGAAGGTGGCGTCGCCGGTGAGGCTCATGTCGGCCTTGTGCTTGTAGTCGACGCCGATGCGAAGAGGCTCCAGCGGCTGGAGCTCGAGCGAGAGGTCGTAGCTGAGCTTGTTGCCGGAGGTGGAGAGCGACGCGGTCGTCTCGGTGGTGATGAAGTTCACCTTCTGCGTGAGCTCCTCGGTGCCGCGGTACCAGATGAGCGCGCCGCCGAACCGGACCCATTTGTTCATCTGGATGCCGGCGGAGAAGAAGGTGCCGTAGATGCGCCGGTTCACCGTCTCGATGTCGAAGCGTCCGGGCCAGCCGTCCGGCCAGTAGACGTTCCCGCCGAAGGGGACCGTCAACCCGACGCCGACGCCCCAGCCCAGCTCCCCGTTGGAGTGGCGGCCGCCGTAGCCGGCATAGACCGCGGGCGGGAAGGCGAGCTTCGTGATCGTGCTGGCGCTGGACGGGGTCTGGGTTCCGGTGGGGTCGGACCACGTGCTCGCGAAGTCGATGAAAGCCCCCGCCAGCGAGAGCGAGAGCCCGTCGAGCCGCGACAGCGCAGCCGGGTTCACGAAGGCGGCGCCGGCGTCGTTCTGGGCGGCGTGCAGCGAGCCGCACATGGAGAGGTCGCGCGGGCTGACGTTGGGGAC
>DASPZP010000362.1:0-15547 GCA_035636195.1 Anaeromyxobacteraceae bacterium
CGCATCTTCGACCCCTTCTTCACGACCAAGCCGCCCGGCGTCGGCACCGGGCTCGGGCTCTCCATCTGCCACAACCTGGTCACCGCCATGGGCGGCGCGATCGAGGTGGAGAGCACCCCCTCGGAGGGCGCGCTCTTCCGCGTGCTCCTGGAGCCGTGGAACGGGACGCCAGAGGAGCTCGAGGAGGCCTCCCCGCCCGCCGCGGCCCCCGTCCGGCGCGGCCGCATCCTGGTGGTGGACGACGAGGCCCTGGTCGGTGCGGCCATCCGGCGGGCCCTGGCCCCCGACCACGAGGTGACCGTGGTCCTCGGCGCGCGCGAAGCACTGGCCCGGCTCGAGGCGGAGCCGTACGATCTCGTGGTGTCGGACTTGCTCATGCCCGAGCAGACCGGGATCGACCTGTGGACGGCGCTCGAGGCGCGCCGCCCGGAGCTGGCGCGGAGAATGGTCTTCGTGACCGGCGGCGCCTTCACGCCCGCCACCCGCGAGTTCGTGGACGCTCACCGCGAGGCCTGCCTCGAGAAGCCGTTCGAGCTGGAGGACCTGCGCGCGCTCGTGCGCGCGCGGCTGCCGCAGCCGTGACGTCCGACGACGGCGAAGGCGAGGACGCCCCGGTCGAGCTGCCCATCGACGGCGTCCTCGATCTGCACACCTTCCGGCCGAGTGAGGTGAAGGACCTCCTGCCGGAGTGGCTCGCCGCCTGCCACGCCGCCGGACTGAGGGAGCTGCGGGTCGTGCACGGCAAGGGAACCGGCTCGCTGCGGCGCTCGGTCCAAGCGCTCCTGTCGCGCTCGCCACTCGTCCGCTCCTTCCGGAGCGCCGACGAGGCGGGCGGAGGATGGGGCGCGACGCTCGTCCTGCTGGCCGACGGCGGCGAGCCGCACTAACGTCCCGGCGGTCGCTCGGCCCGTTCCCCAGGTCGGCGGGGGCCCCACCCCGCACCCGCCGGCGCCGCGACGGAGGTCCCCTCGTGACGCTGGCCCTCGCCCTCAGCCTCTCGCTCGCCGCCGCTGCCGCGCCCGCGCCCGCGCCCGCGCCAGGGCCCTTCCCCTATCCCATCCATCGCCGCACCCTCGAGAACGGTCTCCAGATCTTCTTCGTCCCCTACGACTCGCCCCGGCTGGCCGCGTTCTTCACCGTGTTCCGCGTGGGCAGCCGCAACGAGGTCGAGCCGGGGCGGAGCGGCTTCGCCCATTTCTTCGAGCACCTCACCTTCCGCGGGACGAAGAGCCACTCCGGCCAGGACTGGGAGCGCATCACGAAGTCGCTCGGCCTCGACACGAACGCCTTCACCGACGACGACGTGACGGCCTACTGGCTCTCGGGAGCGGCCGCGGCCCTGCCGACCGTCATCGCCCTCGAGGCCGACCGCTTCATGAACCTCGACTACGGGGAGGACGATTTCAAGGTGGAGTCGCGCGCCGTGCTGGGCGAGCTCCTGAAGAGCCAGGCCTCTCCCGACTTCGAGCTGGAGGAGGCCGGTCGCGAGCTCGCGTTCACCCGGCACACCTACCGCCACACCACCATCGGCTACGAGCGCGACGTGCGCGACATGCCGAGCGGCTACCGCTACTCCCTCGACCTGTACCGCCGCTTCTATCGGCCCGACAACGCGATGGTGCTGGTGGTGGGCGACTTCGACGAGGAGCAGGTGTTCGAGGAGATCCGGAGGCGCTACGGCCCGTGGAAGGGGCGTGGCGAGGAGGCGCGGGTCGAGGTCGAGCCGCCGCAGGGAAAGGAAAAGGAAACCCGCCGCGGCTGGCCGACGCCCATCCTGCCGCGGCTCTGGTCGGGCTGGCACACCCCCGGCGCCGCCGACCTCGACGCGACGGCCGCGCAGCTCGTGCTGTGGCCCCTCCTCTTCGGACGGCCCTCCGCGCTCTACCGAGAGCTCGTCCTGGAGAAGCACCTCGTCGAGGAGCTGGGCGGGGAGTTCCAGCCGCACCGCGACCCCTATCTCTTCGGCTATCAGGCCATCTTGAAGTCCGCCGCGGCCGAGGAGCCCACCCGCGCCGCGACCGAGCGCGCCGTGGCAGAGGTCGCAGCGGGCCGTGTCGACGAGGGGCTCCTCGCCGACGTGAAGTCGAACCTGCTCGCGACGCTGCTCCTGCAAACCGACACCCCGTACCGGACCGGCATCTGGCTCGTCTACTACGGCGCGGTCACGGGGGACCCCGGCTACCTCGACCGGGTGATCCAGCGCGTGAAGGCCGTGAGCCCGCAGGACCTCTCCGCGTTCGCCCAGCGCTGGCTCGTGCCGGCGAATCGCACGACGGCGTTGGTGGCGACGAGCGCCGCCCCCGCCGCGAAGGGAGCCGCCCGATGAGCCGCCCCGGCCTGGCCGCCCTCCTTGCCCTGCCCCTCGCGCTCGCCTGCGCCGGCCCCGCCGCCACCGATGGCCGGGTGACGCGCACCGCCCCGCCGTTCCGCGCCAGCGGCACCCCGCTCCAGCTCGGCCTGCCGGCGCCCGCGCGACCGACCGTCTCGGTGCGGCTGTTCTTCCTCGCCGGCGCCGTCGACGATCCCCCCGGCAAGGAGGGCCTCACCGCGCTCACCGCCGCCGTCATGGCGGAGGGTGGCACCGAACGGCTCAGCTCGGCCGAGCTGGCGCGGGCGCTCTACCCGATGGCGGCCGAGCTGGAGGCGGTGACCGACGAGGAGACCACGGTCTTCGCGGGGCGCTGCACCAAGGATGCACTGGAGCGATTCCTGCCCATCCTCGTCGACGTGCTGCGCCGGCCGCGCTTCGACCCGCGGGAGATGGAGCGGCTCAGGAGCCGCGCCATCGACGCCATCGTGAACGGGCTCCGCGCCGAGAGCGACGAGGAGCTGGGCAAGGAGGCGCTCGCGCTCGCGCTCTACGGCGGACACCCGTACGGCCACTTCGTCGGCGGGACCGTGCAGGGCCTGAAGAGCATCACCGCCGAGGACATCCAGACGCACTGGAAGCGGGTGTTCACGCTCGCTCGCCTCACCGTCGGCGCGGCGGGCGCGTACGAGGGCGACCTGCCGGCGCGGCTGGCGCGGGAGCTGTCGGGCCTGCCGGCCGGCTCGCCGCGCGCGACCCTCCCCGCGCCCGTCACCGCCGCCCCGCGCTTCCTCCTCATCGAGAAGGCCACCCCATCGACCGCCATCTCGATGGGCTTCACCTGGGACGTCCGCCGCGGCGATCCCGACTTCCCGGCGCTGGTGGTGGCGGTCTCCGCGCTGGGCGAGCACCGGCAGGGGGCGGCGTTCCGGCTGTTCGACGAGCTGCGCGAGATCCGCGGCCTCAATTACGGCGACTACGCCTACCCGGAGCACTTCGTCCAGGCGCCCGGGGGCGCGCTGCCGGCCGTGAATCACCCGCGCTCGTACCAGGAGTTCACGGTGTGGATCCGCCCGGTCGAGCCGCAGCACCGGCTGTTCGCCATCCGCGCCGCGCTGTACGAGATCGACCGCTGGGCGAAGCGGGGCCTCACGCAGGAGGAGCTCGATCGCGTGAAGCAGTTCCTGGCCGGCTACACGCTCTCCTTCGACCAGACCGACTCGCGCAAGCTCGGGTACGCCCTCGACGATCGCTTCTACGGGCTCGAGCGGCCGTGGCTCGAGACGCTGCGGGCTCGGCTCGGCGCGCTGAAGCTCGAGGAGGTGAACGCGGCGCTGCGGCGCCACGTCGATCCGGCGCGGCTCCGCATCGCTGTCGCCACCCACGGTGCGGCCGAGCTGGCGGCGGAGCTCCGCAGGGGCGACCCCTCGCCCATGACGTACGCCGGGCCGAAGCCGCCCGCCGTGCTGGCCGCCGACGAGGTCATCGCACGGTTCCCCCTGGGCCTCGCCAGACCGCAGGACGTGAAGGTGGTGAGGGTGGAGGAGCTGTTCGAGAGGTGATCCGGCGGCGGGGGACAAGCCCCCGCCCTACGACGGAGAGCACACGGGGGGCTGAGGGGTCAGGCCGCCGCGACCTTCGCCCGTGCGCCCGCCAGCGCCTCCGGCAGCTTCTCTGCGGCCGGACCGGCGCCCTGGGCGAGCTCGGGCGCCCCGCCGCCCTTGCCGCCGAGGGTCGCCACCGCCTCGCGGAGCAGGGCTCCCAGATCGGGCCCGGCGCCCTTCGCCCGCGCGAAGCACAGGTAACCGCGGCCGTCGCCGCGAGCGGCGAGGAGCGCCAGCCGATCGCGCCCCGCGAGCGCCTGCGCCACGGCCCGGAGCCACGCCGCGGCCTCGGTGCCCGGGGGCGGGGTGAGCTCCTCGACGACGAGGCTCCCGCGCGGCGCGAGCCGCTCGGCCTCGGCCGTGGCGAGCGCGACCGTGAGCCGCTCCACGTCCTTCTTCCGACCCACCGCCTCTCCCGCCAGCCGCACCGCCGCCTCCGGGGCCTCGGGCGGCGCGCAGCGCAGCGCGCCCGCCACCTGGCCGAGGCGCTCGGCGCTCTCGCGGAGGAGCATCAGCACCCGACCGCCGCAGGCGAACTCGACCCGCGCGCCCGCCCCCCATTTCTGCGCGCCCAGCACCGCGATGGCGCCCACCTCGCCGGTGCGGCGGGGGTGCGTGCCGCCGCACGGGCTGTGGTCGACGCCCTCCACCGTGACGACGCGCGAGCCCTTCACCGGCTCCTTGCGCAAGGGCAGCCTCGCGAGCTCCTCCGGCTTCAGCTCGCGCGCCTCGATGGGCAGGTCGCGCCACACCACCTCGTTCGCCGCGCGCTCCACCTCCGCGAGCGCGGCCGGCTTCAGGCGGTCGGCGGAGAGGTCGAGGTCGATGGAGCAGGTGCGCTCGCCCAGGTGGAACGAGACCGTCTGCGCGGAGAAGCGCTTCTCGAAGATCGCGGAGAGGAGGTGCTGGCCGTGGTGTTGCTGCATGTGATCGAAGCGGCGCGCCCAGTCGAGCTCGCCCGCCACGCGGCCGGCGGGGAGCGCGCCCTCGATGGCGTGCAGGATCTCCCCGCCCACCTGCTGCACGTCCACCACCCGGGCACCCCCGAGGGTCCCCCGATCGGACGGCTGTCCGCCGCCCTCCGGGTAAAAGGCGGTCCGGGTGAGCACCACCGCCGGGCGCTCACCGAGCCGCCGCTCCGCGACCACCTCCGCCTCGAAGCGGGCGAGGTAGGGATCGGTCTCGTACAGGCGTTCGGTCATGGAGACCAAAGGTATACCTGTCGCCCGCCCCGGAGCGTCCCTACTTGAAGGGCATGAAGGTCTCCATCCACGCCCACCACCTGGCCGCTCCCCGCGACGTCACCGTCTTCCTGGAGAAGCACCTCCTCGCCCCACTCAGGCGCCTGCACGACAGCCCCGCCACCGAGCTCACCGTGCATGTCGAGGACACGAAGCCGGGCAAGGGCGGAGTGGACCAGGCGTGCAAGGTCACCTTCCGCATGCCGAACTCCCGCACGATGCGGGTCGAAGCGGTGCGCGACGACTTTCACGCCGCCCTCCTCGACTGCGCCCAGCGCCTGAGGCGCCTCGTGCAGCGCGAGGTCCAGAAGCAGCGCTCGCCCGGCCGCGCCCCGGTGCCGAGGCCGCTCGGCCGGACCTGGCGGCAGCGCGCCCAGAGCGCCGAGCTGGCGCCGGACGGGTACCCGTCCACGCTGTAGCCCGGCAGCTCAGGGCTAGGTACCCGCCAGGACGGGAGATTTCGCCGCACCAGCGATCGGACGGCCAGCCGACGGCCCCGGGACGGTGGACTCGTGCGGCGAATTCGCTATCTTCCGCGCGCCATGTCCTTCCTCGAAAAGCTGATGCCGCGGTCGGACGACTTCTTCGACGACTTCGAGAAGCTCGCCGCCGCGACCGTCGAGGGCGCCCGGCTCTTCAAGGCGCTCCTCGAGGACTTCACCGACGTGCCGCGCAAGGTGGAGGCCATCAAGCAGGTCGAGCACAAGGGTGACGACATCACCCACCGGGCCTTCTCCCGACTTCACCAACAGTTCATCACGCCCTTCGACCGGGCGGAGATCCACCGGCTGCTCTCGCGCATCGACGACGTGCTCGACCTGACCGACGCCGCCAGCGAGCGCCTCGGCCTGTACGGCATCACGGAGGTGCTGCCCGACGCCCGCGAGCTGGCCGCGGTGCTGGTGGCCGCCGCCGAGACCATGCAGACCGCGCTGCGCGGCCTGCGCGACATCAAGAACCCGGCCCAGGTGCTCGAGGCCTGCAAGCAGGTCAACGTCTGCGAGAACCGGGCGGACACGCTCATCCGGCGCGCCATCGCCGACCTGTTCAAGGGAGGGCACGATCCGCTCTTCGTCATGAAGTGGAAGGAGATCCTCGATCTCATCGAGGACGGCATCGACCGCGCCGAGGACGTCGCGAACGTGATCGAGGGTGTGGTGCTCGAGCACGCGTAGCTCCCGCCCGCCCTCCCGCAATGCTCCTCGCCTCCGTCATCGGCCTCATCGCCGTCGCGCTCATCTTCGACTTCATCAACGGCTTTCACGATGCGGCGAACTCCATCGCGACCGTCGTCTCCACCCGCGTCCTCACGCCGGTCACGGCGGTGGCCTGGGCGGCCTTCTTCAACTTCGTCGCGGCGGCGCCCGCCTTCTGGGGCGGCCAGCTCCACGTCGCGAACACGATGGGGAAGGGCATCATCCATTTCGAGCTCCTGCGTGCCCAGGGCTCGTCGCTCGTGCTGTCGGTGATCTTCGCCTCCCTCTTCGGCGCCATCGTGTGGAACCTCCTCACCTGGAAGTGGGGGCTCCCCTCCTCGTCGTCGCACGCGCTGGCGGGCGGGATGGTCGGCGCGACCCTGCCCACGCTCGGCATGCAGGGCCTGGTCGGCAGCGGGATCCTCAAGATCGCCCTCTTCATCGTGCTGTCGCCGGTCATCGGGATGGTGCTCGGCTCGTTGATGATGGTGGCGGCGAGCTGGCTCGTGCGGAAGCAGACCCCGGCCCGCGTCGATCGCTGGTTCCGCCGGCTGCAGCTCCTCTCCGCCGGAATCTTCTCGTACAGCCACGGCACGAACGACGCCCAGAAGGTGATGGGCATCATCGCGGTCGTGCTCTACGGCACGATCTGGTCCGGCCGCCCCTTCCACGTGCCGATCTGGGTGGTCCTCCTCTGCCATCTCGCCATCGCGCTCGGGACGTTCTTCGGCGGCTGGCGCATCGTGAAGACGATGGGCAACAAGCTCACGAAGCTCCAGCCCATCCACGGCTTCTGCGCGGAGACGGGCGGCGGCGTCACCATCCTCGCGCTCGCCGAGCTGGGCATCCCGGTCTCGACCACCCACACCATCACCGGCGCCATCGTCGGGGTGGGCTCGACGCGCGGGACGCGAGCGGTGCGCTGGGGCATCGCCGGCCGCATCGTCTGGGCCTGGGTGCTCACCATCCCCATGGCGGCCATCTTCGCCGCGGCGGCGGTGGTGATCACGCAGTGGATCGTGGCGGCGGCCGGCTGAGGCTCGAGAGCATCCCGCACGCGGCGTGCTCTTCCTTGCCGCCCGAATAGCGGCGGACGATGGGCTGCCCGGGCAGGTGGCGCGCCAGCGCGTCCCGGAACGCGCGCCACTCGTCGGTGGTCGGCGGGCGGAAGGTGCCGGTCGCGTCGTTCACGTCGATGGGGTTGAGGCGGACCGGGAAGCCCGCCAGGAGCCGCCCCAGCGCGGCGGCGTCCTCCTCGCCCACGTTCACGCCCGCCATCATGACGTACTCCAGCGTCACCCGGCCGCGCCTCGCCGCGTGCTCGCGCACGGCGTCGACGAGCTCGCCGAGCGGGAAGCCCTTCTCGATCGGCATGAGGCGGGCACGCTTCTCGGGGATGGCGGCGTTGAGCGACACGCACAGGCGGAACTTGTGCCCCTCCGCCGTGTAGCGGCGGATCATCGGCACCACGCCGGCGGTGGAGATCGAGATGCGCCGCTGGTCGACGCGGGCGCCGGCCGGATCGCACAGCACGTAGGCCGCCTGGAGCACCGCCTCGTAGTTGTGGAAGGGCTCCCCCTGCCCCATGAAGACGACGCCGGTGATGGGACGGGTGCTGTCGGCGCGCACCTCGAGGAACTGGGCCACGATCTCCCAGGCGGCGAGGTTGCGAGTGAGGCCGAGGCGGCCGGTGGCGCAGAAGGCGCAGCCGAGCGCGCAGCCCACCTGAGACGAGAGGCAGAGCGTGTGGTGCGTGTCGAAGAGCGGGATGCGGACCGCCTCCACCCGCGCCCTGTCGGGGAGCTGGAAGAGGTACTTGCGGAAGCCGTCGGCGGCGTCGGCCACCTCGACCTGCTCGATCCGCGCCTGGGAGCAGCGCTCCTCGGCGAGGTCGAGCACCACCCGCCGCACGTTGCGCGCCTCGCGCAGCGGGCGCCCGCGCCCGACCACCGCGCCGAGGATGCGCCGCGCGTCCGCGAGCTCGACGCCGAGCGCGCGCGCGAGCCCTCGGCTGTCCTGGCCGGCGAGGTGGAGCACGAACGGGACCATAGCTGCGGGCGTGCCGTGGCGTCGAGGTCGGGGCCCTTCGACTACGCGCCACCTGCGGTGGCGCTACGCTCAGGGCGGACGGACTGCTGTCGCGGGTGGGGGTCGTCACCGTCCGCCTGGCCGAGGCCGCGAGACCAGCGGATTCCCCGCGAGGGCGAAGCGCCACCTCTTCGCGGCCCAGCGGCCGGCGTAGGCGACATTCACCCGAGGTGCCGACACGACGCGCTCCGACGGCGCCGGCGCGTCCTCGAAGAAGAGCACCTCACCCGTCAGGTCGAGGCCGTTGTGGGTCGGGCGGCGGATGCCGAGCGCCCGGGCGAGGTTGCCGGGACCGGTGGTGGCGTGCAGGCAACCGTCGAGCGGTTCGGCGGCCCGGATCAGGATGGCGGAGGGCTCGCCGTCGTCCCCGGTGATGACGTTCACGCAATGCGAGATCCCGTAGACGACATAGACGTAGGCCATGCCCGGCGGGCCGAACATGATCGCGGCCCGCGGGGTCGGCCCAAAGCGGGCGTGCGAAGCCTCGTCGTCCGCCCCGTGGTAGGCCTCCGTCTCCACGACCCGGGCGGCGCGGCGCGCGGCGCCGTCCTGGTGGACGATGATCTTGCCGAGCAGCGCGCGCGCCACCTCGGGCGCGGCGCGGGCGTAGAACGAACGGGGCAGCTTCATCGCCTTCGTCATATCGCGGTCGCGGTTGCCCCGCGATGGCGGTCGTCCTAAGAGACGGCTGACCCGATGCGCCGCGCCAAGATCGTCGCCACGCTGGGCCCCGCCAGCTCGGACCCGGAGACCATCCAGAGGCTGCTCGCGGCCGGCGTCGACGTGGCGCGGCTCAACTTCTCCCATGGCCGGCTGGAGGACCACGCGGACGTGCTGGATCGGCTCCGCGCCGCCTCGCGCCGGCTGGTGAAGGCGGTGGCGGTCCTGCAGGACCTGCAGGGGCCGAAGATCCGGACCGGGGCGCTCAAGGCGGGCAAGGTGGGGGTGCTGCTCGAGGCCGGCCAGGAGACGGTCATCACCACCGAGGGGGACTTCCCGGGCGACGAGAAGCTCGTCTCCACCACCTACCGGCACCTGGCGGAGGACGTCCGCCCCGGCGACCGGTTGCTCGTGGACGACGGCCTCCTCGAGCTGCGCGTGCTCGCGACCGACGGGGTGCGTGCGCGGTGCGAGGTGGTCGAGGGCGGCGTCCTCAAGGAGCACAAGGGCATCAACCTGCCCGGGGTGGCGCTGCGCGCGGAGGTGATGAGCGAGAAGGACCGGCGCGACCTCGCCTTCGGCCTGGCCCACGGCGTGGACTACGTCGCGCTCTCGTTCGTGCGCACGCCGCAGGACGTGGGCCTCTGCCGCGCCGAGATGGAGCGCTTCGGGCGGGTGGTGCCGATCATCGCCAAGATCGAGAAGCCGGAGGCCATCGACTCCATCGACGGGATCATCGCCGCCGCCGACGGGATCATGGTGGCGCGCGGCGACCTCGGGGTGGAGATCCAGCCGGAGCGCGTGCCCAGCATCCAGAAGGCCATCCTGATCAAGTCCAACGCCGCGGGGAAGCCGGTCATCGTGGCCACCCAGATGCTCGAGTCCATGATCGAGCACCCGCGCCCCACCCGCGCCGAGGCGAGCGACGTGGCGAACGCCATCTGGGACGGCGCCGACGCGGTCATGCTGTCGGCGGAATCGGCCTCCGGCCGCTACCCGCTCCTCGCCGTGCAGATGATGGACCGCATCGTGCGGGAGGCCGAGCGCCACCTGCAGCTGGGCAAGGTCTCCGCCCCCGACGTGTGGAGCGGCCCGGCGCCGTTCAACGCGGTGGTGGCGGGGGCGGCGGTGCGCGCCGCGCACGAGGCGCAGGCGGTCGCCATCGTCTGCTTCACGCTCTCCGGCACCACCGCCCGGCTCCTCGCCCACCACCGCCCGACGGTGCCGGTGATCGCGTTCTCGCCCGACCAGTCCATCCGCCGCCGCAGCGCCCTGTACTGGGGGGTGGTGCCGAAGGTGATGGAGCCGATCCGCAACGCCGACCTCATGTGCGAGATGGTGTCGGACCGGCTGCTCACCGACGAGCTGGCGCAGGCCGGCGACCGGGTGGTGGTCGTCTTCGGGTCGCCGCTCGGGGTGCCCGGCGCGACGAACTCCATCCGGCTGCACCAGATCCCGCACAAGGTGGAGAAGGACGTGGAGGAGTAGCGATGGACATCCCCGCCCTGCAGAAGACGCTCCGCGAGCTCGACCTCGACGGCTGGCTCCTCTACGACTTCCACGGCCAGAACCCGACCGCGATCACGGCGCTCGGCCTCGACGGCCACATGCTCACCCGCCGCTGGTGCTACCTCGTGCCGGCCGAGGGCGAGCCGGCGGTGCTGGTCCACGCCATCGAGCTCGGCTCGTTCCCGCGCGAGGTGGTGGGCGAGCGGCGCAGCTACACCTCCTGGACCGGCTTCCAGGTCGAGCTGGAGCGCCTGCTGGCGCGGTCGCGCGGGCGGCGGCTCGCCATGGAGTACTACCCGAACGGCGCCATCCCGTACCTGTCGCGCGTCGACGCCGGCACGCTCGAGCTCATTCGGGCGATGGGGGCCGAGGTGGTCTCCTCGGCCGAGCTCGTGCAGCGCTTCCTCTGCCGCTGGACGCCGCACCAGCTCGCGAGCCACGTGCGCGCGCTGCGCGCCATCGACGACGCCAAGGACTCCGCCTTCGAGCAGATCGGGATCGCGCTCCGGCGCGGGGTGGAGGTGACCGAGACCTCCATCCAGCGCTTCCTCACCGGCGAGTTCTCGCGCTCGAACCTCGAGTGCGATCACCCGCCCATCGTGGCGGTGAACGCGCACGCCGGGGATCCGCACTATGACCCGTCGGAGAAGACCTCCACCCGCATCCGCAAGGGCGACCTCGTCCTCATCGACCTGTGGGCGCGGGGGCGCGGGCCGCACGACGTCTACGCCGACATCACCTGGGTCGGCTTCTGCGGCGAGACTCCCCCGGCCAAGGCGGAGGAGATCTTCCGGGTCGCCGCCGACGCCCGCGACGCCGGGCTGGCGGCGGTGAAGCAGGCCTTCGCCGAGGAGCGCACGCTGCAGGGCTGGCAGGTCGACCGGGTGGTGCGCGACCACATCGCCGGGAAGGGCTACGGCGAGCGCTTCATCCACCGCACCGGCCACTCCATCGGCGTGCGCGTCCACGGGGACGGGGCGAACCTCGACGACCTCGAGACGCACGACACGCGCCAGCTCATCCCCGGCCTCGCCTTCTCCATCGAGCCCGGCATCTACCTGCCGGAGGAGGGGCTGGGCGTCAGGACCGAGATCGACTGCGTGCTCACGGCGGAGGGTCCGCAGGTGTTCTCGAAGGTGCAGCAGGAGATCGTCAGGATCCCGTGCTGAGCGCTCGTCCTTCGACTCCGCTTCGCTACGCTCAGGACGAGCGGAAGAGCAGTCCCGCACGCCCTGAGCGTAGGCCCGCGGCGCGGGCCGTAGTCGAAGGGCGAGACGATCAATGAGTGAAGCCTTCCCCGGCCTGCCGGAGCCACCGCCGCCCAGCGCGCCGCGCACCGCCTCGGCGGTCATCCTGTGGCGCGAAGGGCCGCGCGGACGGGAGCTCTTCTGGGTGAAGCGCGGCAGCGCGCTCCGCTTCGCGGGCGGCTTCTACGCCTTCCCGGGCGGGCGGCTCGACGAGCAGGACCGCGCGGTGACCGTGCCAGGCTTCTCCGGGGAGGCGGCGGCGCTGCGTGCCTGCGCCGTGCGCGAGATCTTCGAGGAGACGGGGGTTCTGTTGGCGGTCGACGGGCGGCGGGGGACAAGCCCCCGCCCTACGGGTGCACGAAGTAGGGCGGGGGTTCATCCCCCGCCGAAGGACGATGAGGCGGCGACGAGGCATCCAACCACCGGTGAACGTGACGCCGGCCGGAAGGCGCTCCTCGACGGAAGCCTCCACCTGGGCGCGTTCCTGGCGCACCACGGCCTCGTCCCGGACGGCGCCGCGCTCCAGGAAGCCGGGCGCTGGGTGACGCCGGTCCAGTTCCCGGTCCGCTACGACGCGCATGTCTTCCTCGCCCACCTCCCCGAGGGCGAGGCGGCGGCCGTCTGGCCGGGCGAGCTCGAGAGCGGCGAGTGGATCCTCGCCGAGGACGCCCTCCTCCGCTGGGAGCGGGGCGAGGTGCTGCTCCATCCACCCAACCTGTGGGGGGTCCAGTGCCTCGCCGGCGCGGCGCCGCCGGCCTGTCTCGACCGGCTGCGCGCGCCGCCCGCCAGCGAGGGCTTCATCACGCGCCGGATCGAGTTCCAGCGCGGGCTCTTCCTCGCCTCCCTCCGCACCCCCACGCTCTTCCCCGCCACGCACACGAGCTCGTGGCTACCCGACCTCGGCGGCGGCGCGCTGGCGGTGGTCGATCCGGGCTCTCCCTGGCCGGAGGAGCAGGCCTTCCTCGAGCGCGTGCTCGGCGATCTGGCGGAGGACGGGCTCGCGCCGGCGGAGATCTGGCTCACCCACGCCCATGCCGACCACGTCGGCGGCGTGGCGGCGCTGCGGGCCCGCCACGCGGTCGTGCTGCGGGCGCATCCCGATGCCGCGGCGCGGCTCCCGCGCGAAGTCGGAGAGGTCGAGCCGCTCGCCGACGGCGAGCTCCTCGCCGGGCGCTGGCGCGTCCTCCACACCCCCGGACATGCGCGCGGCCACGTCGCCTTCCACGACGAGCGCACGGGCGCCCTCATCACCGGCGACATGATCTCGACGCTCTCCACCATCGTCATCGACCCGCCCGACGGGAACATGGAGGAGTACCTCGCCTCGCTCGAGCGGCTCTCCGCCCTGGGACCACGCACGCTCTACCCGGCCCACGGGCCGCCGACGCAGGGGGCAGTGGCGAAGCTTGAGGAGTACCTCCGCCACCGGAGCGAGCGGGAGGCGAAGGTGCTCGAGGCGGCTGCCGAGGCGGGGACGCTCGAACAGGTCACCGCGCGCGCCTATGCCGACACGCCAGGCTTCCTCCACCCGGTCGCGGCGCGGAGCTGCCTCGCCTCTCTCGAGAAGCTGGAACGCGAGGGGAGTGTGACGCGCAGCGACCAGGTGTGGCACGCCCGCCACGCAGCCCGCTGAGCAGGCGGCCGGGCAACCGCGAAAAACCGGGAATAAGCCGCGGCACTTACCTTGCAATCCTGGTAGGCTCCCGCCCTTCTCTCCCGGAGACGTCCATGAAGCGCGCCCGCGCCGCCGTCGTCATCATGTTCGCCTTCCTCTTCGGCGGCAGCTCGGCCGAGGTGGCAGTCCAGGCGAAGCGCGCCATCGACCGACACCTGGCGGCGGAGGAAGAGGGGTCGGTCGGAGACCTCATCGCGCTGGAGGTCAGAGACGCCGCCGGTGAGCTCGTGGCGCGGCCGCGCCTCATCGCGGCTCCCGGGAAGGCCGCACAGCTCGAGCTTCGCGATCCAGAGCAGCCCTGGCACATCCGGGTCCTGTTGCGGGTGGTCGCGCAGCGCGAGGCGTCGGGAGACCTCGCCCTCTCCTATGAGCTCGCCTTGCCCCGGACCGGAGTGCATTCGCGCGGCGACGTCGTCGTCACGCCGGGCGTCGAGCAAGCGCTCGATCTCGGCGGCGAGCTGACGGCGAGCGTGTTCTCGGTCCCGGTGCCGTCGGCGGCCTTCGAGGCCTACGTCGCCTCGGAGCACGAGGCGCGGGTCCTCGCGGTGCGCGAGCGGAGCTGAGGCGGCGGGGGACAAGCCCCCGCCCTACAGCACGACGTAGGGCGGGGGTTCATCCCCCGCCGCAGCACGACGTAGGGCGGGGGTTCATCCCCCGCCGCAGCACGACGTAGGGCGGGGGTTCATCCCCCGCCGCAGGTCCGGACGAGCCAGGCGCTCAGGCGCGGAAAGACCTCCTCCGGCGCGTTCGTCCCGAAGAGCAGGTCGGAATGGCCGTAGTCGCAGCAGGCCTCGCCGGCGATGCCGATGCGGAGGAGCTCGTTCGGGCCACCCCAGGCCGCGGCCGAACGCGCCACGACCGACGGCGGCGCGATGCGATCGGCCTCGGCCGCGACGAAGAGGGCCGGCTGCCGGCAACCTCGCAAGCCGGCGCGGTAGTCGACGGCGCCGTCCGCGGCGGCGAACGTGTCGGTCGCGATCCAGTGCCCGAACTGCCGCAAGACTCCCGGCGAGATGTTCTCCACCACGTTCACGAGCACGCGCCGGAGCACCGGGCGCGTGACGTTGTAGCCGTTGACGGCGATCTGGCTCACCGGGGGATGCCAGTACCCCGACCACGGCGCCAGCGTCCTGGCGAGGAACTTGTTCCAGCGCCCGCTCACCAGGAACCCGAGGCGCGTGAGCAGCTTCAGCGGGTTCTGCACGTCGAAGAAGGCCGGCGCCGCGATCGAGACGAGCGCCGCCACCCGCGCCGGATAGGCCGCGCAGGCGGCCATGCCGAGGAGCCCACCCTGGCTGTGGCCGACCCAGGCGACCTGCGAGGCGCCCGTGGCGGCGCGCACCGCGTCGAGCGCCGCCGGGACGTCCTCTCGCAGGTAATCGTCGAATGACCAGCTGCGCGGTGCGCCCGGGCGGCCGGGGCGAGCCGCCCCGTGACCTCGCAGGTCGAGCGCGAAGCAGTCGAAGCCGGCCCGTGAGAGGTGGGCCGCGAGCGACCAGCGGTCGAGCCCGAAGTCGAGGCTCCCCCGGTTTGCGGCGATGCCGTGCACGAGCAGGACGGGGACGCCGCGGGCCGGACCGCGCGGGCGGCGCCGCCCGAGGGCGATCCTCCAGCCGTCGGAGGTCTCGGCGAAGAGGAGCTCGTCCTCGTCGGGCGGGGCCCGGTAGCGCCACGACCAGAACGCGTAGTGCGCCCAGGTGGCGAACGCGAGTCCGACGACCGCCAGGAGGAGATGGGCGAGATGCACGGCCGCCGAATGTAGCGCGCGTGGCCCATCGGTTGCAGCCGGAGTGGCCGGATTGCCCTCTTCACCGATCGACTGGCCGCAGGACGCGGAAAGGTGTACGGATCGCGGGCGAGGCCGCGCCTACGAATCGAGCAGCCGTAGGCCGCAGAGGCATTTCACATCGACGAGGCGAGGTGGGACGTGAAGAAGGTCGAAGCCATCATCAAGCCTTTCAAGCTGGATGAGGTGAAGCAGGCGCTCTCCGAGGTCGGCGTGGCCGGTCTCACCGCCAC
>DASPZP010000363.1:0-7053 GCA_035636195.1 Anaeromyxobacteraceae bacterium
CGAGATGGGCCAGGTGGGCCTCAAGGCCATGAAGTCGATCGGCTACAACAACGTCGGCACGATCGAGTTCCTCCTGGACGAGCAGGGCCGCTACTACTTCATGGAGATGAACACCCGCATCCAGGTGGAGCACCCGGTGACCGAGCAGGTGTACGGGCTCGACCTGGTGCGGCTCCAGATCCGCCTCGCCGCGGGCGAGCGGATGCCCCTCTCCCAGGAGCAGGTGACGCCGAAGTTCCACGCCATCGAGTGCCGCGTCAACGCCGAGGATCCGATCACCTTCGCCCCCTCGCCCGGCAACATCACCGGTTACCACCAGCCGGGCGGCTATGGCGTGCGCGTCGACACGATGGCCTTCGAGCACTACCGGGTCCAGCCGTACTACGACTCGCTGGTGGCGAAGCTCATCTGCTGGGGTGACTCGCGCGAGGTGGCGCTGTCTCGGGCCCGGCGGGCCCTCGACGAGTACGTGATCGAGGGGATCAAGACCAACATCCCCTTTTTGCGGCGGGTGCTGGCCGATCGGCGCTTCACGGCGGGGAAGTACGACACCCGGCTCGTGGACCAGATCCTGACCGAGGGGAAGGCGGCCGTTCCGGTCAAGGCATCCAGCGCCTGACCGGGTTCCCTCGACGGACCCGGGGGACGATGTAAGTGCGCGTAACTCCCGGCAGGATCGGGGCGTCGTCACCTTGACCGCCCGGTCGGGTTCCACTACCCTTTCCGCACCTCGACCCCCCTCTCGCGAGCGCGCCGGCGCGCTTGCCGGGGCGACGGGACAACCACCGCGAGAGACCTGCCCCGGCCCCGATGGCTGTCGACAAGACCAAAGTCACCGCCGAGGCGACCAAGCTCGTCCAGAAAGGCCAGTTCGACAAGGCCATCAAGGCCTACGAGAAGATCCTGGCCGAGGATGCGAAGGACGTCCGCGTCCTGCTCAAGGTCGGCGAGCTGCAGCAGAAGAAGGGCGACAACGCCGCCGCTGCCGAGACCTTCAGCCGCGTGGCCGATGCCTACGGCGAGCAGGGCTTCTTCCTCAAGGCAGTGGCCGTCTACAAGCAGATGATGAAGCTCGCGCCCGACGACGTGCGGGTGAACGAGCGGCTCGCCGCGCTCTACCAGCAGCTCGGCATCCTGTCGGATGCCATGGGGCAGCTGCAGCTCGTCGCCGCTGCCGCGGAGAAGGCCGGCGATCAGGGGAAGCTCCTCGACGTGCTCCGCCGGATGGTCGAGCTCGAGCCGGAGAACGTCGCCTCGGCGGTGAAGCTCGGCGAGCTGTACGCGAAGCAGAGCCAGCCCAAGCTGGCGCTGGAGCACCTCCGGCGCGCGGCCGAGCAGCTGCGCCGCCTCAACCGGGCCGACGAGTACGTCAAGGTCGCGGAGCGGATCGCCTTCCTGGCGCCGGACGACGTGGCGCTCACGCGCGAGCTCGCCCACCTGCACCTCGCGCGCGGCGACACGAAGCGGGCGCTCGCCAAGCTCCAGCTCTGCTTCAAGGCCGACCCGAAGGACCTCGAGACGCTGACCCTGCTCGCCCAGGCCTTCCAGGAGCTGGGGCAGCTGCAGAAGACCGTCTCCGTCTACAAGGAGCTGGCGCATCTCCAGGCCGAGAAGGGCCGCGCCGACGAGGCGCGCGCCACCTGGCGCAAGGTGCTCGACGTCGCTCCGGCGGACGCGGAGGCGCTCCAGGCCTGCGGCGGCGCTCGGCCCACCCCATCGCCAGGCCCCGCGGTGCCGCGGTCCGCGCCGGCGCCCGGCTCCCCGGCGCGCCCCGCCACGGCGGCCGCTGCGACGGCGGCGGCAGGCGCCTCGGCGCTCGGCCCGCAGGCGATCCCGAAGCTGCTCACCGAGACCGACGTCTACGTGAAGTACGGGCTGCACGACAAGGCGCTCGATCACCTGCAGAAGGTCTTCGCGATCGATCCCGAGCACCTCGACGCCCGCGAAAAGGCGCTCAAGCTACGCGTCGCCCGCGGCGACGCCGCCGGCGCGGCCGAGGAGGCCGCCCGCGTGGCCCGGCTCGCGATGGGGCGTGGCCTCCGCGACCGCGCACTCGCCGCGCTGACGCAGCTGCGCGAGCTCGCCCCCGGCCACCCCACCCTGGCGCTGGAAGAGCAGCTCGCCGCGCCCACCCCGGTCGCCGAGGAAGAGCTCGTGCTCGACGACGGGGAGGACCTCGTGCTGGAGGTCGAGCCACCCGGCGCCGAGGAGGGGGCGGACGCCCTGGCGCTCCACGCGGCGGTCGCGCCGGGCGACGACCTCGTCGACGACGACGAGCCGATCTCGATCGACGATGAAGCGGTGATGCTGGAGGACGATCCGGCGCCGATCGCCGCACCGCCGGTCGTCGCCGTGCCCGTGCAGGTGCCGGTGCGGGTCCCGCCGGTCGCCGCGCCGCGGGTGGCCGCTCCACTCCCGCCGATTCCCCGCGCCGCTCCGCCTCCCGCGCCCATCCGGCCCGCCGCCGCGCGCGCGGTCTCGGCGCAGCGGCCGCCCCCGCCGGCGCTCGTGGTGGCGCCTCCGCCTCCGCCTCCGCCGCCTGCCCCGCGGGCCGATCCCGAGGAGCTGGAGGAGGTCGAGTTCTTCGTGCAGCAGGGCCTGCTCGGCGAGGCGCGCGAGGCGCTGCAGGCGCTCGAGGCTGCGCACCCGGGCGATGCGCGCGTCGCCGCATGCCGGGCCGCGCTGGAGCGCGCGGCCGAGACGGCCGCGCCCGCTCCGGCGGCGCCCGCGCCCAGCGCGGCGGCGGCCATCGCCGACGAGAGCTTCGACATCGCCCGCGAGCTGGCGGAGGAGCTGGGCGCGGCGCCGGCCACTCCCGCCGCCGACGAGGAGTTCCAGTACACGGTCGAGGACATCTTCGACCAGTTCAAGAAGGGCGTCGCACAGACGGTGAAGCCCGAGGACGCCGATACGCACTACGACCTCGGCATCGCCTACAAGGAGATGGGGCTGCTCGACGACGCGCTGCACGAGTTCGAGGTGGCGCTGGCCGGGAAGGGCCGCAAGAAGGAGGTCGACTGCCTGAGCATGATCGCCGTTTGCCTGATGGAGAAGGGCGACGCGGCCGGGGCGGTGCAGGCCTATCAGCGCGCGCTCCACGCCGACCACCTCACCACCGACGCCGCCCGCGCCCTGCACTACGAGATCGCCGGCGCCTACGAGGCGAGCGGCGATCGCGCCAGCGCGCAGCAGTTCCTGCAGAAGGTCCTCAAGATCGACCCGTCCTACCGCGACGCCCAGGCCATGTCGGCCCGGCTCGGCGCCGCGGTCGCCCCCGCCGCCGGCAGCGCCCCCGGCCCGAAGAAGAACATCGGCTATGTCTGAGACCATCGTGCACGATCGGGAGGGGGCGGGGCGGCACGCCCCCTGACATGAGCTACCTGGAATTCTACGAGCTGTCGCAGGAGCCGTTCTCGAACGCGCCGGTGTCGCGCTTCTACTACTCGTCCGCCCAGCACGCGCAGGCGCTCATGCGCCTCATGCACGCGGTCGGACAGATGAAGGGGCTCGCGCTGCTGGTGGGCGACATCGGGGCGGGCAAGACGACGCTGGCGCGCCGCCTGCTCGACAACCTGCCCGAGGACGAGTACGAGGCCGCGCTGCTCGTCATCGTCCACTCCGGCATCACCGCCGAGTGGCTGCTGCGCCGGATCGCGCTCCAGCTCGGGGTCGAGAACCCGGCCGACGAGAAGCTGCCGCTGCTCTCGCAGCTCTACCAGCGCCTCATCCGGATCCACGAGGCGGGCAAGAAGGCCGTGGTCCTCATCGACGAGGCCCAGATGCTCGCCACGCGCGAGATCATGGAAGAGTTCCGGGGCCTGCTGAACCTCGAGGTCCCGGAGCGCAAGCTCCTGTCCTTCGTCTTCTTCGGGCTGCCCGAGATCGAGGAGAACCTGAAGCTCGATCCCCCGCTCGCGCAACGGGTGGCGCTCCGCTATCGCCTGGAGCCGCTGACCGAGGAGTCGACGGAGGCCTACATCCGGCACCGGTTGCGGCTGGCCGGGGCGCCGCGCGTACCCTTCACGCCCGAGGCCATCTCGGTCGTGCACCGCTTCAGCCACGGCACGCCCCGCATCATCAACACCCTCTGCGACAACGCGCTCTTCGAGGGGTTCCTGGTCAAGGCGCCCGACCTCGACGCGCCGCTGGTGGAGCGGATCGCCAAGGATCTCGCGCTCGCCGCCGGCAAGGCCGACGACGGGATCGGCCCCGCCCCGGTCGGCGCGCTGGCCGGCGACCGCATCGATCTCGACGAGATCGACCGCTACCTCGAATCTTTGTCGAAGTAGCGCGCTTGGAGCCGCGCCGGAACCCCGGCATGATCGCCCACGTGAAGCGGAAGGTCGCGCTCGCCTTCGTGGCGACCGTGCTGGCCCTGGGGTCGGCCGGCCTCCTCCTCCTGCGCTCGGCGTGGGCGGGTGAACGGCTGTGCGCGCTCGCCGCCGCGCGCGCCTCGCAGGCCACCGGGCAGCGCGTGGCGGCCGGCTCCTGTGCGGTCGAGCCCTTCGCCCTGGCGGTCACCACGCGCGCGCTGGAGATCGGCCCCGCCGGCGCACCACTCTTCACGGCCGAGGCGGTCCGCTTGCGGCTCGCGCCCTGGCAGGTGCTGGGGAGGCGGCTCGCCCTGGAGGAGCTGACGGTGCTCAGGCCGCGGCTGCGCGGCAGCTGGCCGGCGAGCGCCGCGGACTCCGTGGCCAGGTGCCCGCCGCCCGCGCTACGGCAGCTCGAGGTGCGGCGCCTGACCGTGGAGGACGGCGCCGTCGATCTGACGCTGCCCGGCGGCGCGCGTCTCGAGATCGCGCGGCTCGGGGTGGTCACCGGCCCCGCCACCCGTCGGAGCCGGCTCGTGGCGCTGGCCCGCCCCGGCGCGTCGCGGCGCGCCGAGCTCACCCTCTCCGTGGCGGGGGTACGCTTCACGCGGGGCGAAAGTCACGTCGAGGTGACGCAGGCGCGCGTCGACGCCGAGCTGGTGCTCGATCTGTCGCGGCTCGACCTGCACCTCGCGACGGTCGAGCTCCCCGGCGCCACGCTCTCGGCGGCTGGTGCCATCGACGACCTGTGCCAACCGCGGCTCGACCTGGCTGCCTCGCTGGAGGGGGAGCTCCCGGCCGTGCTGGCGCTGGCGGGCGCGCCGGTGCCGTCGACCGGGCGCCTGGCGGTGGACGCGGAGATCCGCGGGCCGGCGGCCGCGCCCGAGGTGGCGGCGCAGTTGCGGCTCGAGCGCGCCGAGCTCGGCGGGTGGCGGCCGGGGGATGCGGTGGCGGACGTGCGGATGGCCGGTCGCCTGCTGCGCATCACGCGCCTCGAGCTGCCCACCCGCGGCGGCCGGGTGATCGCCCACGGCACCCTCGGGCTCACCCGGCCGTTCGCGCTCGACGCCGAGGCGGAGCTGGAGGACGTGGAGCTGGGCGAGGTGCTGGAGCGCCTGCAGCTCCCCGGCGCCTGGGTGATGGCGCGGCTGCGCGGGCGCACCCGCGTGAGTGGCAGCGCCTGGCCGCTGCAGCTCGCCGGCGGCGCCGCGCTGGAGGTGGCCGACTTCCGCGTCCTCGACCACCGCTGGGACCGCTGGCGACCCGGCGAGGCGACCTTCCTCGACCTGCCGCGCGCGCGCGTCGAGGGCGAGGTGCGCATCGACGGTGAAGGCGTGCACGTGACCGAGGGGAGGGTACGCGCCGGGCGCGGCGACGTGACCACGCGCGGGGTCCTCCACTTCGACGGGCTCCGCGGATTCGCGCTCGCCGCCGAGGGGCAGGTGGACCTGTCCGAGCTTCGCCACCTGGGCCCGGTCCCGGTGGGCGGCGTGGGAACGCTCGAGGGCGTCGCCATCCGCGCCGCCCCGTACGGCAACCCGCACGTCGAGGGGCGGGTGGCGCTGGAGGAGCTGCGCTTCCTCCAGCTCGACCTCGGCCAGGCCACCGCTACCCTGAGTTACGACGACTTCGTGCTGCGGGTGGAGGGTGTGGAGGGACGGCGCGGCGCGACGCGCTACCAGGGTGAGGCGGTGGTGGATCTCGGCCACGATCCGGTGCTGGTGCGCGACGCGCGCTACACGGCGACCGGGCGGCTGCGCGATCTCTTCGAGGCGGTCATGCCCTGGCTGCCGACGGCCGTCCACGCCCGCGACGCGCTCGACGCCCAGGTCTCGTTGCGCGGCAGCGCGCGCGGGCCCGCGGCGGCCCTCGACGCGGCCTTCGAGGCCGAGCTGGGAGGGGGCGAGCTCTTCGGGCGCGCCTTCGACGGCGGCCGCGCGGCGGGGCGGGTCGAGCGCGGGGCGCTGGCGGTGTTCGACGACGCCCGGCTGCGCCGCGGCGGGGGCGAGGCGCACGGCAGCGGCCGGATCGGCTTCGCGCCGCCCTTCCCGTGGGAGTTCCAGGCGGCGGCGGGGAAGGTCCGCCTCTCGGACCTCGGGCTCCCCGGCGCCGGGTGGCAGGGGACCGCCGACGCGAGCGCGACCGTGGGCGGGTCGTTCGAGCTGCCGCGTGTCGAGCTGCGCGCGCGCGCGGAGCGCGTCGAGGTGGCGGAGGTCCCGCTCGGCCCGGTCGAGCTGCACGGGACGCTGCAGGGAGCGCAGCTCACGGCGGAGGTGCGGGGCGAAGGAGTCGAGGTGAGCGGCACCGCCCGCACGGACGGCGACGCGCCCTTCCAGGCGAGCGCCACCCTCGCACTGCGGGACGCCTTCCGCGTCGTGCCGGGCGGGCCGCCGGCCGGGATGCATGCCGCGGTGAGCGGCACGGCGTCGGCGCGAGGCAGCCTGCGCGACGTGGCCGGCGCGGCGGCGCAGCTCCGGCTCGACGACATCCACGGCGGCTACGGAGAGTTTCAGGTGGCGAGCACCGGGCCGGTGCTGCTCGCCCTGGAGGGACGTCGCGTGCTCCTGCGGGGCCTCGCGCTGCGCGGCGCCAACACGGAGCTCGAGCTCGAGGGCGCGCGCGAGCCGGACGGCGCGCTCGGGCTCGAGGCGCGCGGCTCGGTCGATCTGCGCCTGCTGGGTGGGCTCCTGCCGGGCGTGACCGAGCCGCGTGGCCAGCTCCAGCTCGCCGCCCACGTCGGGGG
>DASPZP010000364.1:0-4792 GCA_035636195.1 Anaeromyxobacteraceae bacterium
CGCGGTGAGGCGCAGGACGACCGGCGTCCCCCAGCGCTCGGAGAGGTCGAGCGCGGCCGCGAGGTGCGTGCGGCACTCGCGCGCGTCGGAGGGCTCCACCACCGGCAGGTCGAGCGCGCGCGCGAGGGAGCGCGCGTCGCCCTTCACGGCCGCGAGGGCCAGGGCGGGGTCGTCCACCGCCAGCGCCACGAGGCCGCCCGTGGCGCCGCTCGTCGCGAGCGCATGGAGGACGTCGGCCGCCCCTTCGAGGTTGCCGAGCATCGCGACGGCCCGGCCACCCGCCAGGCTCGCGCCGGCGGCGAGCTGCAGCGCCACGCGCTCCGAGGGGGCGTGCTCCGTGCGGAGCCCTTCACAGGCCGCTGCCTCGAGGAGCGCAGTGAGCGGCGGCGAGGCGGCGCGGCCCGTGACGAGCCCCACGCCGTGCTCGCTCGCGCCCCGCGCAATCGCCTCTGCCCCCGTCAACAACCGTTTCACCGGCGCGCCCCTCACCCCGCCGCGGCCTCCTGGCCGAAGTCGGGCGAGAAGTGTGCGAGGAGAGTGCCAGCCTACGCTTCTGTGCGCAGACGGCGTTTACCCGCAGTTTCCGCCGCTTGGCCGTTCGGCCGGGCGAGCGAGCGGGCGACCGGTGGGTGAAGTCACGCCGCCGTCACGCGAAGCGGGTCAGTTGGCGCAGCGATAGCGGCAGTGTGCTCCCGCGGGAGGGCTAGGGCGAGCCGTAGGCGGTGAAGAGGAAGATGCCGATGAGGACGGTGAGGCTCGCCGCGATGATGCCCCCCAGGACGAGCGAAGCGACGACGGCGGCGCGCGCCGGGCCGGACGGGGGCAGCTGGGCCAGGAGCTCGGAGAAGCGGCGGGACATGCCGGCAATGCTACCCGGCCGCCACGGCTGGCGGAAGTGGGCGCTGCGGCCTGCCTGATCAGGTCCGGCCGTCGGCGCGCGCGAGCAGGATGACCGCGAGGATGATGAGGGCGCCACCGGCGACCCGCAGCGGCGTCACCGCCTCGCCCAGGAAGACCGCCGCCAGCCCGAGCGTGAAGACCGGCTCCACCGACGAGTAGACCGAGGCGCGCACCGCCCCCACCCGCTCCAGCCCGGCGAGGAAGAAGCCGATGGCGAACACCGTCCCGACGAGGGCGATGCCCACTGCCGCCGCCCAGCCGCCCGGCGTGGCAGGGAGGTGGGCCCCGCGCACCGCCACCACCGCGGCATACACCAGCGCGGCCGAGGTCGTGACCACCGCCGTGCAGGCGGTGGGGGTCACCCCCGGCGGCAGGCGGCTGCCGGTCAGGATGTACGCGGAGTAGATGACCGCGGCGAGGACGGCGAGGAAGATCCCGAGGGGCTGTCCGTCGCCAGCGCGGCCGACGGTGAGGACGCTCCCGGCCAGGGCGAGCGCGACGGCTCCGAGCTGGACAGGCGTCAGGCGGTGGCCGAAGACGACGCGCGCGAGCAGGGCCACGAGCGCCGGGTAGAGGTAGAGGAGCAGCGCCACCAGCCCGGCCGAGGCGAGCCGGAGCGAGGCGAAGTAGCAGAACGCCTGCCCGGCGTAGCCGACGGCGCCCATGGCGGCCAGCATCGCCAGCGCGCGGCCGCGCGGGACCACCACGCCCCGGGCGAGCGCCAGGCTCCACATGAAAGCGCCCGCGAAGCTGAAGCGCAGGAGGAGCAGCGTGGCCGTGTCGACGCCGTCTGCCGCCGCGCGGCGCGCGAAGAGCGGCATGCTTCCGAAGCACAGTCCGGAGGCCACCACGTAGGCGATGCCGAGCGCCCGCCGCCGCCCCTCGGAGGCATGGGCAGGTGCGCGATCCTGATCGGGTGCGGCGGTGGCGACGAGCGAATCGGGCATCACGGTGCGCATGTTCGCACGGCGCTGGCCCGTGAGGTGCGGTCAGGGTACAAACGGTCGGGCATCGTGGACTTATTCGCACTAGATCCGCGCCCAGGCAGGTCCGCCCGCCCTCCGGGCAAGCGGGCCCGAGAGGCGGGGGACGCCGCGACCCCTTGAAGAAATCGATACTCTCCTGCGTTGCTAGGGGATTGATGACCGTCAAAACACGTCAGCTGGGCGCCCTCGGCGTCACCGCCGTGCTCCTCGTCGCGGCGGGCTGCCGGCGCGACGAGGTCACCCATTACCGCGTCCCCAAGGAGGCGACCCCGGCCGAATCGTCCGGCGTCATGCCGGCGGGCATGTCCAGCTCTCCGGCGCCGCCCGGGATGGTGGGGGACGTCCCGCCCCCGCCGCCGCCCTCGGGCGACGCGCGGCTCACCTGGACCCTGCCGCGGGGATGGACGCAGAGCCTGCAGGGCGGCATGCGCTACGCCACCATCAAGGCACCCGCCGAAGGCAAGCTGGACGTGTCCGTGGTCGTGCTGCCCGGGCCCGCCGGCGGCGAGCTCGCCAACGTGAACCGGTGGCGGAACCAGATCGGCCTGCCGCCGCTCGACGAGACCGCCATGGCCGCCGCGCGCAAGACGCTGGACGCCAAGGCCGGGCCCATCTCGCTCTACGACTTCACGAGCGACGGGCAGAAGAAGAGCCGGGTGGTGGCGGGTCTTGCCGCGGTCGGCGGCAGCACCTGGTTCGTGAAGATGGCGGGCGACGAGCAGCCGGTCGCGACGGCCCGGATCGACTTCATCCACCTCCTGGAGAGCCTCCGCCGTGACGACGCGCATTAAGATCGAGCGGGTGGGCTGGGCGCTGCTCGACCTGCTCACCTCGCTCAAGCTCACCATCGTCTGCCTCGCGCTGCTGATGGTGCTCGTGGTCGCCTGCACGCTGGCGCAGGTGAACCTCGGCATGCTCACGGCGGTGAACCTCTACATCCGCAGCTTCTTCGTCTGGTACGAGCTGCCGGGGACGGGATGGGCCATCGCCGTGCTGCCCGGGGGCGCCACGGTCGGCCTCGTGCTCGCGGCGAACCTCATCGTGGCGCAGCTCCGCCGCCTCGAGCTCACCTGGCGGAAGTCCGGCCTGTGGATCATCCACGCCGGGATCATCCTCCTCTTCGCTGGCGAGTTCGCGACGAGCATGTTCCAGGTCGAGTCGCGGCTCGCCATCGAGCAGGGGCAGACGCTCAACTACGTCGAGCGCGCGCGCGGGCTCGAGCTCGCCGTCACCGACACGACGGATCCCGGCCACGACGACGTGTACGGCGTGCCCGAGTCGCTCCTCGCGCGCGGCGGGACGGTGTCGCTCCCCGGCACGCCGGTCGAGCTCCGCGTGAAGGGCTGGTTCCAGAACGCCGAGCTCGTGAACCGCGGCCCGACCGATCCACCTTCGCCGGCGACCGCCGGGGTGGGGACGGCAGTGACCGTGCGCGAGATGCCGCCCGTCACGAGCGACGACGACATGAACCGGTCGGCCGCCTTCGTCGAGGCGCGGGCCGGCGGGAGGAGCTACGGCACCTTCCTCGTCTCGAACGTGCTCGGCGCGCCGCAGTCCTTCACGCACGAGGGCCGCACCTACCGGGTCCAGCTCCGGCAGCAGCGGCAGTACCTGCCTTACGCGCTCACGCTGAAGAAGTTCAGCCACGACGTCTACCCGGGGACCGACATCCCGAAGAACTTCTCGTCCCTCGTGCACCTATCGAACCCGGCCAAGGGCGAGGCGCGCGACGTGCTCATCTTCATGAACCAGCCGCTGCGCTACGACGGCAAGGCCTTCTACCAGGCGAGCTTCGGAAAGGGCGACACGCTCTCCATCCTGCAGGTCGTGGACAACCCGGGCTGGCTCTTGCCCTACGTCGCCTGCGTGCTCGTCGCGTCGGGACTCGTCATCCACTTCAGCCTCTCCCTGCGCCGTTCCTCACGCCGCCGCGCCGCCGTCCTGGAGCCCACGCCATGAAGCTCGCCAAGCTCGCCCCCTGGATCGCGGGGGGACTCGCCGTCGCCGCCGCGATCGTGGCGGTCGCGCCGCCCAGCTCCCTGCGCGGGATGGACCGCGACGGGTTCGGCCGCCTGCCGGTGCTGGAGGGCGGGCGGGTGAAGCCCATCGATTCGGTGGCCCGCAACTCGCTGCTCATGATCCGCAGCCAGCAGAGCTTCCGCTTCAAGGAGGGTGACGCCTCCCGCACCGTCAGCGCCGACGAGTGGCTGCTCGACCTCATGTTCAGGCCGCAGGTGGCGGACGCCCAGCCGGCCTTCGTCATCAACGACCCGGAGGTGCTCGGCCTGCTCGGCGTGCGGCAGACCTCCGAGCGCTACTTCTCCTTCGCGCTGCTGGCGCCCCACCTCGACGAGCTGCAGCGCCAGGCGCAGGTGGCGCACGCCGTCGAGGCGAAGCAGCGCACGCGCTTCCAGGCGGCGGCGGTGAACCTGTTCGACCGCGTCTTCCTCTACTGGAAGCTCCGCAACACGCTCCAGCTCGCCGGCACGCCCGGGCTCGCGGCTGAGATCGCCGCCCGCAGCTCGCCGGGCGCGGCCGCGCGCCAGGAGGAGCTCGTGCAGCTCGCCTTGTTCCGGCCCATCCTGCCGGCCGGCGGCCAGGGGGAGGCGTGGCGGAGCGTGGGCGAGGTGCTGCGCGCCTCGGCCGCCGGCCCCGCCGCGCCCGACCCGCAGCTCGCCGCCTGGGCCCAGCTCGGCGCGGCCTACGCCGCCCAGGACGCGGCCGGCTTCAACGCCGCCGTCCGGGAGCTCCACGGGATCGTGGCGAGCGTCCGCCCCGACGCGGCTCGCCAGGGCGACAGCGAGGTGCTCTTCAACCGCGCCGAGCCCTTCTACCTCGGCATGATCATCTACGTGGCGGCGCTGCTCGTCCTGTTCGCCTCCTGGCTCTGGAAGCCGAAGATCCTC
>DASPZP010000365.1:0-3613 GCA_035636195.1 Anaeromyxobacteraceae bacterium
AGCAGCAGAGTTCGCTTGAGCAAGGCGTTTCTCCCCGTTGATGGAAGAGAGTCGTGAACCGGTTGGAAAGCGCGCACTGTACGACTGCGGGCTGACCACGAGGTCTCGACTGCGACGATCAGGCCCGGGGCCGAGGCCCGAGACGCGGCGTGGCGCCCAGCGTCGGACCCACCACCGCGCCCCAGGCCGCGAGCGCGCCCAGGAACGCGAGCGCCGCCACGGAGAGCCATGGAGAGACGCGCCGCAGGTCGATGCCCGCCAGGATGCGTCCGGCGAAGGCTGCGGCGAGGAGCGCAGCCATCACGCGCATGGCCCACGGACTCTCGCCGAGCCGCTCGGGGTGGCCGCCGTGCGACAGGACGACATGCGTCGACACGGCCAGCGAGAGCTGAGCGAAGCCGCCCACGAAGACCACGTGCAGGGCCGCGCCCCGGAGCCGCGGCGCGAGCGCGCCCATGCAGAACCCGAGCGGCACGAGCCACGCCGCCGCCCAGACCAGCCGCCGGTGAAGTCCGGGGACGGTCGGGGGGCGATGGATCCGCGCCACGCGGATGAGCACGGCGAACGCCACCAGCGCCCGGACCGCGCTGCCCAGCCGCACGCCCTCGAACACCTCGATGGGGAACGAGGCGAAGAAGGCCAGCGCGCCGAGACCATGCCACGCGAGCGCGCGCCGCTGACGTCCGGGTTCAGGCGTGGCGAGGGGTGGCTCCCCTCGCGTCAACTGGGGCACGAGCGTGCCGCCCACGCCCAGGACGAGCCCAGCGACGAGACCCTGCACGAGGAGCCCTCGGCTGATGGTCCACGCGGCCAGCCCGGATTGTGAATCGAGCTCCGACGACGTGGCGATCAGGACCGCCCCGCACGCGCCCGCCACGAGCGACACCGGCACCCACAGGAAGACCGGCGGCAGGGTCCGCAGCCCGCGCGCGCCGAGCACGCGGCGCGCCGTGAAGCCGAGCACGACGACGACGAGCGCGAGCCAGACGCCCTGCGCCAGCGCTTGCTCGCCCTCGAACGCGCACGCCACCGAGAGCGGTGGCAGCACGAGCGCTGCGGCCATCTGCCAGGGTGCGGGCGCCGCGGTCTGCGTGCGGCGCGGGACGAACGTGTAGAGGAACGCGACCAGGAAGCAGGTCAGGAAACCCTGGATCTGTGCCACCGAGTGGAACAGCGCCAGCGAGCCGCCGCCAGCGCCGCCGGCCGCGAAGGGCAGCACCGCCACGGCTGCCAGCGCGGCGCCGAGCGGGAACAGCGAGCGGTAGGGCTCGCGCCAGGCGGGGTGCGGCGCCGTGGCCACGGGCGACGATCTAGCGCCGGCCCCGCGCGAGCGCCGAGCGAGCAGGTGGACGCGTCAGGTCGCGGTCGAGGTCGAGGTCGCGGTCGCGGTCGGGGTCGGGGTCGGGGTCGGGGTCGGGGCCCTTCGACTACGCGCCGCCTGCGGCGACGCTACGCTCAGGGCGGACGGACCGAGATCGCGCTACTCCAGCCTGCCCGGGTACACGGGTAAGCTCTCCCGCCCGTCGGCGTCGACCGTGGCCACGGCGAAGACGAAGTTGTCGGGCACGAGGTCTTTCAGGATGAGCTCGGGCTGGGGCGGATAACGGACGGCGCGCTGCCAGGCCACCCCGTCGGCGCGGCGGCGGTAGAGGACCAGGCCGGTGACGCGACCGTCCGAGGGGAGGGTGATGCGGAGCCGCGTGTCGGGGCCGACCGCGCCGCCGAGCGCGACCTCGCGGGGCGGCGCGGGCGCGGCGGCGAGCTCGGACAGCGCGGCGAGGAGCGCCCGACCGAGCTTCGCCGCGTAGGCGAAGTCGACGTGCTCGAGGAGGTCACCGTAGCGTCGGCCGTCCACTGCGCGGACGTCCTGGTGTTGGCGGTCCCAGTGCTCGTGCGCCTCGACCAGCCGGATGGCGGGGAAGCCGGCCTGCGAGAAGGCGAGGTGGTCCGAGCCGCGGGCGATGCGGTCGCGCCGCAGCATGAGCCAGAGATCGAGGTGCTCCACCTCGCGCTCGCCCACGCGCTTCACGTAGCGGCTCCACTCGCGCGCTGCGCCGTCGTTCTCGCCACCGACGGCCTGGCGCTGCTTCCGCTGGGCTTCGCTCTCCGTAGCAGGTACGCCCTCGCTGAACAGTCGGGCCGAGGCGTCGTCGTGCACGCCGTCCTGGCCCTGGGTGTTGCCGACCATGTCGACCGCCGTCATGGCGAGGACCCGCACCCCCTCCGCCTGGAGGCGCTGCGCGAGGTGGGTCGAGCCGTAGAGGCCCTGCTCCTCACCCGCCACCGCCACGAAGTAGATCGAGATGGCCGGCCTCTCCTGCGCCATCACCCGCGCGAGCTCGAGCATGAGCGCGGTGCCGCTCCCGTCGTCGTTCGCGCCCGGCGCATCGGCGGTCGCGTTCATCACGTCCGTGGCGCGGCTGTCGTAGTGGCCGGTGAGGACGAGGGCCTCCTGGCCCCGCGCGAGATCGGTGCCTGGCAGGACCGCCCCGACGTTGCGGATCTCGACCGGCCGGGGGATGCGCGGCGCCGGGGTCTGCGTGAAGGCGTCCTCGAACGGGCGCAGGCGCGAGCCGGGCTGCTGCGCGAGCGCGGTGAACTCGCCGAGCAGCCAGCGCCGCGCGACGCCGATGCCGCGTGTGGGCGACTCTGCATCGGAGAGGGTATGGCGGGTGCCGAAGGAGACGAGCTTCGCGACGGTGGCCTTCATCCGGGCGGCGTCGACGGCGGAGGTGAGGCGCTCCAGGCGAGGATCCCGCGCATCGGCGGCGGAGAGGGCGGCCGCGAGGGCGAGGGAGGCGAAGGCGAGCATGGGAGGTATCCTACGTCGGGCGAGCGGGACCGCGACCGCAGTCCGTCCGCCCTGAGCGTAGCGTCGCCGCAGGCGGCGCGTAGTCGAAGGGCCTCAACCGCGACCCCAGCCACCGCGCTACACTCGCTCCGTGGTCCCATCCCTCCGCCACGCACCCCTTCTCGCGCTGGTCGTGGCCGCGCTCTGCCGTCCGGCCTGGGCCGACGCTCCGCACGCGAGCGGGCCGCCGCCGCCGCCCCGCTTCGCGCTCACCATCAGCGGCGGCGCCAGCCTCGGCGCTTACGAGGCCGGCGCGACGTGGGCGTTCCTGCGCTTCATGCGAGGGCTCGAGGAGGGCGGGCCCGAGGCTGCCCGGACGCGGCTGGCGGTCGCCACCGGGGCGTCGGCCGGCAGCCTCAACGCGACGCTGGCGGCGCTCGCGTGGTGTTCGGCACGCGACGCATCGACCGTGGACGACAACCCCTTCCTGCGCGCGTGGCGGGGCGTCGGCCTGGAGGAGTTGCTGCCGGCAGAGTGGCGCGCCTACCGGCCCGACGACGGGTTGCTGGCGCGGGCAGCGCTCGAACCCGCCGAGCGAGAGCTGCGGGCGCTGCTCGCCGCGGGCGACGCCCGCGACTGCCAGGTCCGGCTGGGGATGACGGCTACCGCCGATCAGCCCCTCGTCACGCCCATCGCCGGTCTCTCCGTGAAGGATCAGACCGTCGCCATCCCGCTCCAGATCACCGCCCGAGCCGGAGCGCGCCCGGTGGTTCGGAGCCAGCGCCTGCCGCATCGGCGCGTGGCTGGCGGTCGCGTCCTGCA
>DASPZP010000366.1:0-3868 GCA_035636195.1 Anaeromyxobacteraceae bacterium
GAGCTCAGGTCACTCCTCTCCCACAAGATCCCGAACGGAGACCTGGTGACGGTGCTCCGCGAGGCGGTCAAGTGCGCGCTCGAGAAGCACCGCAAGCGCAAGGGCGCCTCCGAGCCGTCACGGAAGCGGAAGAGCCCGGCCACGTTCCACCGGTAGGGACGCGCCCCGCCGTCCCGGCCCAGATCCGCCGCGAGGTCTGTCTTCGCGACGGCGGCCGGTGCACGTGGACGGCCGCCGATGGTCGTCGTTGTGGCAGCCGGTGGAAGCTGGAGTTCGACCACATCCGGCCCGTGGCGCTCGGGGCCGCTTCCACCACCGACAACGTCCGGATTCTCTGCGACTTATGCCGCGAGCGGCATAACCGGCATTATTCCGCGTCCGATCTTATGCCGCGTGCGAGTTCGGAATCGTTGAATGCGTGGTGGTTCAGCGCTCGCGACGCGGCATAATCAGAGCCCTTCCAGGAAGGCGAGCAGCGAATCCTTCGGTCGGAAGCGGTTGCCGCGCGCACCGGGGGGAGCAGTTCGGGCGAGGGCGCGCTCCTTCATCGCGAGATCGGCGTCGAGGTAGATCTGCGTCGTCTCGACCTGCTCGTGGCCGAGCCAGAGCGCGATGACGGCGCGATCGACTCCAGCCTCGAGGAGCTGCACGGCGGTCGTGTGCCGGAGCACGTGAGGTGTCACGTGCTTGTGGGCGAGGGTCGGGCACGTTCTCGCCGCGGTCAGCGCGTACTTCGCCACGAGCCGCTCGACGGCGTCGTGGCTGAGGCGGGTCCGTCTGACGCTGACGAAGACGAGGTCGGCACCTGTGGCGCCACGCTCGGCGAGCCAAGCGCGGAGGACGCGAGCCGTGGTGCGAGACAGCGGCGTGCAGCGCTCCTTGCGGCCCTTGCCGTGGCATCTGACGTGAGCGCCCGCGCCGAGCACGAGATCCTGCGCCGTGAGGCTGGTGACCTCGGCGAGCCGCAGTCCGGTCTGCACCACGAGGAGGAGGAGCGCGTGATCGCGGCGGCCGAGGAGGGTGGACATGTCGGGCATGGCGAGCAGGGCTTCCACCTCGGCGGTGGAGAGGAACGCGACGAGCTCCCTGTCGAAGCGCTTCTGGGGCAGGGCGAGCACGCGTTGGATGATCCCGGCGTGCGCCGGCTCGAGGACGGCGGCGAAGCGGAAGAACGAATGGATCGCTGCGAGGCGAGCGTTGCGCGTTCGTGCGCTGTTGCCCCGCTCGGCCTCGAGGTGGTCGAGGAAGGCCGCGACGAGCGGCGCGTGGAGGTCCGCGAGGAGGAGATCGGAAGGCGCCTTTCGGAGTTGCTTCTCGGCAAAGGCGAGGAGCAACCGGAACGCGTCTCGGTAGGCAGCGATCGTGTGTGGACTCGCTCGGCGCTGACGCAGGAGCCGATCGGAGAAGAACGCCTCGAGCAACGGCGCGAGGGACGTCATTGCCGCCTCCGCCAGCTCTCGAGGCGTGCGCCCGCGAGCGCGAGCAGTTCGGGGGTCGCGGTGAGATACCAGTAGGTCGACGTCGGGCTGACATGGCCGAGGTATGTCGAGAGCGAGAAGAGGCGACGCTCGACGTCGGTCCCGGAGCGATACCAGTCACGGACGGTGTTGACAGCGAAGGTGTGGCGGAGGTCGTGAAGGCGAGGCCGGCGCGCGTGGCCATCGTGGATCGCCGCTCGGTGGACGAGGCGGCGGAATACGTGAAGGAAATTCTGGTGGATGACGCGGGTGCCCACGGTCGACGTGAAGAGCCACGGGCCGAGCCGCACGCAAAGCCGGTCGCGGACGGCAACGTACTCCCGGAGCGCCGCGACAGCGGAGCGGTGAAGGAGGACGAGTCGCGACCTCTGGAATTTCGCGTGCCGCACCTTGAGCAGCGAACGGCTCCAGTCGACGTCGCCATCGTCGAGCGCGAGCGCCTCTCCGACGCGCATGCCGGTGGCCGCCAGCAGGCCGAGCAGCGTCGCGTAGCTCGCGCCCATGAGCGGGGGCCGCAGCCGCCGCGCCTCGCGCATGAGCACGCCGATCTCGGCCTCGGTGTAGAGGTGGGGGAGCCGCCGGGTGGTCCGGCACGGGATGAGATCCTGTGGCGGCACCTCAGTCCTGGGATCGAAGGCTCGTCGGTGCTTGGCGAAGCACCTGATGGCGCTGAGTCGCTTCGCGCACCAACGCACGGATGCGTCGGGCGGCTGCTGGGCCCAACGCACGGCGAGCTCGGTCGTGATGAAGGGACTCCCGTGTGCGGTCAGGAAGGCGACGAAGTCGGGCAGGAGCCACGTCTCTGCGTACAGCTTGAAGCCGAGTGCGCGCCGGAGAGCGAGGTACTCCTGCGCCGACCGCAGCAGGTCCGCGTGGCTCATGGCGCCACCTCGGGCCACGGCCGGGCGAGTGCCGCAAGCGAGCGGATGTCGACCTTGGCGTAGATCACGGTGGTGTCGATGTGGCGGTGCCGCAGGACGTGCGCGATCTCCGGCAACGACGCGCCGGCGCGGAGGAGCTCGGTCGCCGCGGTGTGACGAAGGAGGTGCGCACCGCCCGCTGCGATCCCGGCCCGTCGCAGCGCGGTCTCCGCGAGATGGCTGACCGCGCCCGGGCGGATCCGCGTGTACGGCGCACGGCTGCGCACGAAGAGGCTCCTCATCCTCGCGCGAGGCCGGCCCCGCTGAAGGTACGCAACCACCGCTCGCCCGACGTCGTGCGGCAGCGGAAGACGAGCCTCGTGATGCCCCTTGCCCCGGACCGTGAGCTGGCCCAGGCGCCAGTCGATGTCATCGAGGTCGAGCGCAGCCACCTCCGCTGCGCGGAGGCCGAGTCGGAGCAACAGGCGCACGACAGCTGCGTCCCGGAGCCCGACGGGCGATCCATCGAAGGAGCGCAGCAGCGTACGTACCTGGACTGCCCCGAGCGCCGGCGGCAACCCGGAGAGCCGCCATCCCGCCACCGCCGGAACGGCGGAGGTGAGGTCGTGCGGCGTCCGCCCCTGCACGTACATGAAGCGCAGCAGCGAGCGCAGCTCCGACACCGCAAGCTTGCATCCGGGGATGCTCGCGTGCCGAAACCGCCGCTGGATGTAGCTGGCGACGTCGCGTGCAGTGAGGTGATGCCAGTCGAGGCGCGGGCGCTCGGAGAGAGCGAATCCCTTGGCGAACGTGGTGTGGGCGCCGATGGTCGAACGAGCGAGCCCGCGCTCGGCGTGCAGATAGTCCGCGTACTCCTGAAGGAGCACGCCGAGCGGAGAGTCATCGACCGGCGGCCCGGGATCGTCGATGGCGCCGAGGGCACGCAGGTACCGAAGCAGCGGCTCGAGCCCGCGACGAGTCCGGAACCCCGTGTACCCCTGCCGGCGCCGGTGGCGGAGGAAGGCGCCGGCCCGCTCCTCGGTGAGATCGCGAAGCGCGAGCCCCTCGGCCTCGAGCCACCGCGCGAGGTGAGCGGTCAAGAACAGCAGATTCCTGGCGGACGTCGCTGCGTACCCCTGCCTGAGCAGGTCGGCCCAGAAGCCCGCCGCGTACGCCCGCAGTGGCCCCCGGATCCTCACCGAAGCCGGATCGAACATGCCTGCCTCCTCGACGGCGAAGTGCCGTGAAGAGGCAAGAATGCCCCGGCGGAGGGCTCCCGATTATGCCGCGTCAGCCACGCCGGACCGCCTGCGCGAGAGCCCTTCTACGCGGCAAGTCGGCATAAGAGGCCGGTCGGCATAATGCCGATTATGCCGCGAGCGGCATAACCGGCAGAGGATCCGAAGATTCCCGACCGTGCTGGGCCCCCCGAGCGCCGCCGGCTGGATATGGTCCAGCTCCACCTTCCAGGTGCTGCCGCAGCGCTGGCCGTCCGGGCCACACCAGGTGCACCGCCCCCCGTCCCGCTTC
>DASPZP010000367.1:0-16290 GCA_035636195.1 Anaeromyxobacteraceae bacterium
GCGGCCGCGCACTCGATGGAGTCCACCACCTTCGTGTACCCGGTGCAGCGGCAGAGGTTGGTGGAGAGCTGCTGCGTGATGTGCCGGCGCGACGGGCTCGGGTTCTTGTTCAGGATCGCCTTGGCCTTCATCACGATGCCGGGCGTGCAGAAGCCGCACTGGACGCCGCCCTTCAGCACGAAGGCATCGGCGAACGCGTCGCGCTCGGCGGCCGAAAGCCCCTCGAGCGTGGTGAGGCTCTTCCCCGCGACGTCCTTCATCGTCATGCGGCAGCTGAGGCGAGCCTCGCCATCGAGGAGGATGGTGCAGCACCCGCAGACGCCTTCACCCGAGCACCCGTCCTTGGGGCTGAGGATCCCGGCGACCTCGCGCAGGTAGGTGAGCACGTTCAGCTCGGCGCTGCCATCGTGGACCTTCCGCTGACCGTTGAGGGTGAGCTCCATGGCGATGCCTCCGTTCACGTTTCCAGCTGGGTCAGGAACCCGGAGCGACCGGAAACCATGCCGCCCGTCGCGGGCTCGGGATGAAGCCGAGCAGCGGGGCGGCGACTCTTCCGCCGGGAGAAGGGTCTCGTAGTCGTGGGTGCGCTCAGCGAAGCAGCGGACGATAACAGGGTGGCCCTCGAGAGGGACACGCACGAAAAGTAGATTACGTGGCGCGGCGCGTCGGGGGCCCGTGGGACAAGCGTTCGTTCACCGGGCGCTCGCTCGCCTGGTATCCAAAATCGCGCCTCGTTCGGGTATCGTAGGAATTCACCCCGTTCACCCCGAACAAGGATCTCGCCCGCCATGCACAAGAAACTGCTCTCGCTCTTCGCTCTCATCGCCGCGCTCGCGGCGCCCTCCGCCCGGGCCCTCGACTGGAGCGACACTTCGTTCCGTTACTGGTACGGCTCGAACTTCAAGGAGCCGGGCGTCGGGACCGGTCAGGGGACCGACGTCGCGAAGAACATCCTCTCCTTCACGCACGTCGACGGCTGGAAGTACGGCGGGAACTTCCTCAACATCGACATGCTCATCTCGGCCGGCGGCGCCAGGCTCGACACGGCCGTCAACTCGAATGACGGCGCCACCGAGGTCTACGCCGTCTACCGGACGCACCTCAGCCTGAACAAGGTGACTGGGAGCAAGACGTTCGCGTTCGGTCCGATCCGCGACATCCTCATCGAGACCGGCATCGACCTCAACACGAAGAACACCGGGTTCGCGCCGCACAAGATCATGCCGGTCCTGGGCCCGACCATCGAGCTCGCCGTGCCCGGCTTCTGGAGCATCTCCGTCTACGCCGAGAAGGAGTGGAACAACAACAGCCTCGCCCCCGCGATCGCGGCGCAGCTGGGTATCCCCGCCATCGACCAGACGCACGGCGGCAACGTCGCGTTCAACGTGACGCCGATGTTCGCGACGGCCTGGGGCATCCCGATCCTCAGCCTGCCGCTGTCGTTCGAAGGGTTCGGCAGCGTGAACCTGCCGAAGGGCAAGGACGGCTTTGGCAACGAGACGAAGACGGAGCTCCTGTTCCACCCGAAGGTGATGTGGGACGTGGGCTCGGCCTGGGGCTCGCCGAAGAGCGGCTACAAGCTCGGCGTGGGCTGGGAATACTGGGTGAACAAGTTCGGCAACGATCACAACGCCGTGCCGGGCGCGCTGGCGAGCACGCCCTTCATCGAGGCGGCGATTCACCTGTAAGGCTGCGATGCCCCCGCGGTCGCCGCGCAGAGCGGCGACCGCGGGCGGCTCATGAGCGCGTCAGCGGCCGCCGCCGGTCGTCTCCGGGATGGCCTCCACCGAGGCGGGAGGCTCCGACGATTGCCTCTGGAGGCGGCGACCCTGCGGGCGGCGCCCTTGTCGCGTGCTGTGAGGACGCGCGCCCGGCGCCTGGTCCGTCGAGCCGTTCTTCGTAGGCGCGGCCGTGGACGCGGACGCGCTGCCGGGCTGCTGGGCGTCGCGGTCGCCGGTATCGCGACCGGAGGTGGCCTCGGTCGCTCCGCTGCTGTCCGCGCTGCCCGCTCCTCCGCCCCGTTCTCCTGCCATGGCGGGGGAGGAAGCAAGGAGGAGGAAGCTTGCCGCGAGGCGTGCCGAGTGGTTGCCGTGATTGCTCATGCCACGACGTTGTGCATCGCAGCGCGGCCCGGACAACCAGCCTTCGCAGCGCAGCGGCGGCGCTCCGCTCTCCTCCGCCGTTTCAGCGCGGGACGGCCGGTTCCTCACCGGGCGGCTTGCGCAGCGCGCCGACGAGCTGCGAAAGGATCGAGACCGCGATCTCACCTGGGGACACCGCGCCGATGCGGAGGCCGATCGGACCGTGCATCCTGGCCAGATCCCGCTCGGTGAAGCCCATCGCCGCGAGCCGCTCACGGCGGCCGACCTGCGTCCGCTGGCTCCCGAGGCAGCCGACGTAGAAGGCCTCGGAGCGGAGCGCCGCCACGAGCGCCGGGTCGTCGAGCTTCGGGTCGTGTGTGAGCGTCACCACCGCCGAGCGCCGGTCCAGCCCGACCCGGCCGAGCGCCGCGTCCGGCCATTCGCTCACGAGCGAGATGCCGGGGAAGCGCTCCGGGGTGGCGAAGGCGCGCCGCGGGTCGACGACGAGCACGTCGTAGCCGGCGAGCTGGGCCATCGGCGCGAGCGCCTGTGCGATCTGCACCGCGCCGACGATGAGGAGCCGGACCGGCGGGTTGAAGACGCGCAGGAAGACCGCCCCGCCGGGTGACGCGACCACTCCCGAGCGATCCCGCTCGACCGCCCCGCGCACCGCCTCCAACAGGACCGGATCGAGGTCGGGCTCCGGCTCGCGCGGGCGGACGAGGCGCGGCGCCCCGGTGGCGACGTCGGTGGCGAGCACGACCGGCTCCTTCGCGGCGAGCGCGGCCAGGATGCACCCGACGAGCTCGCGGCCGGGCCGCTCGACGTAGACCTGGAGGGCTCCACCGCAGGCGAGCCCGACCTCCCATGCCCGCTCGTTCGTGACGCGGTAGTCGAGGATGCGCGGCCGCCCGTCGGCGATGACCTGGAGCGAAGCCTCGATGACGGCGGCCTCGACGCAGCCACCGGAGACCGATCCGGCGAACTCGCTGCGCGCATTCACGGCGAGGAGGCTCCCCGGTCTGCGCGGCGCCGAGCCCCAGGTGTCCATGACCGACGCCAGCGCCACCCCGACCCCGCCGTCCGCCCACGCCGCCAGCCGCCCCAAGACCTCCGCTTGCTCGCTCACGGTGTGCCCTCCCGGCGGCGGGGGACAAGCCCCCGCCCTACACGAGCGTAGGGCGGGGGTTCATCCCCCGCCGCAGCTTTGTGTCGCCACGTCAGGTGCGGGTTCATCCCCCGCCGGGGGGAGGGGAAGGAACCCACTCGCTCACCGCGCCGGCCGCCGGGTCTTGATGGGTGACACGAACTGATAGTCGATGTCCCACGGGAAGTAGATCCACTTCTCCTGCTTGAACTCCTTCACGAACGTGTCGACGATCGGCCGGCCGAGGGGCTTCGCGTACAGCGCGGCGAAGTGGGCCTTGGGCAAGAGCTCGCGGACCGCCTTGGCGGTGCGGCCGGTGTCGACGAGGTCGTCGATGAGGAGCCAGCCGTCGCCGTCGCCCTCGACCGTCTTGAGCCAGCGCAGCTCCCCCTGCCGCGTCTCCGCGCCGCCGGCTTCGCCCGAGCCGTAGCTCACCACGCAGACCGTATCGATGAGGCGGACGTCGAGCTCGCGCGCCACCAGCGCCGCCGGGACGAGCCCGCCGCGGGTGATGGCGATGATCCCCTTCCACTCGCCGAGGTCGTGCAGGACGTGCGAGAGGTAGCGCGCGTCACGGTGCAGCTCCGGCCAGGAGATGACGATCTCGTCCTTGTACGGGTTCGCGTCGGCCGCGGTGGCCGCGTGCTGGGCGCGCTCGTCGGTGGCCTTGGGGTCGCTCGGCATCGGTGGTTCCTTTCCTGACGAGATCGTGGGTGCGCGCTGCGCTCAGGGTGAACGCCGCCAGACACCTTCGTGGAGCGCGGCCCCCTCGTCCTCGAGGAGCGGTCCCACCACCTCGACTCGCCGCTGCCCGGCCGCGAAGACGGTGCGGCACGGCAGATCGAGGGTCGGGTTCTCGGGGTGCGCGCCGATCAGCTCCTTCAGCCGGCGCTCGCTCAGTGCGTAGACGACCCGGCCGATGCCCGCCCAGTACGCCGCGGCGGCGCACATCGCACAGGGCTCGGCCGAGCTGTAGAGGGTGCAGCCGGCGAGGAGCTCCGGCCCGAACTTGCGCGAGGCCTCGGTGGCGAGGAGCCGCTCGGCGTGGGCGGTCATGTCGCGAGCTGGCAGGTAGCCGTTCTCGCATTCGAGGAGGACCGCGCCGTCGGGCCCGACGAGGAGGGCGCCGAAGGGGTGGTTGCCGTGCTCGCGCGCGCGCCGCGCGACGTCGAACGATCGCCGCAGGAAGGCCGGGTGGTCGGCGGGGGGCGGGGTGGCGGGGGTGGTCAAGGTCAGCTCGCGCGATCGAAGGTGGAGGCGTAGGCGTCGAGGTCCTCGACGAGCCGGCGCCGCGCGGCCGGGTCCATGAAGGCGGCCTCCAGGCTGTTCCTCGCGACCTGCAGGGCCGCGCCGGCGTCGAGCCCGAGGGCCGCGAAGGCCTCGGTCAGGTTCGTGTTCACGTCGCCGCCGAAGTAGGCAGGGTCGTCCGAGTTGACGGTGACGGCGAGCCCGGCCTCGAGCATCCGCCCGAGGACGTGGTCCTGCATGCGGTCGAAGACGCGGAGCCGCACGTTCGAGAGCGGGCACACGGTGAGCGGGATGCGCTCCTCGGCGAGGCGCGCGACGAGGGACGGGTCCTCCAGGCAGCGCACCCCGTGGTCGACGCGCTCGACCCGCAGGGCGTCGAGCGCGCTCCGGACGTAGGAGGCCGGCCCCTCCTCACCGGCGTGCGCCACGAGCCGAAGGCCCAGCTCGCGGCAGCGGGCGAAGACGCGCTGGAACAGCTCGGGCGGATGGCCGCGCTCGCTGGAGTCGAGCCCCACTCCCAGGATGCGGTCGCGGTAGGGCAGGGCCGCCTCGAGCGTCTCGAAGGCCGCCCGCTCCCCGAGGTGGCGCAGGAAGCACAGGATGAGCTCGGCGCTCACGCCCAGCGCGCGCGCCTCCTCGCAGGCGCGCGAGAGGCCGGCCATGACCGTCTCGAACGCGACGCCGCGCGCGGTGTGGGTCTGCGGATCGAAGAAGATCTCGGCCCGCACGACGTGTTGCCGCGCGGCCTGCGTCAGGTAGGCCCAGGCGAGGTCGAAGAAGTCCTGCTCGGTGCGGAGCACGCTCGCACCGGCGTAGTAGAGGTCGAGGAACGACTGGAGGTCGGTGAAGGAATAGGCGGCGCGGAGCGCCTCGACGCTCGGGTAGCCGAGGTCGACCCCGTTGCGGGTCGCGAGCGCGAAGCTGAGCTCCGGCTCGAGCGATCCCTCGATGTGCAGGTGCAGCTCCGCCTTGGGCATGCCGCGCAGGAAGTCGGCCAGGCGTTGCGGTGGGACGTCGAGCCTCATGCAGTGCCACTCCAGCGCCCCGGAACGGCGGCGGCTTGGATGCTAGTATCCGCGGAAGCTACCACACGCCCTCCCACAGACCGCGCGACCCCGTGACCCCCTCGACGCTCCTCATCCGCGACGCCGCCCTCGTCGCGACCTTCGACGACGCGCGGCGCGAGCTCCGCGACACCTCGCTCTTCGTCCGCGGGAACGTGATCGAGGCGATCGGCCCGGCCGCGGAGCTGCCCCGGACCGCCGACGAGGTGGTCGACGCGCGCGGCCACCTCGTCCTGCCCGGCCTCGTCAACACGCATCACCACATGTGCCAGTCGCTGACCCGCGCCGTGCGGGCGGTGCAGGACGCCGAGCTGTTCTCCTGGCTGTCCGGGCTCTATCCCATCTGGGCGCGGCTCACCCCGGAGATGATCCGGGTGGCGACGCAGGTGGCGATGGCCGAGCTCCTGCTGTCGGGTTGCACGACCACGAGCGACCACCTCTACATCTATCCGAACGGCGTCCGCCTCGACGACAGCATCGAGGGCGCGCAGGCGGCGGGGATGCGCTTCACCGCCACCCGCGGTTCGATGAGCGTCGGGCGGAGCAAGGGTGGCCTCCCGCCGGACGAGGTGGTGGAGCGCGAGGACGACGTCCTGCGCGAGACGGAGCGGCTCATCCGGCGCTGGCACGACGCCGGACACGGCTCGATGCTCCAGATCGCGGTGGCTCCCTGCTCGCCCTTCTCGGTGAGCCAGGAGCTGATGCGCGACTCGGCGCGGCTGGCGCGCGCGCACGGCGTGCGGCTGCACACGCACCTCGCCGAGAACGACCACGACGTCGCCTACACGCGGGAGAAGTTCGGCTGCACCCCGGCCGAGTACGCCGAGGAGCTGGGCTGGCTGGGTCCCGACGTCTGGCACGCGCACTGCGTGAAGCTCGACGCGCCGGGCATCGCGCGCTTCGCCGCGACCGGGACCGGCATCGCCCACTGCCCATCGAGCAACATGCGCCTCGCGAGCGGGATCGCCCCGCTGCTCGCCCTGCGCCAGGCGGGGGTGAAGGTGGGGCTGGGCGTCGACGGGAGCGCCAGCAACGACGGGGCGCAGATGGTGGCCGAGGCGCGGCAGGCGATGCTCCTGCAACGGGTCGGCCTGGCGCTCGAGCCCTTCGGGTGCGATCGCGGGCCAGCCGCCATGACCGTCCGCGACGCGCTCACGCTCGCCACCCGCGGAGGGGCGCAGGTCCTCGGCCGGCCGGACATCGGGCACCTCGCGCCCGGGATGTGCGCGGACCTCGCGCTCTACGACCTCGGGGGCGTCGCCTTCGCCGGTGGTGCGGTGCACGATCCGGTGGGCGCGTTGCTGCTCTGTGCGTCCCCCGCCGCTGCTTACACGATCGTCGACGGGAAGGTCCGGGTCAGGCAGGGGCGCCTCACCTCGTTCGATCTCGAGCCCGTGGTGCGCCGGCACGTCGAGCTCGCGCAGGCGCTCGTCGCCGGCGGCTCGTAGGCTAGCGCCCTTCGTGCTTCGACTCCGGCCGCGGTGCGGCCTACGCTCAGCACGAACGGAGCGTGGAACGGCAAGGGCCGGGGGAGTCGCGCTGCGCGACCCGCCCGGCCCCCGGCTCACCCGATCGTCACTTGCCCGACGGGACCTTGCCCTCGACGCCCTTCACGTAGAACGCGATCTCGCCGCGCCACTTGTCGTCCGCGACCGCGTCCTTCGCCAGCACCACCTTGCCGGAGTTGTCGGCGAGCGGGCCCTTGAACACGGAGATGGTGCCGTTCTTCAGGCCCTCCTTGGCCTCGTCGACCTTCTTCTTCACGTCTTCCGGCAGGAAGGCGGCCACCTTCACGAAATCGGTCATGCCATCCTTCACGCCCCACTTCGTGACCTCGGGCTTCCAGGTCTTCTCGAGGGCGTCGCGGAAAGCCTTCTCGTAGTAGACGCCCCAGTGCAGCACGCAGGAGCCGAGGTGGCTCTTCGGGGCGAACGCGCTCATGTCGCTGTCCCAGCCGAAGGCGTACTTGCCGGCCCGCTCCGCGGCCTGCAGCACGGCGGTCGAGTCGGTGTTCTGGAGCAGGACGTCGGCGCCACCGTTCATGAGCGACTGCGCCGCCTCCGTCTCCTTGGGCGGGTCGAACCAGGAGTTCACCCAGACCACCTTGGTCTTCACCTTCGGATTCACGCTCTGCGCGCCGAGCGTGTAGGCGTTGATGTTGCGGAGCACCTCGGGGATGGGGAAGGACGCCACGAACCCGAGGACGTTGCTCTTCGTCATCTTGCCGGCCACGATGCCGGCCAGGTAGGCGCCCTCGTAGAAGCGGCCTTCGTAGACGCGCAGGTTGGGCGTGGTCTGGTAGCCGGTGGCGTGCTCGAAGTAGACGTCGGGGTGGTCCTTCGCCACCTTCACCATCGCGTCCATGTAGCCGAACGAGGTGGCGAAGATCATCTTGTTGCCCTGGGCCACCAGGTCGCGGATGACGCGCTCGGCGTCCGGCCCTTCCGGCACCTTCTCGACGAAGGTGGTCTTCACCTTGTCGCCGAACTTGGCGACGGCCTGCTTGCGGCCCTCGTCGTGCGCGAAGGTCCAGCCGGCGTCGCCGACGGGGCCGACGTAGATGAACGCTGCCTTGAGCGGCTCCGGGGTGGCGGGCGCCGGCGCCGCGGCGGCCGGGGCAGGGGTGGCGGGCTTCTGCGGTTCGTCCTTGCAACCCGAGATGCTCGCCAGGGCGACGACGGCGCCGAGCGCGAGGGGCGTGATGAGGGAACGCTTCTGCATGGATGCGACTCTCCTTTGTTGGGCCAGGATCTCTGGCGCGGATCTTACGTCAATCGACGACTCTAGGAGCCGGGGAAGAACGGCTTGCCGAGCGAGGCCGGCATGTTGAGCCGGATCCAGCCGGCGTTGCGGGAAATCATCACCAGCACGAGGATGGTGGCGACGTACGGCAGCATCGTCATGAACTGGCTCCCTATTTGCACTCCCTGCGCCTGCAGGTGGAGCTGCAGCATGGTGGCGCCGCCGAACAGGTAGGCGCCGAGCAAGATGCGCGCGGGTCGCCAGGTCGCGAAGACCGTCAGCGCCAGCGCGATCCAGCCTCGGCCGGCCACCATGCCCTCCACCCAGAGCGGCGTGTAGACGATGGACAGGTACGCCCCCGAGACGCCGCAGAGCGCGCCGCCGGTCATGACCGCGCCGAGCCGGATGAGCCGGACGGGATAGCCGAGGGCGTGGGCCGACTGCGGGGCCTCGCCGATCGAGCGCAGGATGAGGCCGGACCGGGTCCGGTAGAGGAAGAGCGCCGTCGCCGGCGCGAGCGCCATGGCCAGGTAGACCATCGGGTGCTGCTGGAACAGGGCCGGGCCGAGGAACGGCAGGTCGCGCAGCACCGGGATGGACGGAGCGCCGTGGTCGACGAGCTGCCGCCCCACGTAGTCGACGCCCACGAACGCGGAGAAGCCGGAGCCGAAGAGGCTCACTGCCAGCCCGGTCGCGTACTGGTTCGTGTTGAGCCAGATGACGAGCCAGCCGAAGATGCCCGCCACCACCGCCCCGCCGAGCGCCCCGGCCGCGAGCCCGAGCCAGGCGCTGCCGCTGTGGAAGGCCACGGCGAAGCCCGAGACGGCCGCCACCAGCATCATCCCCTCCGCGCCCAGGTTCAGGACCCCGACGCGCTCGTTGATGAGCAGGCCCATCCCCGCGATGGCGAGGGGGGTCCCGGCGCTCAGCGTGACCGCGATGAGGAGGGCGAGCTCGTTCATCGCGAGGAGCTCCAGCGCGGGCGGTAGTGGATGAGCGTGTCGCAGGCCAGCAAGGAGAGGAGCAGCACGCCCTGGAACACGCCGCTGACCGCGGAGGGCAGCCCGACGCGCGACTGCGCCAGCTCGCCGCCGATGAGGATCATGGAGAGCAGCACGCTGCCCAGCACGCAGCCGAGCGGATGCAGGCGCCCCACGAAGGCGACGATGATGGCGGTGAAGCCGTAGCCGTTCGAGACGTACGGGGTGAGCTGCCCCATGGGTCCCGCCACCTCGAACGCGCCCGCCACGCCCGCCAGGCCTCCCGAGACGAGGAGCGCCGTCCACAGCGCCACCCGCGACGAGAACCCGGCGTAGCGGGCCGCGGCCGGGGCGGGGCCGCCTATCTGGAGCTGCATGCCGCGGTACGTCCGGAAGACGAACAGCCACATCGCGACCGCGGCCACGAGCGCCACCGCGAACCCCCAGTGCAGGCGCATGCCGCGCACGATGCGCGGCAGCTCGGTCTGGGAGGCGAAGCTCATCGTCTGGGGGAAGTTGAAGCCCTTGGGATCCTTCCAGGGCCCGAAGACGAGCCAGTTCAGGAGCAGGTTGGCGATGTAGACGAGCATCAGGCTGACGAGGATCTCGTTGGCGTTGAAGCGATCGCGAAGGAAGGCGACGATGGCGGCCCACGCTGCGCCGCCCAGCGCGCCAGCCAGGATGACGAGCGGGAAGAAGGCCCAACGGGACAGCCCGATGTTCGAGGCGGTCACCCACAGCGCGAACCCGCCGCCGGTCATCGCGCCGAGCAGGAACTGCCCCTCGGCGCCGATGTTCCAGACGTTCGAGCGGTAGCACAGCGCGAGCCCCACCGCGCAGAGGATGAGCGGGGTGGATTTGAGCCCGAGCTCGGTCAAGGCGCGCACGCCGTGGAAGGGCTCCAGCAGGAACACCGAGAGCGCGCTGCCCGGGTTCTTGCCCAGCGCGAGGAACAGGATCCCTCCCGCCAGGATGGTGATGAGGAGCGCGACGAGGGGCGAGAGCACCGCCATCCACGGCGACGGCGAGGTGCGCGCCTCGAGCCGGATCATCGCGAGTCCCCCGTCGTCGCCGGGGCCGCCTCGGCCGGCGCGCTCGACCACAGCCCGCTCATCCAGACCCCGACCTGCTCCACGGTCGCCTCCGAGGTCGGCACGGACGGGGAGAGCCGCCCCTTCGCCATGACGTAAAGCCGGTCGGCCACCGCGAACAGCTCGTCCAGCTCCTCCGAGACGACGAGCACGGCGCAGCCCGCGTTGCGCAGGGTCAGGAGCTCGGTCCGGATCTGCGCCGCGGCGCCGACGTCCACGCCCCAGGTCGGCTGCGAGAGGATGAGCACCTTGGGCACGGCGTCGATCTCGCGGCCGACGATGTACTTCTGGAGGTTCCCGCCCGAGAGGCTCTTGGCGGTGGCGGTTGGTCCGGAGGCCTTGACCCGGAAGCGATCCATGATGCCCAGCGCCTGCTGCCGCAGGGCGCGCCGGTCGATCCAGCCCAGCGTCCGCAGCGACTCGCGGCGGGTGAGCAGCAGGTTGTGCGCGAGCGAGAGGAGCGGCACCGCCCCTCGGCCGAGCCGCTCCTCCGGGACGAAGTGGAGGCCGAGGCGCCGGCGCGGGCCGGCGCGCATCCCCCCGATCGATCGGCCGAACAGCTGCACGGCCTCGGACTGAGCGCGGGGGTCCTCGCCGGAGAGGGCTGCCAGGAGCTCCTGCTGGCCATTGCCGGACACGCCCGCGATGCCGGCGATCTCTCCCTCGCGCACGTCCAGCGAGATCCCGTCGAGCGGCACTCCGAACCGAGCGTGCGGCGGGAGGGTCAGCTCCCTGACGTGCAGCGCGAGGGCGCCGAGCTTCGGCGGCAGGCGGAAGAGCTTCGGCGGATCGGCGCCGATCATCAGGCGCGACAGGCTGGCGGTCGTCTCCCGGGTGGGGTCGCAGTTGCCCGTGACCCGGCCGCCCCGGAGCACGGTGCACTGGTGGCAGAGGGCCCGGATCTCGTCGAGCTTGTGGCTGATGTAGAGGATCGAGCAGCCGGTCGCGGCGAGCTGCCGGAGCGTCACGAACAGCTTGTCGACCGCCTGCGGCGTCAGGACCGAGGTCGGCTCGTCGAGGATGAGGAGCTGCGGCTCGGCCAGGAGCGCCCGCACGATCTCCACCCGCTGGCGCTCGCCCACCGAGAGCGTGTGGACCGGCCGCCGCGGATCGAGCTCCAGCCCGTACTCGGCTGCCTTGGCGCGGATGCCGTCGATGACCGCTTGCAGCTTCACCTTGCGGGAGAGGCCGAGCCAGACGTTCTCGGCGACGGTCAGCGTCTCGAAGAGCGAGAAGTGCTGGAACACCATCGCGATGCCGAGCGCGCGCGCCTCGTGAGGCGTGCGGATGTGGACCGGCGTTCCGTTCCACTGGATCTCGCCCGCGTCCGGGCGCGCCGCGCCGTAGATGACCTTCATCAGCGTGGACTTGCCGGCGCCGTTCTCGCCCAGGATCGAGTGGATCTCCCCCGGCTGCACGGTGAGCGCCACGTCGTCGTTCGCGACGACGGGCCCGTAGCGTTTCGTGATGTGCCGGAGCTGCAGCCTGGGAGCGGTCACGATGTCGTCGCCCCGGGGCCACGTGAGGCCGGGGGGCGCAAGAATGGAAGTCCGACCGTGGCGTGGTCGAGCCCACGCTAGCCCGATGGGCTGACAGCGCGCAATCGGGCGGCCGTCCCGCGCTGGCGGGAGGCGCCGCCGCGGGCCGGTCGCGAGCGCGCAGGGCGCGTGGCGCGTGCTACCACCGCCAGCTTCTCCCTCCGGGACAGCCGCTTCAGGCCCGCCTCCGCGCTGAGGGCGGCTCCCTTCCCGCGCGCCGTCCGGGAGTAGACGAGCTCGACCGGCAGGCGCGACCGGGTGTAGCGGGCGCCCTTCCCGGCGGCGTGGCGAGCGAGCCGCCGGACGAGGTCGTTCGTGGCGCCGGTGTAGAGGGTGCCGTCCCGGCAGCGCAGGATGTAGACGAGCCAGCGGGCCAACGGGCGCAGGCCTTCAGGTCGAGGCGCGCTCGCCGGGGTAGCGGAACTCGAGCGGCACCTGGACGTCGGGGTGGAGGCTCCGCATGACAGGACAGCCGCGCGCCACCTCCTCCAGGCGGGCGCGCTGCTCGGGGCGGACCTCGCGCGGCATGTCGATGACGAGGACGAGCTCGCCGATGCGGCGCGGTGCGGAGGTCATCCGCTTCTCGACGGAGGCGCGGGCGTCCCCGAAGGCGAGCCCCTCGCGCTGCGCCACGAGCGCCATCGTGGTGAGCGCGCAGGAGGCGAGCGCCGCGCCGACGAGGTCGGTGGGCGAGAAGGCGGCGCCCGTGCCTCCGTTGTCCTTCGGGGGCTGCGTCTCGATGCGGGTCCCGGACGGACCGTGGGACAGGGTACCGCCGAGCCCGCGCAGCTCGACCGTCATGGGGACACCGGACATGGATCACCTCCGTGGACGAGGGACAGCATGAGCCTTCCTCGCTGCGCAGGAAGGCGGCGGGGGACAAGCCCCCGCCCTACACCTGAAGTAGGGCGGGGGTTCATCCCCCGCCGATGTCGGTCAACGCGGTGCTACTTGGGACGGCCGCCCCCGCTGCGCCCGCCGCCGCCCGGCTTCCCGCCGCCGCGGCTGCCCTTGCGGTCGTCGCGGAGCGAGTCCATCGAGAAGCCACCGCTGGTGGGCGCGCCCTTGCCTCCGCCGCCCGGTCGGCCTCCGCCTCCGCCGGGTCCGCCCCCGCCGCGCCCTCCGCGCTCCTTCTTCGCGGCCTGGGTCTGGGTCATGCTCGCCGGCGAGTGGTCCACGAGGTACTGGAATTCACCGATGGTCTTTGCGCCCGCCACCGGCTCCTCCATTCCGAAGACGCGCACGAGGCGCACGTCGTCGGTGCGGGGGCCGGACGCCTTCACGGCGTCGCGGAGCCGCGCCAGCCGGTCGCCGGAGAGGCCCGTCGCGGCGCCGACTGCGGCGTCGAGCGCCGCCTTCACGGCCTCGGACTCTTCCACCTCTTCGCGTGGCTTCGCGCGCGGGGAGGCGCGCTTGGCCGGGGCGCCGCCCTCGGCGCTCGCCTCGGCCGGTGCCCCCTCGGCTGGGGCGGCGGGTGCGGCCTCGGACGCCGTCGCGTCGGCCGGTGCGGCCTCCGCCGGCGCAGCCTCGGCGGGCGCGGCCGCAGGCGGCTCCTCGGTAGGCAGTGAACGCTTCGCTTCCTGGATGGCCCGCGCCGCCATCCGGACCAGGGTGCCGCTGAGCTCGGTGAGTGTCTTCATGGGGGAGCCATATACCGCACCCCGCCGGAGACCGCACCCCGCGCCGACGGCACCCGGCTCGTCACGCGAACACGTCGTTCACGTAGTCGTGCGCGCTCAGGGCGGCCTGGCTCATCGCCCCGGCCTTGACGCGCTTCGCGATCTCGGCCCGGTCGAGGTCGAAGACCGCGTCCAGGATCTGCGCCCGCTCGGAGGCGCTCGCCTGCCCGACCACGAAGAGCACCCGGGCGCTGTGCTGGATGTAGCGCGGCGAGAGGAGCTGCCGGCGCAGGAGCTCCATGATGACGGGCGACTTGGCGCGGTCGAAGCGGCCCGGATCGCCGCGTCGGTCGAGCTCGGCGAAGAAGGCGCTCGTCCACTCGTCGTGGTAGCTCCACACCTTCTGGAAGAGCTCCCGGGTGAAGCGGGTCCCGGCCTTCACCGGCTCGGCGTCCGCGCCGAGGACGACGCCGTCCTCGGTGAGCGCTTGCCGTTGGAACTGACCGTCCTTGGTGATGGTCGCCTGGTGCCGCGCGAGCGCCCACAGCCACGAGACGTTGATGCGGTAGGTGGCGAGGTCGTTCATGAAGCGCAGCTTCAGCTCGTAGTCGTCGATGGCGGCGGCGAAGTTGCCGTTCAGGATCTGGAAGCCGTAGTTCGCCGCCATGTAGAAGGAGTGCTGGATGTGCTCGATGGTGACGTCGCCCTGCGGCACGTCGTAGATGGCGCCCCATCGCTCCGGCGAGAGCAGCTTCTCCGGCGCGTCGAGCGAACCCTTCGCCAGCACGAACGGGGTGACCTGGCCCTCGGCGTTCAAGAGGCCGCGCGACTGGAAGAGCGACCGCTCGGCGTCGCTGAGGCCGCTCGTCACCTTGGGGACGGCCTTGCCCTTCACGTCGGTGGTCGCGCGCGGCGCGTCCAGGATGGCCTGCAGCTGCTCGAGCGGCGCCTGCAGGGGCGCGTTGCCGGCCGCGACGTACTCCGGCTCGGGGCTCGCCACCCAGCTCTGCCGGTAAGCGTCGTAGAGCTTCCCCTTCACCCGCCCGGCGAGGAGGTCCGCCAGCGTCGGCCGTTGCCCCGCCGCGAGCGGCGCGTCGGGGACGAACATGAGGCCGAGCACCCGCTCTCGCAGCTTGTCGATGGCCATGGCGCGGAGCGCGAGCGGGTTGTAGCGGGCGCGGCCGTAGGGATCGCCGGCCTGGTAGATCATCACGGCCGCCATCCCGCCGATCGGCGCGCCGTTCGTGAGCTCGCCCTGCTTCAAGCCGCCCATGAGCATGAGGAGCGCGTTGTAGCGCTGGTAGGCGATCATGTTGGGCGTCGCCATCCCGATCGCCTGCGGATCGGGGAAGACGCCGCGCGGGTCGTCCTTCCACATCTCGATGAGGCTGCCGAGGTAGTCCCAGCGGCCGACGTTCGTGCCCAGGAGCCGCCGCCGCAGCACCCACATGATCCCGGGGAGCTGGCGGCCGGCGTTCCCCTCCTCGTACAGCATCTTCACCTTCATGGTGCCGGCCGCGACGCCCATCAGGCCTTCCAGGCGCGCGAGGAGCCGCTCGACGATGAGGGCCTCCTGCGGCGTCTGCAGCTTCGGGATGTAGAAGTAGGCGCCGCTGCCGGCGCGGACGAGCGCGTCGTAGTTGTTGAATGCCCACAACGTGGTGATCACGACGAGGCCGGGCGCCGGCTTCCCGTCGACGGTGACGTGGTCGTACGTGAGGTGAATGCTGGGCGGGCGCGCCAGGCGCGTCGGCCACTTCGCCGGCGGGGTGGAGATCCGGTACGACCGCTTCTTGCCCTTCTTCGTGACCTCGTACGGGCGGTCGTTCCAGGTGCCCTCGTGGATCTCCTTCGCGTTCTGCATCGCCGCGAAGATGCCGATGGGCTCGGTCGAGGGCGTGCCGTCCGGCTGGAAGTGCGGCGGCGAGGCGTCCTCGAAGTCCGGCATGTTCAGGGGCGCCGGGCTGTTGAGGGCGTTGAACGCCATCTCGAGCGGATGCCAGGGGCCGGTGAGCTCCAGTCCGGGGATCCTCGACGGGTGGACGTGCTCGGGGATGGGCGCGTCGTCGTTGAGCCGCCAGCGCCACTTCGTGTCTCGTCCAAGGAAGTTGTCGATGAGGCCCTGGACGATCTGGCGATACGTCCAGGGCTGCCCGCTCACGGGATCCTCGAACGTGTCGTCCCATTTCGGCCAGGCATACTTCTGACTGACCGCCGCGGGGGACTGGAGCAGCGCCCGGCGCGCGCTCAGGGCCGCGGCGATCTCGGGTTCCAGCTCCCGGGTGAGGGTGGCGATCGTCTGCTCGACGTCGACCTCGTGGCCGTTCACTCGCTTCGTCCCGAAGAGGTCCGGGAACTTCTGGAGGATGTCCGCACGGATCATGGATGGGTCCTCTCGTGTGAGGCGCGTCTGACCGCGAACGTATAATTGAAGCCACAGGACGGATAACCGCTGTTCCGTCCGCTCCTGCGCCCCGGTCACTGGGCACCGTAGCAGACCAGACGTGGCTGTGCTACGCGCGTGCCGCGCAGGGGGCCTCATCCTTCAAAGGACTCCTTCGGCCTGGCCGGCGGCACCAGCGCGAACACACCGCTGGCGCGGAGGATCCGGCGGGTCCCGACGACCAGGTAGCAGCTGGCGAAGGCGAGGCGCGCTCCGACCTTCTGGATGTCGATCGGCCGGAACCCTTCGGGGACGCTCTTCGCCTCGCTCACGGGATCTTCCCCAGGCCGTGGATCCGGCTGCGCGCAATTGTGGTTTGTCGCCGCGGGCGCGGCGC
>DASPZP010000368.1:0-3178 GCA_035636195.1 Anaeromyxobacteraceae bacterium
CCCGGGCGAGCCGAAGGTCACAAAATCAGATGACTCCGAAGCGGCGAGACAGCAGCTTGTTTTCGAACGCGGCGCCTACGCCTTCGTGGTCCTGGACGTGCAAATCCCGGCTGGCATGCAGGTCGACGTGCAGGCGTGGCACCAGGAGGCAATCCCCGTTCTCGCGAAGAAGATGAATGCGCGCGTCGAGCGCAGCGTCTCCAAGGGGTTCCTCGGGAACCCCGGCTTCGAGGCGCTGATGTCCGGCAAAGGTACAGACATCAAATGTGTAGGCTTCCTTCGCCAGGACCGCCGTTACGTGCTCATGGCCTCCGTACCCAGGGGCGACACAGCGTCAGAGAAGTTCTTCGCCTCGGTAGCACTTCTGCGACCCTAGCGATCCTCGGCCAGTGAGGTCTGGAGGCTTCCGGATCGGCCGCGGACGCTGCCCGCTCAGCTCGTGGTAGTCGCGCCGGAGTGCAGCGCACACACGGCATCGTCCCATGAAGCAGGGCGTCCCGCGTTCGGTGGATGCTCGGGTGGCGCGCCGCCGACCATGCTGTGGCGATGTTCGAGCCGAGGTTCATCCAGCACCGTGGCGTGCGCATCCTCCGGCTCGAGTACTCGAACCTCTCGCCACCCGAGCTCGCGGCCGCGGCCGACGAGGTCAGCCGGCTCGTCGCCGCGGAGCCCCTGCGATCGGTCCGCGCGCTCACCTTGCTCTACTCTCCGCTGACGGCAGCTGGGGCCGAGACGTTCAGGCGATGCACCTTCGCGAACAAGCCTCACATCCTCGCGAGCGCGATGGTGGGCTCGAGGTTCTGGAAGGTGATCGCCGCCGACGTCCAGGCACGTTACCGCGAGGAGCTCCGGCTCTTCGACGATGAGGCGAGCGCGCTCGACTGGCTCGCCTCGCAGTAGTCGGCCGATCAACCGGGCGCTGCTCCTCGATCAGCGCTCAGGAAGCGGGAACGGAGCGATCGGCGGTCGCGGGCGCCGGCGCGCTCGGCAGTGCGTCACGGCCCTGGAAGGCTCCGTCCCGGCTCGCGTCGGAGAAGAAGCGACGCGTGACGCCGGCGAAGGCTTCCGACTCAGCTTCGGTGAGCAGGTTGACCCAGACGAAGGGAAGCACCGGGAGCCACATGAAGACCTTCCGGCGGATCGGGTATTCGTAGATGCGGATCTTCCGACCGTCCAGGAACACGGTGTACTGCACGTCGTATCCCATGCTGTCGCTGTACAGCGGCAGCAATCCGAGCAGCCCCACGTCCACGTATCCGTAGACCACGGCCGGAATGGACGGCGGTATCCAGAGGGCGTTGACGTCGATGGAGACTCCGCTGCTCGTCGGGGCGTCGCCCAGCTCACTGCGCGCGAAGACCTCGTTCTGCTTCATCGCGCGCTTGATCTCGTCCACGCCGCCCATCGAGATCAACGGCATCCTGGGCTCCCGCCCGCCCGAGGCGGTGCTAGAGTGCTCGCCCGTCGCGCGGTGGCCACCCTTCACGGAGATCCCATGCCCGCCCTGCTGCCCGATGTCGACCCCGACGGCCTGCTCGAATACTCGGTCGTCTACACCGACCGCGCCCTGAACCACATGTCGAAGAAGTTCCAGGGCGTGATGCGCGACCTGTCGGCGACCTTGAAGCAGGTCTACCGCGCGCGCTCCGCGATCGTGGTGCCGGGCGGCGGCACCTTCGGCATGGAGGCGGTGGCGCGCCAGTTCGCCCAGGGCAAGCGCTGCCTGGTCATCCGCAACGGCTGGTTCAGCTACCGCTGGACGCAGATCTTCGAGATGGGCCGCATCCCCGCCGAGGCGGTCGTGCTCAAGGCGCGCCGCACCGGCGACCAGCGCCAGTCCCCGTTCGCGCCGGCGCCCATCGACGAGGTGGTGGCCACCATCCGTAGCCAGCGGCCCGACCTGGTGTTCGCGCCGCACGTCGAGACCGCTTCCGGAATGATGCTCCCCGACGACTACCTGCGCGCCATCGGCGCGGCGGTGCGCGAGGTCGGCGGCCTCTTCGTGCTCGACTGCGTCGCGTCGGGCACGGTGTGGGTCGACATGACCGTCACCGGCGTCGACGTGCTCGTCACCGCACCGCAGAAGGGCTGGAGCGGCTCCCCCTGCTGCGCGCTCGTGATGCTGGGCGACCGGGCGCGCGAGCGCATCGACGCGACCACCAGCACGAGCTTCGCCTGCGACCTGCGCAAGTGGCTGCAGATCATGGAAGCTTACGAAGGCGGCGGCCACGCCTACCACGCGACCTTGCCGACCGACGGCCTCACGAAGCTGCGCGACGTGATGTTCGAGGCCCGCGACTACGGCTTCGACAAGGTCAAGGCAGAGCAGCTCGAGCTCGGCCGCCAGGCGCGCGCGCTCCTGGCCCGCAAGGGCTTCCCGAGCGTCGCGGCGCCGGGCTTCGAGGCACCGGGCGTGATCGTCAGCTACACCCACGACCCGGGCGTGCAGAACGGCAGCAAGTTCGCCGCCGCCGGCCTGCAGACCGCCGCCGGAGTGCCCCTGCAGTGCGACGAGGGCGCGGACTTCCGCACCTTCCGCATCGGCCTGTTCGGGCTCGACAAGCTGCACGACGTCGAGCGGACCGTGCGGCTCCTCGAGCAGGCGCTGAACACCGTCGTCTAGTCGGCCTCGCAGAGCGACCCGAGCACCTTGACCAGCTCATCGAGCTGGAAGGGCTTCTCCAGGTGCGCCGCCACCGCTGGCCGCTGCCGCGTATCGCCGCTCATCCATACGACCGGGATGGACGCGAGCGCAGGGTCCGCTCGCATCGCCGCGAGCACGCCCGCGCCGTCCAGCCTGGGCATCCTGCTGTCCAGGAAGATGGCGCGCGGGTCGAGGCCTGCGCGAAGGATGTCGAGGCCCTCGGCCCCGTCGCGCGCAGTCTCGACGCGGACGCCGTGCGACTCGATGAGCTCCGAGAGCGCCTCCCGGAGCTCGTGATCGTCCTCGACGACCAGGACGAGCGGGGCGGGTGCGGGGGGCACGAACCGAACTATACACCCCCCGGCGTCGTCGGCGTTCCGCGGGTCCGCCTTATCGCGGCAAGCTGCGCTACGGCCGCGAGCAGGTCGTCGATGTCCACCGGCTTGGTCACGTGCATCTGGAAGCCGGCGGCGAGCGCGCGCTGGCGGTCCTCGACGCCGGCGAGCGCGGACAGCGCCGCAGCGGGGATCCGCC
>DASPZP010000369.1:0-4619 GCA_035636195.1 Anaeromyxobacteraceae bacterium
CGGATTGGAGCCTTCATGCGCCTGCCTTCGTCGCGGCCCTCCGACCACGCGACCGCGGGCCGGATCCTCGACATCGCCGAACGCCTCGTGCAGACGCGGGGCTTCAACGGGTTCAGCTACGCCGACGTCTCCGCGGAGCTGCACATGACGAAGGCGAGCCTCCACTACCACTTCCGCACCAAGGCCGATCTCGGCGCCAGCCTCGTCACGCGGTACAACGACACGTTCCAGGCCGCGCTGGACGGGATCGACGCAGACGGGCACGACCCGCGAGAGAAGCTGCGAAGGTACGTCCAGCTCTACTCCGAGGTGGTGCACCGCAATCGCATCTGCCTCTGCGGCATGCTGGCGTCCGACTACGCCACCTTGCCGAAGGGCATGCGAGACCTGGTGAACCGATTCTTCGACGCGAACGAAACCTGGCTCTCGCGCGTGCTGGAGGAGGGACGGAAGACGCGGACGCTGCGCTTCAGCGGCACCGCGACGGACGTCGCGCGCGCTCTCGTGGCGTCGCTCGAAGGTGCGATGCTCGTCGCGCGGGCGTACGGCGACGCCTCGCGCTTCGACTCGGTCTCCGCCCAGCTGCTCGCGCAACTCGAAGGAGGTGGCGCGCGGCGATGATGCCCTGGCCGTTGCGCCGCATCGTGTCGCGAACCTCGTTCGTTCGCTACGAGCCAGCGGGTGCAGGCAACGGCGACGAGCCCGGCGTGCGTCGGAGCCTGCGCCGAAGCGCCCGCGGCTGCAATTTGAGGACCCGAGCTGCCTCCTCGATCGAAGCGGTCGACAACAGGATGCGCCGCACGTGCTCCTCCTCGATCTGCTCGAGCGTGAAGGGGCCGCCGAGCGCAACGAGCGGGCGCGCGTCCGGATTCTGTCGCCTGGCGTCTTGGCCCGCGCGCGGGGCGCGAGCCGACGCATCCCCCACGAGCCGCTCGAGGAAGCCCGGCTCCAGCGGAAGGCCCACATAGTCGCGCGCGCCGCGGCGCATGGCCTCGAGGGCCGACCCGAAGGCGGCCTGCCGTGCGATGACGACGACGTCCAGCGCGGGCGCAGTCTCGAGCAGCAAGGAGATGGCGTCGAGACCGCGCAGCGTCTGCCCGCCGATGGTCCACAGGGCGAGGTCGTACGGTGAACGGCGAACCTCACTCACCGCATCCACGGCCGAGCGTTCGAGCGCGACCTGGCAGCCGAGGCGCACCAGTTCGCGCGCGATCTCGCGCCCGCCTCCCTTGTCGTCGAGGAGGAGGACCTGCAGGACCTGGCTGCCGTTAGAGCGCGCCCTCACCGGTTTCTCCGGTCCGGATTCGGATCGCCCCCTCGACGGACGTGATGAAGATCTTGCCGTCGCCGATGCGCCCGGTCTTGGCCACACGCTCGAGGGCCTCGACCACCCGCCCCGTCATCTGGTCCGTGACCACGACCTCGACCTTCACCTTGGGGAGGAAGTCGACCACGTACTCGGCACCGCGGTAGAGCTCGGTGTGCCCCTTCTGCCGTCCGAAGCCCTTGACCTCCGTGGCGGTCAACCCCGCCACGCCCAGCTCCGAGAGCGCCGCCTTCACCTCGTCCAGCTTGAACGGCTTGATGATTGCTTCGATCTTCTTCACGGGTTCACCTCGTTGTGGGTCAGGCTGGCGAGAGCGTGGGGGAGCGCGCGCATCAGGCGCTCTGGGGAAGCGGCGGGGCCTCGTGACCGAGGCGCCAGCGCAGGAGGGGCGGCGTGAGCACGGTGGTGAGGAGCACCATCGCCACCACCGCGGCGAACTCGCCGGGGCGTAGCAACGGCGCGCCATCCAGGGTCAGCGACAGGCCGATGCCAGCGAAGATGAGCCCGACTTCACCGCGTGGGATCATGCCCAGGCCGACCGTCCAGCGATCCGCGCCGCGGGTGACCACCGCCAGGGCGCAGGCCTGCTTGCCCAGGATGGCAGCACCGGTGAGGGCCAGGGCGAGGAGAGCGGAGCCGCCGGCGAGCTGGGACAGGTTCACCTGCAGGCCCATCCGTACGAAGAAGATCGGGACGAGAAAGGTCGAGAGGGGGAGGAGGAGCTCCTCGAGCCGCTCACCGCTCGGCAGGATGCTGTCGAACGGCACGCCCTCCAGGACGAGCCCCGCCGCGAACGCCCCGACGATGGGGGCGAGCCCGACGGCGTGGGCCACCCAGGAGAGGACGAAGCAGGTGACCAGCGCCGCTGTGAAGATCACGCCACGGCCCTTGAGGCGCGCGGTCAGCCGGAAGAGGCTCGGAGCGAGGGCGCGGCCGAGCACGAGCGCACCGGCGAGGAACCCCACCGCCTTGGCGCTCACCAGGGCGAGGGTGGCACCCGTGCTCGCTCGCGAACCGCCGACGAGCCCCACCATCACGGCCAACACGAGGAGCCCCATCACGTCGTCGATGACGGCGGCTCCGAGGATGATCTGTCCCTCCGCGGTCTGGACGCGCCCCATGTCCTTCAGGACGCGCGCAGTGATCCCGACGCTGGTGGCGCAGAGGGTGGCGCCCAGGAAGAGCGGCACAAAGGGATGGCGACCGGGGAGGAGCCACAGGCTGAGCGCGTAGCCGAGCGCCATGGGGACCAGCACGCCGATGGTGGCCACGAGGAACGCAGACAGGCCCACCTTCATGAGATCGGCGAGGCGTGTCGAGAGTCCCACCTCGAAGAGCAGCAGGATGGCCCCGAGCTCCGCGAGCGCTTCGACGACCGGATCGTGCGCCGCGAAGGCAAACCCCGTCACACCGACGAGCGGGAGTGCGCCCACGCCGATCCCGGCGAGGAGCTCGCCCAGCACCGCCGGCTGGCCAAGCTCCTCTGCCACCGCGCCGCCCAGCTTCGCGGCAGCGAGGAGCGCGACGAGCGCCATGAGGACGTTTGCCATCACGGCCAGAGCCCTCAGCGACCGCTGACGTGCGAAGCGACCGGAACGCTGACCTTGCTCGGCCCGGCCTGAGCGGCCGACGCGACGCCCGGCATCGGCCCCGCGTCGTTGCTGTAGCCGAGCACGCCCATCTCCGGGAGGTCGAGGCCGTTGATCTCGTCCTCGAGCGACACGCGGTTGCCGACCAGCTTCCCGATGAGGAAGAAGGCGAGCGCGGCCACCGGCGCGACGTAGAGGATGTTGGCCAAGATGCCGATCACCGACGCCACGAACTGGCCCGTATCCCCGTACAAGAGCCCGGTCACGCCGTGGGCGACGCCGTTCAGCCCCTGGCCATAGACGCCGTTGGAGAAGAGGCCCAGCGCGAGGATGCCCCAGGCGCCGTTCACGCCGTGCACGGCCGAGGCGCCCACCGGGTCGTCGATCTTGAGCTTCGTGTCGATGAAGACCGCAGCCACGATGACGAGCACCCCGGCGACGGCGCCGATGAGGGCGGCGGCCCAGGCCGAGACGAAGGCGCAGGGCGCGGTGATGGCGACCAAGCCGGCCAGCATGCCATTGGCCAGCCAGCTCGGGTCGGCCCTGCCCCACTTCGCCTTCACGTAGAGGTAGGCGGCAAAGGCGCCGGTGGCGCCGGCGAGCATGGTGTTGGTCGCGACCACGGCCAGCCGGCTGTCCATGCCGGAGAGCGTCGAGCCGGCGTTGAAGCCGAACCAGCCGAAGGCGAGGATGAAGGTGCCCAGCAAGACCTGCGGAATGCTGTGCGGCGCGATGGGGTGGATCTTGCCGTCAGGCGTGTACTTGCCGGCCCGCGGCCCGATCATCTTGCCCAGGACGAGCGCCATGACGCCGCCGGTCATGTGCACCACCGAGCTGCCCGCGAAGTCGACGTGGCCGTGCCCGAGACCGAAGTTCGCGCCCAGTTGCGAGAGCCAGCCGCCGCCCCACACCCAGTTGGCATAGATGGGGTAGATGATCGTCGAGATGACGAAGCTGAAGAGGACGAAGGAGCTGAACTTCCAGCGCTCGGCCGCCGCACCGGTGGGGATGGTGGCGGTGGTGTCCATGAACACCATCTGGAACAGGAAGGTGGCCGCCACCCCGGCCGTGAAGAGCGAGAGCGGGTGCAGGCCGAAGCCGCTCATGCCGAAGAGCCCGAACGGCTTGCCGAGGATGTTGACCACGAACTCCTTCGACAGGATGGCGTTCTCTCCAAACACCGCTCCTACGCCGCCCATCTGCAGGCCGAAGCCCACGAAGTAGAAGCCGATGATGCCGATGGCGTAGACGAGGAAGTTCATCCCCATCGTGTGCGCCGCGTTCTTGGCGCGGGTGAGGCCGGTCTCCACCAGCGCGAAGCCGGCCTGCATGAACATGACGAGGAAGCCCGCCACCATCGTCCAGACGATGTTGAGAGCGTTCTGCGTGTCGGCCAGGTTCTTCGCAAGTTCGGTAATGGTCGGGTCAGCCATAGGTCTCCCGTCGAGGTCGCCGGCCCCCGGCGCACTCCTACCGATCGGTCGGAGTCCACGGTTCACAGGCTCGGTGATCCCCAGGCATTGCAGAGTGCATGCCAGGAGAATGCAAAACGCCACGTCCTGAAATTGGGGGCGTTTTTCGAAGGCCGCAGGTGCGACGCGATACTCCGCTGCCTGGATCGCCGGCTGGCCGCTGCGCGCGACGCGCGCACTGGCGACCGCGTGCACGCTGGGTGAGCTAGCGCCCCCAGCGCTTGCGCTTCC
>DASPZP010000370.1:0-10791 GCA_035636195.1 Anaeromyxobacteraceae bacterium
CTACTGGCACGCACGGAGGCTGGACTACTCGATGAACGGGATGTTCCACAAGCTCGAGTGGATCCGCGTCGCAGGCGACACGGTATTCATCGTCCTGGGCGCGCTGCCGATCGTCGTGGGCGCGCTACGGTCCATTCTGAGCCGTGAGGTCGTGGCCAGGGCGACGTAGGAGGGACGCGAGGGGCGCGCCCCCGGACGCCCGGGGAGGTTGGCCCGGCCGCTCAGGCCCCACATTGACCGGGCGGTCCTGGCGGTCGAATGCGATGAGAGGACCGGGCGAGGACCGATGGTCCTGTTCCGCCCGGGGAGTACCAATGGCTCACGTCACAGCCGACATGGACACCACCCTCCCGCCGCAGGCCTTCCTCCGCGCGCTGACCGATTTCTCCGCGAAGCGGCTCGAGCTCTGGCCCAACATCGACCGCAAGTACTACAAGGTCCACCAGGTCACGGGGACCTCGGCGGAGGTGACCGAGGGGTCGCGCGGCGTGTGGGAGCGGACGCGCTACGACTGGTCCGAGCCGGGCACCGTCCGGATCCAGGTGCAAGACTCGAACGCCTTCCGCCCCGGGAGCTACTGGATCTACTCCGTCCAGCCGCGGCCGGAGGGCGGCAGCCACGTCCACCTCGAGTTCCTGCGTCGCCCACGGAACGCGAAGGGACTGCTCCTGAGCGCGCTCCTCAGCGTGGCAGGGCGAAAGATCTTCGGGAACTTCCTCGGCGAGACGCTCCACCGCCTGGAGCGCCAACCCGCGGGCGGACCTGGGACTGGACCTCCCAGTCCGCACGCCTCGGCCTGAGCGGGGCGGCGGTTCCTCCCGACCGTGCCGCCACCGACGCATCCAGGCGGCGACGTGCACGACCGCGCGCCGCGTTCCGCTCGATGTGCGCCTACGTCGGCCACACATGACCCTTGCGGGACCACACGCTGCGTGCAATTCTCCCGGAGCTGGATCAACGCAGCTCTGGGAGGAGCCCTGATGAACAGGAGCATCACTGTCAGCGTAGTCGCCGCTGCGCTCGCGCTCACCGGCTGTGCCACGCCGATGGCGCTGTCGAGGGACGCTCAACAGCTCGAGGTCGCGCAGGGCGCGGTCGCGATCATGACGATGCGCGTGTCGAACACTTACAAGACGGGGTACCAGCCCAGGCTGAAGTTCGTCCGGATCCGTTCTGACGAGGGCGAGCGCCCGAGCACGTCGTACAAGGTCGGCGACCTGCTCTCGCGCGACGAGTCGGAGTCGAACCAGTTCGAGGAGGCCGCCTTCAGCTTCAAGCTCGCGCCCGGGCGGTACCAGGTGCGCGAGGTCACCGTGCACAGCGAGAGCATCCTCACGCCAGGGTGGGGGACGATCCCGATCTATGCGCGGTTCGAGGTGAAGCCGGCGCAGGTCGTCTACCTTGGGCGGATCGAGGCCGTGCGACGCGAGCGCAAGGAGGACGGCGAGCTGCGCGCCGGCTCCGTCATCCCGCTCCTCGACCAGGCCGTGAGCGGCTACTCCGGGGGGACCTTCGAGATCCGGATCCGCGATGCCTACGACCGCGACCTGAAGCTCCTCCGCGACGCCTACCCAGCGCTGCAGAAGGTCCAGGTCTCGAAGTCGGTGTTGCCGGACTGGCACAAGCCATCCGACGCCGACATGGAGTGATGAAGGACGGCCGCGGAGGCCCGGTCCCCCGGGCCTCCGCGCCGCCCCTATGGGTTCAGGCTCAGCTTCATGCCCACGTTGAACCAGCCGTGCAGGGCGGTGTTGGAGATCGTCCCGGAGTTCCCCGGGACGTCGAACTTGGAGTACTGCCCGAGCGCGAAGCTCACGAACGGCCCGGCCGCGAACAGCCGGGACGCCTGGTAGTCGAACCCGAGCTGCAGGTCGAGGAACTGGAACCCGGCGACGGTCAAGTCGGCTGAGCCGCCGGCGCCGCTCGCCTTGATCGTCATCTGCTCGTAGGACACGCCAAGCCCGAGCCAGGGATCGACCGCGTCCCTCGGGCGGAAGTGGTAGTAGGCACCGAGCCCGATCTCGAGCGTGGAGGCCGAGCAGCTCCCGCCCGTGCAGGCCGCTGCGAGCGGCTCGCCCAGCGACCCGAAGCCGTACCGGCCAAAGGCGCCCACATAGACGTCCGGTGTGATCCGGTAGTTGATCTCCAGCGCGAGCGGGACCGCGCCACTCACCATCTTGTTCAGGTCGTCACCGCTGGAGTCGGTGGACTTTCCGAAGGGTACGGAGTACCCGGAGCGCAGCGCGAGCTGCCAGCTGGTGTTTCTCTCGGCGGACGGCTGTGCCTGCGCGAGTGAGGCTGCAGGCGCGACGGCCAGGAGGACGGCGAGGAGCTTCGATGTCATGGCACCCCCACAGAGGACGCAGAGGCGTCCCACTGAGCTCGACGGTAGCAGCACCTTCCGTGTGGGTGTCCATGACGGGCGTCAAAGCTCGCTGGTGATGCTACTTCAGCTGCTCGGCCACCTTCGCTATCCCAGCATTGGCGCAGACTTCGTCCTTTTCACCACCGGGGGCACCGGAGACACCCACCGCGCCGATCGGAACGTTGCCGATCCTGATCGGAACGCCGCCGCCGACCGCGACGACGTCGGGGATCTGCTTCAGGTAGGCACTGGCTGGGTTGTCCGTCAGCTTCATGAACTCGAGCGAGGTCTGGTTGCGCGTCCGCGCGGTGTAGGCCTTCCTGCGGGCGAACTCCAGCGTGTGCGGACCGGTGCCGTCGCCGCGAAGCGACGCTCGCACCACGGCGTCGTTGCTGACGACGACGACGGAGACCTTGTAGCCGTCCTTCGTGCACTGCTCGAGCACGCCGTCGATGATCGCCAGGGCCATCTTCATCGAGACGTTCTTCTCGGTGAGCGGGGCCTGGGCGTGGGCAGAAGAGATGGATGCGAACGTCAGTGCTGCGGCCGCGACGACCTGTCTCCTGAATGTCATGCATTTCTCCCGGCTGGTATGAACGGTCCGTAAAGCAGACCATCGTCAAGAAACAGCGCGCCGGCGTGCTTAACTTCGTCCGAGCCGGGCCGCACGCCCTCAGAGGTCGAGGACGATGTCGCCATCCGGCTGCGAGCAGCAGACGAGGAGGTTGCCTTCGGCGGGCGGGTCGAGTGGGTCGGGCTCGTACGTGACCGATCCCGAGACGAGGCCGCTCTCGCACGAGTGACAGACCCCGGTCCGGCAAGACCATCGGACGGGCACATCGCACGCTTCTGCCAGCTCGAGCAGGCTTTGGTGGGCCGAGGAGTTCCAACGCGTTGCGATGCCGCTGCGGGCGAAGGAGATGAGCGGGCCCCTGCCGGGCTCGCCGATCGGGGGATGGGGTGGCCGCGCCAGGGTCGCGACCAGACCGGGCGTGCTCGCTTCACCTCCGGAGAAGATCTCCGTGTGGATCCGATCCGGGGAGATGCCCCACGCGCCGAGCCCCGTCGTCAGCTGGCGCATGAAGGCCGAGGGCCCGCAAACGTAGTAGTCCGCGTGCCGCGGGACGCCGAGTCGCTGGAGGACGCCCATCTCGAGATGGCCGGTGCCGTCAAAGTCCTGGCCGAGGCGATCCTGGGCGTGGGGCCTGCTGTACAGGATGTGGCTGCGGACCCGCGGGAGCGCCTGGAGCAGGGCTCGCGACTCCGCGGCGAAGGGATGACTCTGCCGATTGCGCGCTCCGTGCAGCCACCAGACCTCGCGCGCGGAGGCGTTCGCCACGAGCGCATGCAACATCGCCAGCACCGGCGTCGCACCGATCCCGGCGCTGAGGAGCACCACGGGCCCTTCCCCAGATTGCAAGAGGAAGCTCCCTCGAGGCGTGCTCACCTCGAGACGATCACCGGTGCGAACGCGGCTGCCCAGGTAGGTGCCGGCCGCACCGTTCGGCTCGATCTTCACGCTGATGCGGTAGCGCTCGGAGGAGGGCGCCCCCGAGAGCGAGTAGCTGCGGAAGAGTGGTGGCCCGTTCGGCTCGATCTGCAGACGCAGCACGACGAACTGGCCCGGCAGTCCCGCCGTGAGTGGACGTCCGTCGGTCGGCTGCAGCGAGAATGAGACCACGTCGCTGGACTCGCGAACGACCTGCGCGACCTCGAGTGGCCTGAATCCGGGCGCGGACGCATGGGCAGCTGCTGCCGGCACGAGGCCCGCGTTGCCGCCTGCTCCGCCGGGGGTCTTCTGGCTCTCGAGCAGCGCCTCGAACGATGCGCGCCACCCTGGGGATAGCGCCTGGATGCGCAGCGCACGCTCGAGCCGCTCGGCGGGATGGCTAGACGAATAGAGGAGTGCGCTGACCTCGGCCACGGTCATGCCCTCGGGCTCCTCCCCCACCTTGGTGATCGCGTCGCCCGCGCCGACCTCTCCCTCTTGCAGGACGCGGAGGTAGAAGCCGGGCCTTCCGCTGGACGTCAAGAGGGCGGCCATGCGCGGCTCGCCCATGCGGATCCCGACGCGGTAACAGGTGACTCGCGGCTGGGTCACCTCGAACTCGGCGCTGCCGATCTGGTAGCGATCGCCGATGCATACCTGGTCGTCGGGCAACCCTTCCACCGTGAAGTTCTCCCCGAACTGGCCGTAGGTGAAGTCGCTCCTTGTGAGCCGCGCTTCCCAATAGCGATAGGATTCGAGCTGATAGACGAAGACGGCGCGATGCTCGCCGCCGTGACCGACCAGGTCGCCCTGCCCATCGCCCTCCAGGTTCCGGCGCCCGACGCGGCAGCGGGCTGGCACTGCCTGCTTCCAGATCGCGGTGTGGACGACCCGCCCGCGCCAGTCGATGTCGCGCGGGAGCCCGACGTTCACCGAGAGCAACCTAGCCATGGCCCTCCAACTAGTTCGGAGCACGCGCAGGCGCCACACACGGGGGCGGCCGATCGAGCCGGTGCTATCGAAGTTGCGCTGCCCCGGGACCCCGGCTTATTCCCTTCGCGTGACGGAGAGGCTGGCGGGGTGGATCCAGGACGCGCGTCGGCGCACCGGCGCGCTCGCCGCGTCGCTCTCGCCGGAGACCCTCCTCGGGCCGCGGCTCGCCATCGTCAACCCACCTCTCTGGGAGCTCGGCCACGTCGCGTGGTTCCAGGAGAGATGGATCCTTCGCCACGCCGCGGGTATGCGCCCTCTCCGGGCCGACGGCGACGCGCTCTACGACTCGACGGCCATTCCCCACGACGCGCGCTGGGCGCTGCCGCTGCCGTCGCTCGCCGAGACGCTCGCCTACCTCGCTGAGGTGGAGGACCAGGTGCTTCGGTGGCTCCCCGGGGCCAGCGAGCGCGACCTCTACTTCGCCCGGCTGTCCGTTTTTCACGAGGACATGCACTTCGAGGCGATGGCGTTCAGTCGCCAGACGCTCGGGCACGCCGCTCCTTGGCTCCCTGAGGGTTGGGCGGACCCGAGCGGCGCCACCGTGGCCGGGGACGCCGAGGTCCCGGGCGGAGCCTTTCTCCTCGGCGCCACGGCGGACCAGGAGTTCGTCTTCGACAACGAGAAGTGGGCGCATCCGGTCGAGCTGGCGCCATTCCGGATCGCGCGCGCACCGGTGACGCAGGCCGCCTTCGCGGAGTTCGTGGAGGACGGCGGGTACCGGCGCCGCGAGCTGTGGAACGCCGACGGGTGGAGCTGGCACGAAGCGGTTCGTGCCGAGCACCCCGTCTACTGGAGGCACGCCGAGCGCGGCTGGATGCGCCGGGACTTCGAGCGGTGGCTGGAGCTCGAGCCGGAGCGGCCCATGGTGAACGTCTCCTGGTTCGAAGCGGACGCCTTCTGCCGGTGGGCGGGGCGGCGCCTTCCCACCGAGGCGGAGTGGGAGGCGGCCGCGGCGGGCGAGCCCGGCCCGGGCGGCACGCTGGCGCGCCGCAAGCGCCGCTTTCCCTGGGGAGACGAGGAGGTGACGCCTGACCGGGCACACCTCGACGCCCGGGCGCTGCACCCTGTTTCCGTCGGTGCTCACGCGGCGGGCGACAGCGCCTTCGGCTGCCGGCAGATGCTCGGGAACGTCTGGCAATGGACGGCGAGCGACTTCCTCCCCTACCCCGGCTTCGAGCCCGACCCCTACCGCGAGTACTCGCAGCCCTGGTTCGGCAGCCACAAGGTGCTGCGCGGCGGGAGCTTCGCCACGCCTTCCCGGCTCGTCCGGAACACCTGGCGCAACTTCTACACTCCCGACCGACGCGACCCGTGGGCGGGGTTCAGGACGTGCGCCACCTGAGGATCCTCATCGTCACTCCGGCCCGGCGCGGCTCTCACGCCGGGAACCGCGTCACGGCGCTCCGCTGGGCGGCGCAGCTGCGCGCGCTCGGCCATCGGGTGGCGGTCCGAGACGCGTGGAACGGGGATGACTGCGACGTGCTCGTTGCGGTGCACGCGACGAAGAGCCATCCGTCCGTCGCGCTCTATCGCGAGCGCCACCCGGACGCGCCGCTCGTGGTCGCCCTCGCCGGCACCGACCTGTACCAGGACCTCCCATCGTCGCCCGTGACCCGCCGCTCGCTCGAGCTCGCGACGCGGCTCACCGTGCTACAGCCGCTCGGCATCGCAGCGCTCCCGCCGGAGGTCCGGGCCAAGGCGCGGGCGATCATCCAGTCGGCTCGCGCTGCCTCCCCGGTGCCCTCGCCGCCGGGCGTGTTCCAGGTGTGCCTGCTCGCGCACATCCGCGCGGTGAAGGACGCGTTCCTCGCCGCCGAGGCGGTCCGGGGGCTCCCGCACCGCTCGCGCGTACGCGTCGTGCACCTCGGGGCGGCGCTCGATGCCGGCGCCGACGCGCAGGCCCGCCGGGAGATGGCCGCGAACCCGCGCTACCGGTGGCTCGGGCCGCGGCGGCGGCGCGAGGCGCTCGCGACGCTCGCCGGGAGCACCCTCCTCGTCGTCACCTCGCGCTCGGAGGGCGGCTCGAACGCGCTCTCCGAGGCGCTCGCCGCGGGCGTGCCTGTGCTCTCGACCCGCATCGACGGCTCGATGGGCATCCTCGGCCGCGGTCACCCGGGCCTCTTCCCAGCCGGCGATGCCGGCGCGCTCGCGGTGCTCCTCCTGCGCGCCGAGACGGATCCGGAATTCCTGGCCGTGCTCCGGGCCGCTAGCGAACGGCTGCGCCCGCTCGTCGATCCGGCGCGGGAGCGCGAGGCCTGGCGAGGCCTCCTCGCCGAGCTGGAAGTGTGACGACGGCCCCGGCGGGCGACGATCTATTGCACCTTCTCCTGCGTCCGCTCACCGGTCATCACCCGCCGCGCCATTCGAGAGCGAGCGCCGCCAACACGCCGCAAGCCGGGAGCACGGCTGCGATCGTCCCGAAATGGAGTGCCGCTGCGCCAACCACCGCGCCACCGGCGAGATAGGCAAACCACACCGCGAAGAGCAGCCCTGCCTGGCGAAGCCGATCCCGGCGGGCAGCGCCGTGGGCTGTGGCGCCGGAGGCGAGGGCCTCGGCGCAATCCGTCAGCGTGCCGGTCATGAAAGTCCGGACAGGGCGTCCTGCGAAGAGCGGCTTCGCGGCGTTCTGCACGCCCATGGACGCCGTCGCGAGCGCAGCCAGCAGGTAGAAGGACAGGCTGCCTGACGGCGGAGCTCGGCCCGCCTGGAGCACGGCGCCCGCGCCCACGAAGGCGACGAGCAGCACCGCCGAGACGGCGAGCACGGGGATGCGCGGTCGCGGCACCCGATGTGCCATCACGTCGCGCAGGAGCGCACCCGCAAAGGCGCCGACGACGAACATCGCGATGGGGAACGCATCCACGAAAGCCCTGGAGAGGTTGAGCTGGGCGATGTCGATACCCGTCTTGACCGTGTTGCCGGTGATGTGCGCTGTGAAGAGGCCGGCGAGGAGCACGAAGCCGAGCCCGTCGACACCGCCGCCCACCGCCGACAGCGTGATCGCGGATGAAGCGGGGTCGGTTCGAGGAGGCACAGTCGGGGCGTCGACCACCATCGCAGGGCCCAAGGGCGCCTCCCTTCGTAGCCGGCCATGATCGCCCGGCCAGCTCACCCACGTTGACACGGGGAACGGCGTACTTACACGGTAGTGATGAGCGCCGCGATCCCATCCAGTCCGAAGCCGCTGGTCACCCATGCCCCAGATGCGTCTGGTGCGGTCGAGCGCACCAGCGTTCGCACCGTCGAGGGGATCCACAGGAGCACGACGTTCCACTGGGTCGGAAACGGCTTCCACGTCTCCACCTACTTCCCGAGTGACGACCTGCCGTCGGAGCGCGTCAGCCCATTCGTGCTGATGGACTACGGGCCGCCAAAGGAATTTGCGCCGTTGCCCCACGGGCAGCGTGGCGTCGGCTGGCATCCCCATCGCGGGTTCGAGACGGTGACCCTGGCCTGGGAAGGCGCGGTGGCGCACCGCGACAACACGGGCCGCGCGGGGGTCATCGGCCCTGGCGACGTGCAATGGATGACGGCCGCATCCGGGATCTTCCACGAGGAGTACCACGAGGAGAGCTTCGCCCGGCGCGGCGGCCGCATGCACATGATGCAGCTCTGGGTGAACCTCCCCAGGAAGGACAAGATGACGACGCCGGGCTATCAGCCCATCACCGCCGCCGACATCCCGAGCGTGCCTGCCCCCGGCGGCGGCCACGTGCGCGTCATCGCAGGCGAGCATGAGGGGACGCGCGGACCGGCTCACACCTTCACGCCCATCACGATGCTCGACGCGCGCCTGCTGAAGGGCGCGCGGCTGCCGGTCACGGTGCCGGCGAGCTACAACGCCCTGGCGGTGGTCGCGAGTGGGAGCGTTCGCGCCGGCGGCTCGGTGGCGAGCGCGGGCGAGGTCCTGCTGTTTGCCAACGACGCACCGCAGCTCGAGCTCGTGGCCGATGAAGACGCGCACGTCATCGTCTTGTCAGGTGAGCCGCTCCACGAGCCGGTCGTGCAGTATGGCCCCTTCGTCATGAACAGCGCGGCAGAGATCGAGCGGGCGATGCTCGACGTGAGCCGCGGAAAGTTCGGTCCGATCCCGGAGTGAAGCCTCCGAGACGACCCCGGCCTACTGCCGCAGCTTCGCGGCGGCGCTCCGCGAGTCACCATCGGCCCGTGGAGCGGCGCGAGGCAGTCGGATCGAGAAGGTCGTTCCCGCTTCGGCGCTGGAGCTGAAGGACACCTCGCCGCCCAGGTGCCGTTCGCCGAGGAGCTTCATGCCGTAGGTCCCCAGTCCGCGACCGCGGCCGCCCTTCGTGCTGAAGGAGCGGACGAAGATCCGATGCTGCACGTCGGCGGGGATCTCTCCGTCGTTGTGCACGGTGAAGCGCACCCCCTCGGCGGCGGCCGCCCGCCCGCTGGATTCGACCGCTGCTCGAACGTGTACCGCGCCGCCCGGAGCGATGGCCTCGAAGGCGTTTCGCACCATGTTCACGAGGACACGCCGGAGCAGGGCTCGGTCGGTCTTCAGCTCGAGATCGGCTGGGCTCACCTCGACGGCGAGCCGGCGATCGCGCGCCGCGGAATGTGATGCGAACGAGCCCTCGAGCTCCCGCAGGAGCTCGGAGCACTTGACTGGCTCCGAGGCGACCGCCAGCGTCCCTTTCTCGGCCTCCACGAGGTCGCGGTGGTCGCGGATCTCGCGCTCGAGCTGCCCGCCGAGGACGTCGAGCCGCTCGGCCGCGCGCTGCAGGTCGCAGGATGGGCTACTCAGCCGGGTCGTCCACCCGCGCAGGCCCATCACGGTGTTCAGGACGTCATGGAAGAAGACCTGCTCGAGCGCCTCTCGGCGCTTCTCTGCCGAGATGTCGCGCAGCGTGAAGACGATGAACTCGACGTCCTCCATGGTGATGGGGGCAGCGCGGACCGTGAACTCGAAAGCCGTGCCGCCTTCGGAGACGCTGCGGAGCAGGCACTCCGCTTCGGTCGGGCGCTGACTCCGCCGCGCTGCGAGGATCGCTCCGAGAGCCCCGCAGGTCTGGCAGGCAGGGGATGCGCCGCATCCGGCTGACGATTGAGCGTTGACGCAGCCGAGGGCCTCGCCAGGCCGTCGCCCGCGCGGCTCCGTCACCCCGGCGATGGTCGCGGCACCGCTGCTCAGCGCGACGATCTGCCGCTCGGCGTTCAGCACGAGAAGCACCGAGTCGACCGATGCCAGCAGCGCGGTGACGATCGCGCTCCGGCTCGCGATCCTCACCTCGCGTTCGAGCTGGCCGGGATCGGCCCGCCGGGAATCGGGCAGCGCGTTTCGAAACCCATCTGGCAGCCGTTCGTAGATCGGCAGCTGAGCGAGCAGCGGGCGAGCTCCAGCGTGCGCGGCGATCATCGTTCTCTTCGCTCCTGGCGGAAGCTCCAAGCTCCGGGCCATCCGGCGTGCTGGATTGTGCCCTACAATACTCGACCGAGTCCCGCCGAGCGGCTCGACTCCGGCGCGACGCGCTGCATCAAGCCGCGGCGACGACCTTATGCATGCAGGCTCACTGCCGAAACTCGCCCCGTAGCCTGCCGCCCTGTGCGCGGGCGGTGGCGGACGCAGCTCGGGCCAGACGCGTGTAGGTCGCCCTGCGCGCAGACCTTGCCATCGCTCGAACACGCGCGCAGTTCGTTCGCGCTTCCTGCTAGACGAAGCGCTCCCTGTTGAAGAAGGTCTTCCTGCAGCATCATATCGACGAGCGGGGGAGCCGGTCGGGCGCACCGGAATGACGGCGCGACGCCGCCAGCAGGCGCACGTCCGTCCGGCGCCGCCCTGGGACGCCGCGCCAGCGGCCGGTCGCCGGTGGGCTCTCCCCATCAGGCTGCGGCGGCACGTCGTCCGACCGCTCAACGAACACCTCCGTGCTTCCACGACCGACACGGGAGGAGAAGATGCGGCGAGCTCGGTGGTTCACGTACG
>DASPZP010000371.1:0-5057 GCA_035636195.1 Anaeromyxobacteraceae bacterium
TCCGCAGGCGTGATCGGGCCGGCTCGAAGGGGGCGAAAAAGCACTCCGGCGCCCCCGTCGCCGACGCGACTCTGGGAGGGCCAACCTTGAGCGTGACGTCACCCAGTCCGTGATCTGGGACGAAGCATGAGCAGTTTGTCCCGTTACGCGATTACGATCGGTCTTCCTGTCTCCCCGCCTTCCCGTGTTCCCGCCACCATGGCGAAGGCCACATCGGCATCGCGGCCCGTGCCGTCTTTCGTTGCGGGGCCTTGCCGAAGTTGAAGCCCTCACCGGATACTCGCCGGGACTCGATCACCAGGACGGCGGGGAGCCCGGTCATGGATGGAGCGTAGGTGGCCACGGACGCCGGCGGCCACGCATCGGTTCGTACCTTCCTGATCGCGGACATCCGGGGTTACTCCACCTTCACGCGCGAGCGCGGTGACGAGACCGCCGCGCGCCTGGCCACGCGCTTCGCCGACCTGGCCCGGGACTCCGTCGAGGCGCGCGGGGGGAGGGTGATCGAGCTCCGGGGCGACGAGGCGCTCGCCGTGTTCGACTCGACCGTGCAGGCGGTCCGTGCGGCCCTCGAGCTCCAGGAGGCGTGCCGGGAGGCGACGGCAGAGGATCCGGAGCTCCCATTGCCGGTGGGTGTCGGCATCGACGTCGGCGAGGCCATCCCTGTGGAGGACGGCTATCGGGGCCGGGCCCTCAACATGGCGGCTCGGCTGTGCTCGAAGGCGGCTGCGGGTCAGGTGCTCCTCAATCGTCACGCCGCCGACGGCATCGGCGCCGCTCAAGCCTCCGATATGGGGTACCCGGGTCCCGGGATCCGACTCGAACCGCGCGGATCGGCGGAGCTGAAGGGGTTCGTGGGCGCCGTCGAGCTTGTCGAGGCCGTCCTGCACGAGGTCACCCTCCCGTCGGTGCACCGTCCCGCCGACCCCGGGCCGCTCCCTCCGGAGCTCGACGACGACACGCCGATCGTCGGGCGTGAGCACGAACTCAGGTGGCTGCGGGGAACCTGGCGCCAAGCCCGCCGGGGCCGCGGAAGAGTCCTGCTTGTGTCGGGATCCTCCGGGACCGGCAAGACACGCCTCGCTGCCGGGCTCGCCGCCTGGGTCCGGGGCGAGGGCGGGACAGTCCGTTACAGCGGTGCCGGTGGAACGGCCGTGGCCGACGCGCTGACCGCGCTCGGTGACGCGCGCGTGGCCGAGCGTCCCACGCTGTTCGTCCTCGACGCCTTGGACCTGTTCGACGAGGTCGTCCAGGCCCTCGGCGCAGCGCTCGGCCAGCTCGCCCAGCGTCCGGTGCTCGTTCTCGGGCTCGTCCGCTCAACGACGGAGCGGCCAGCGCTCGAGGAGCTGGTGGGGCGAGTGGACAGCCGGGGCGACGGCCACCGGCGGCTCGGTGCTCTGGCCCTCGACGACGTCCGGGACCTCCTTCGCCTCTACGCGGGGGACGCTGCCGTTGACGCCCCGGTCGAGCAGGTCCTTCGTACCTCGGGCGGTCTCCCGGCCAAGGTCCACGAGATGGCGAGAGAGTGGGCCCGCGACGAGGCGAGCCGGCGCCTCGCGGCCGCGGCAGAGTGGCTGGCCGAGGGTCGCACTCGGCAGGCCGCGGACCTCGAGTTCGCCAACACCGTCATCGGTCTGAAGCTGGACCGGATCTCCCGCGGCGGCGCGAGCGTCGCGCCTGAGGGGGCCTGTCCCTACAAGGGTCTCGCGGGGTTCGAGGAGTCCGACGCGGAGTACTTCTTCGGCCGCGAGCGCCTGGTCGGGGAGCTCGCGGCGCGGACGGTCGGGTTCGGCCTGCTCGGCCTGGCCGGGCCGTCGGGGAGCGGCAAGTCCTCGGTCGTGATGGCGGGACTGCTCCCCTCGCTCGCAGCGGGCCTGCTTCCAGGGAGCGAGCGGTGGCGCCAGGCCAGGATGCGGCCCGGCGAGCATCCGGTGCAGGGGCTCGACGCGGCCGTCGACGACGGCGCCCGCGAGCGGCTCGTGCTCGCCATTGACCAGTTCGAGGAGCTGTTCACCTCGACGAGCGATGAGGACGAGCGCCGCGCCTTCCTGGACCGGCTCGTCGCGCTGGCGCGCGACCCCGAACGCGCCGTGGTGATCGCCACGATCCGAGCCGACTTCATGGGGCACTGCGCGCGGTACCGGGAATTCGCCGAGGCGCTGGCGACGAACCTCGTACTGGTCGGCACGATGACCCCCGACGAGCTCCGCCGGGCCATCGAGCTCCCGGCGCGCCGGACGGGGCTCCGCGTGGAGTCCTCGCTCACCGAGGCCCTCCTCGCCGACGTCGCCGACGAGCCCGGCGCGCTTCCGCTGCTGTCCACGGCCCTCGTGGAGCTGTGGCAGGCGAGGTCGGACGGATGGCTGCGGAGGGACTCCTACGAGCGAACGGGCGGCGTCCGGGGTGCCGTCGCCAGGCTGGCCGAGGAATCGTTCGCGCGCCTGGAGGGGCCTCAGCGGGAGGCCGCGCGGGCCGTCCTCCTGCGGCTGGTCCAGGGCGAGGGGGACACGCTGGCCCGCCGCCGCGTCCCGGTCGCCGAGTTCGAGCCCCACCGCGACCCGACCCGAGCCGCCGTCCTGGCCGGGTTCACCGAGGACCGGCTCCTCACGACGAGCGACGGGGCCGTGGAGGTCGCCCACGAGGCCCTCCTCACCGAGTGGCCGCGCCTCCGGGAGTGGCTGGCCGAGGACGCGCAAGGGCGCCAGCTCCGGCTGCACCTCACCGAGGCCTCGAAGCAGTGGGACCATGCCGGCCGGGAGTCAGGTGAGCTGTACCGGGGAGCGCGTCTGTCGGCGACCCTCGACTGGTCGACCCTGCACGGCAGGGAGCTCAACGACCTCGAGCGGCAATTCCTCAACGCCAGCAGCGAAGCCTCGGAGCGTGAGGCGCAGCGACAGCGCCGGACGAACCGCCGGCTGCGCGGGCTCCTCGTCGGCGTGGCCGCGTTCCTGGTGATCGCGCTGGTCGCGGGCTCGCTCGCGCTCGTGCAGCGGGGTCAGGCCCGTCGCTCGGCTGAGCAGGCGCGCGCTCAGAGCGTCCGCGCGAGGCGCGCGGCCATCGACGCGCTCTCCCAGCGGCTGGGCGCGCAGGCGCTCGACCAGAAAGACCTCCAGCTTTCCCTGCTGCTGGCCCGGGAGGGCGTCGTCATCCACGACTCGGTCCAGACGCGTGGGTACCTGCTGTCTGCGCTCGAACGAAGCCCGGCCGCGGTGCGCGTCTTTCGTCCGCTCCCAGGCCGGTACCAGGCCGTCTTCGCCACCCCGGACGGTGGGGAGTTCCTCGTCGGGCCCACGAACGAGGAAGGATGGGCGCTCGTGCAGGCCGGGACCGGCCGCGTCCTCCGCCGGGGGACGAGCGCCCAGGTCGCGCTCTCCGCCGACGGGACGGAGATCGGTGCGATCGCACGGGACCGGGTCCATGCCTCGGTCATCGACGCCGCCACGGGACGGGCGGTCCCCTCGTTCGAGCTGCCGGCCCGGTTCGGGCCGGACAACGTCTTCTTCGGCGGCGCCTGGTCGCCCGACCTCCGGACCCTCGTGGTGCGGTTGAACCCCGCCGTCACGCCGAACACGCCTTCGAACATGTATGCGGTCGATTCGCGGACGGGGCGCGTGACCGCGCTGCCGCCCTCGCCCCGCGGCCCGAACGCCGAGAAGGAGGTGCAGTTCAGCCCCGACGGGCGGTATCTGGCCACCGTCGCCGTTTCGCCGTCGCTGACCCAGTTCATCACCCTCTGGCGATCAGGGCACTACGGCCGTCCCGTCAGGGTCCTGGTCCGCCCGTCTACGGACGGCTCGACCCCTCCGGTGGCGATCAGCCACGACGACCGCCTCGTCGCCGTGGGCGGGAGCGATGGCTCGATCACCGTGTACGACCTGCGGGACCCGAATGGCCGCGGACGCGTGTTCAGCGGGCGGCACAACGGCGGGGTCAACGGGCTTGCGTTCGGTCCCGACGACCGCACGCTGGTGTCCGGGGGAGTCGACCAGCAGGTCCTGGTCTGGGATGTGGCGAGCGGCGCGCTGGAGCAGACGCTGGACGGGCACAGCGGGAACGTGAGCGCACCGTCGCTCACCTCCGATGGCCGGACGGTCTTCACGGCGAGCGCAGACGGCACCGTCATGGAGTGGGATCTGTCCGGCACGAGGGGCTTCACCCACCGCACGCAGATCGGCGGGGGTTCGCAGTACTACTCCCAGACCCTGATCGCGGCGTCGGCCGACGGCAGCCTGGCCGCCTCGCCTCAGGACTCCGCCACACCGGGGGCGAAGGTGGTGCTGCTCGGGGGCCGGGGGCTGACGCCCCTGCGGACGATCCCGATCGGCGCCGTCGCCGTCGCTCTCAGCCCCGACGGCGGGGCCCTGGCGGTGGCGACGCACCTGGTGGACGCCAAGGGGGACTCGATCGGGCCGCGGATCACGCTCTGGGACGCGTCGTCGGGCCGCCTGATCGCGGACCTGAAGGGGCCGCCCAGATTCGTCTTCCCCGGCGGCCAGAAGAACGGAAACGACATCGAGGCCCTGGCGTTCTCGCCGGATGGCCGCACCCTGGCCGGAATCGACGACCACGCGGTCGTCTTCCTGTGGGACGTCACCTCGCACCGCCTGGTGCGCAGGGTCTCCGCGACTGCCCATCCCGAGGCCTACAACGGGGGGATCGGGGTCGTGTTCAGCCGCGACGGAAGCCTCTTCGCCGCGGCCTACAGCGGCGCCACCACCACGTGGCGCCTTCCAGAGATGAAGCCGCTCTACACGCTGAAGCTCGACGCGGCCCCGCTCGCGTTCTCGCCCGACGGGAAGCTCCTCGCGGCGGGAGGAGGGGATGGCGCCGTCCGTCTCTACGATGCCGGCGATGGCTCGCCCGTCGGGCCACCCATCCCTGCCGATGCGGGGGCGCTCGCGACCGTGGAGTTCAGCCCGGATGGGCGCACGCTGGTCGCGGCCGGAGGCGAAGGATCGGCCCACCTCATCGATGTGGGCTCGCGGACGCAGATCGGGCAGCCCCTGCCCGGCGGGGGCATCAGCGCGGGAGCGATCTTCTGGAACGAGGGCTCCACG
>DASPZP010000372.1:0-2133 GCA_035636195.1 Anaeromyxobacteraceae bacterium
CTGCCTCTCCTGTCGCGACGCTGCCGCGAAGGAGCTCGCCTCGGCGGCGCGCGACGTGACCGATGCCAGCGTCGCCGAGCGCGCCTCCGCGCTGGATCGCTTCCTCGAGCGGCCGCCGTGGTACGCGCGCCTCGCCGCCGGTCGGCTCCTCACCCGCCTGCGGCTCTTGCGGATGGTGCTCGGCGACTACGCGAGCGGCGCCTACGTCAAGCTGCCCTGGCGGACCGTCGCCATCTGCGCCGCGGCGGTGGGCTACGTCATCATGCCCTTCGACCTCATCCCCGACTTCATCGTGCCGATCGGCTGGACCGACGACCTCCTCGTGCTGGCGCTCGCCTGGGGCTCGGTGAAGCACGAGCTACGCGAGTACTGCGCCTGGAAGGGCGTCTCGCCGGCGCACTTCGGGCTGTGAGCGCCCGGCGGCCACGCCGGCGCCGGGGCGCCTACACCGCCGGACGCGAGGTCGTCTCCGTCGGCCTGGACGAGGGGCGCTGGCGCGACGCCTACCACCGGCTCCTCACCATGCCCTGGCACCGGTTCTTCGCGCTGGTGCTGCTCGGCTACCTGTTCGTGAACGGGTGCTTCGCGCTCGGGTACTACGGGCTCGGCGATGCCATCGAGAACGCCGCCCCAAGCTCCTTCCTCGACGTCTTCTTCTTCAGCGTGCAGACGCTCGCCACCATCGGCTACGGCAAGATGGCGCCGCGCACGCTGGGGGCGAACGTGCTCGTGACGCTCGAGGCGCTGCTCGGGATGATCGGCCTCGCCGTCACCACCGGCCTCGTCTTCGCCCGCTTCTCGCGCCCGACCGCGCGCGTGCTCTTCAGCAAGGTGGCGGTGGTGACGAGGTGGGAGGGCACGCCGTCGCTCATGTTCCGGATGGCGAACGCGCGCGGGAACCAGATCGTCGAGGCGCGCCTCAAGCTCACCCTCATCCGCAGCGAGACCACCGCCGAGGGGCAGGCCGTGCGCCGCCTGCACGACCTGCGGCTCCTGCGGAGCGAGCACGCCGCCTTCGCGCTCACCTGGACCGCCATCCACCCCATCGACGCCGCGAGCCCGCTGCGCGGCGACGATGCGGAGAGCCTGCGCGCCAGCAGGTCCGACTTCATCGTGTCCCTCACCGGCATCGACGAGGGCCTCTCCCAGACGATCCACGCCCGGCACGGCTACCGCCCCGAGGACCTCCGCTTCGGCGCGCGCTTTGTCGACATCCTGAGGGACGCCCAGGGAGAGTCACTCATCGACTACTCCCGCTTCCATGACGTGGTCTAGCGATGCCGTAGGGCGGGGGCTTGTCCCCCGCCGCCGGACTGGCAAACCAAGTGGCTGGAATCCTTGACAGGCGCGGGGCGGCGATCGTATAGAACCGCCCTCCCGGAGGTCCGGGCTGGCCGCGTTTTGTCTCGCGAGGGCCACCCCCAGGAAACTCCTCCAGATTTCGAGAGAAGGAGCAGCCGATGTACGCGGTGATTCGGACCGGCGGAAAGCAGTATCGCGTCGCCCAGGGCGACCGCCTCAAGATCGAGAAGCTCGACGGCGACGTCGGCGGCAAGCTCACCTTCGACGTGCTGCTCGTCGGCGGCGAGGGCGAGCCGAAGGTGGGCAGCCCGGTCGTGGCTGGCGCCGCCGTGGAGGGCGAGATCGTCCTCCAGGACAAGCACAAGAAGGTCATCAACTTCCGGAAGAAGAAGGAAGGCTGGACCAAGAAGCGCGGCCACCGGCAGCCCTTCACCGAGATCCTCATCACCGCCGTCCGCGCCTGAGACGGAAGCGAGAAGGAAAGCACCATGGCTCACAAAAAAGGACAGGGCTCGTCGCGCAACGGGCGTGACTCCCCCGGTCAGCGACGCGGCGTGAAGATGTACGGCTCGGAGGAGGCGATCGCCGGGAACATCCTGGTTCGCCAGGTCGGCACCCTCTTCCACCCGGGCGAGAACGTCGGCATGGGGCGGGACTACACGCTCTTCGCCAAGGTGGACGGCAAGGTGAAGTTCACCCGGCACCGCGGCGACCGGCGAGTGATCTCGATCCTGCCGAAGGCCGAGAGCTGACCGCGGCGGGGGCCCATCCCCCGCCCCACATCCACGGCGCCGCGGGCCCACCGGCCTTGCGGCGCTTGGTGTTTCTGGA
>DASPZP010000373.1:0-3917 GCA_035636195.1 Anaeromyxobacteraceae bacterium
CATGTCGAGGAGCAGCGGATTCCCCGTCAGCGCGGGCAGGACGGAGATGATGGCCGGCCGCTCCACCGACGGGAGCCGGCCCAGCACGAAGATGGCGCCCGCCATCACCGCGCCGGAGTTCCCGGCCGAGACCATGCCGCAAGCCTCGCCCCGCTTCACGAGCTCGAAGCAGACGCGGATCGAGTTGTCCTTCTTGCGCCGCATCGCCTGGCCGGGATGGTCGTCCATCGCGACCACCTCGGAGGCGTGCTTCACGGCGATGGGAAGATCGTTCCCACCCCCGTGGCGCGCGAGCTGCTCGCGCATCAGCGGCTCGGGGCCGACGAGCACGACCGCCACGCCCTGGCGCGCAGCGGCGACCGCACCCTGGACGATGTCCCCCGGGGCGTGGTCGCCCCCCATGGCATCGACGGCGACGGGCAGCGCGTGCGCTTCGCTCATGAGCCCTCGGGCCTACTGGCCCGGGGTGATCTGCTCGCCCTTGTACGTACCGCAGGACGGGCAGGCGCGGTGCGAGAGCACGGGCTCCTTGCACTTCGGACACTTCGTCACGTTGGCTGGCGCGATCTTGAAGTTCGCGGCCCGCCGGCGATCGCGGCGCATGCTGGACGTACGCTTCTTGGGAACACCCACGGCGTCACTCCCCTCTGGTCTTCTGCTTGAGCTTCTCGAGCCCCGCCCACCGCGGGTCAGGCACGTGGCGATCGCATCCGCAATCGCGCTCGTTCAGGTTCGCTCCGCACACGGAGCAGAGTCCCTTGCAGCCCTCCTGGCACACCGGATAGCTGGGGAGCGCCAGCAGAAGCTGCTCCCGCACCACCGGATCGAGGTCGATGACCTTGCCGGAGTAAGTTTCTTCGTTCACGTCCTCGGCGTCGAAGCTACCCGCCTTGCTCGCCCCCGGGCGATCGTCCGCCTCCTCGTCGCCGCGCCCGCCCCTCGCCTCCGATGGCACGAAGGAGAGCTCGAAGTCGAGCGGCACCTCCACCTCGACGGCTCTCAGGCAGCGGCCGCACGGCGCCGAAAGCGCCGCCCGAGCATGCGCTTCGAGCAGGACCCGGCGGTCGAGGCGCCGCAGCACGGCATCGACGTGCATCGGCCCGCGAGCGCGGTGCTCGGCCTGGTCCCCCTTCACCATCACGTCGATGGTCTCGCGGGGGAGGTCCCAAGCCCTTTCGAGCCCGGCCTCCTTGATTTCGTCAATGTTGACGCGCATTTGCGCTTGTTTTACGGGGCAAAGAAAGGGGGCCATTATAGGGAGGCGACCTACCAAGTCAAGGCTCCCCGCCATCGGGCGCCTCGTACCCCCAACCGGCCATCGATAGTGAATTGTTTCCGCGCCCCGCCAGGGGATGGCCCGGGCGCCTGCCGTCCTCGGCTACGGCCTCACGAGGCCGCGCGACACCGCGAGGAGCGCCGCCTCGGCCTTGGTCGAGACGTCGAGTTTCTCGTAAATGCGTTTCACGTAGGTCTGCACGGTGCCCTCGGCGATGCCGAGCGCCGACGCGACATCGGCGTAGGTGTGACCGTGCACGAGCAGCTCCAGCACCTCCAGCTCGCGCTTCGAGAGCGCCGGGCCGTTGCGCTGGTTCGGCGGGTCGCCACGCAGCTCCCCGAGGAGCACCTTGGCCGCGCGCGGGCTGATGGGTGCGGCATCTCCGGAGAGCACCTCCTCGACCGCGCGCGCGAGCTCCGAGGCGTGGAACGGTTTCAGGATGTAGCCGGCGGCGCCGGCCCGGAGCGCGCCGAGCACGCGGGCCGGGATGTCGACCGCGGTGAGCGCGATGCACTTCGTCTTGGGGAGCTCGCTCTTGATGGCGTGGATGACATCCTCGCCGCTCATCTTCGGCAGCCCGAGGTCGACCAGCGCGACGTCAGGCTTCTCGCGGCGGGCGAGCGCAAGGCCCTCCTCGCCGGAGCCGGCGGTGCCGCACACGTCGAACCCGTGCGAGGCGAGGACCTGCGCGATCAAGCGGGAGACGGCCTCGTCGTCTTCGATGGCGATGGCACGGACGGGCATAGGGCGGCTCGCCCTCCAAGACGAGAAGCTTCGTGAGTAACAGGGGGCCGTGCTGAAGGTCAAGGTAGGCGCCCCGTGTCAGAGTGACACCGACTCAGGGGTCCGCCTCACATCAGCTGGACGGGTCAGGGCGTGGAGCTTTTCGCCTCGCCGGCCGACTCGATGCGGTCCTCGGCGGCGGCGTCGAGCGACCCGCTACCCCCCTGAAGGTCCAGCACGATGGCGAGCAGGTAGAGCGCGAGCGAGAGCGTCCCCAGGCCTTGGCCGACGCTCATGGCGACGACGAGGAGGAGTGGGCTCGGCCACAGGATGGAGCAGGCCATGAGAGCGAGGGCGGCGAGCGTGGCGACGCCGGAGATGAACACGAGCTTCTTCACCTGTTCGTGTCTCACTTCTTCTCCTCCGCCGCCGGGGCCCCGGGCCGGCGGGCGAGCGCCGTCGGGTGGATCTCGTTGTGGCAGTCGATGCAGATCTGGGCGTTCGAGCGGACGTCGTCGGCGAAGGCGCCGTGCTTCTCGACCCAGGTAGCTGCGTAGGTGGAGTGGCACTGGCCGCAGACGCCGTTCATCCTCCCGTTGAAGGCCGCCAGCGTCACCTTCCCCTTCTCGAGGTCCTGGCGCTTGTAGAGCTTGATGGTGGGTCCGCCCTCGCCGTCGGGCCCCGTCCCGGCGTATTCGCTGACGTAATGGAAGAGGTGCCTCAGGCCGGTCAGCTTGGTCGTGATGGCGCCGAACATGTCGTAGTCGGCGTGGCAGGTGTAGCAGCTCTGCTCGCCGAACTTGTGGTTGCGGCTGTGGATGGCGGCGAGGCTCTGCGACTTGGGATCGCCCGCGTCTCGCACGTAGGGTCCCATGACGTGGCAGGAGCCGCAGAACTGCCGGGAGAGCGTGAACTCGTACCCGGCGATGTTGCCGGTGAGCGCCACCATCACCGGCAGCAGCCCCAGGCCGAGCAGCAGCAGGACCTTCGTGACGCGCCCGAGCGGCGGCCGCCGAACCAGGTACCAGAGGATGATGGCAGCCGACGCCACGGTGCAGGCGAGGGCCACGAGCTTGAGCAGCTCTTCGACGGAGTGGATGGAAGACACGGGGCCGTCAGCTACCATGTCAGATATGGCCCATTCAAGCTTGACTGGGACAAAAACGCGCACCCCCTCGCGTCAGTCGACGGAGGGTCGCGGTCGGGGTCGAGGTCGAGGTCTTTCCCCCTCTCCCCCTGCGGGGGAGAGGGTTGGGGTGAGGGGGGCGGTCTCGGTCGGGACCTTCGGCCTTGACGCGGGGGAGCCACCACGGCATACGTCTGCCGGTTCGCGCGATTAGCTCAGATGGATAGAGCGTCGGCCTCCGGAGCCGAAGGCCACTGGTTCGAATCCAGTATCGCGCGCCACTTTGAAGGGCCCGAGATGATGGCGTTTTCCGCCTTCGACTCGGGCCCTTCCCTTTTCACGGGAGGTGCGAACGGGGACAAAGCGGGGACCAACGCTCCGCTGACGACAGCCGAAACCGGCTCGGCAGCGCGCACGGCCTCCCCCTCCTCTGCCGGCGGCGGCAGCGCCGGCAGCATCGCGAGCGCCGCCCGGAGGTCGTCGTCGTACAGGTGCGCGTAGCGCCGGATCGTCGTGTCGATGCTCCGGTGCCGCATGATGCGCTGGAGCTGGGGCAGCCCCACCTTCGCGCGCACGAGCAGGCTCGCCGCGGTGTGCCGGAGCGCGTGGAATGTGAACGGCCGACGGACGGCCTTCGACCACAGCCGCATCCCGCAGCGCGGGCAGCGCAGGCCCTCCTGGCGGTCGTCGTGCCGCTCGACGTACGGGCCTCCCTCCGCCTCGCGGCAAGACTTCCGGCGGCAGAGGTGGTCCCAGCCCTCGACGATGTCGGCGTCCCGCAGCGCCTTCTGG
>DASPZP010000374.1:0-11812 GCA_035636195.1 Anaeromyxobacteraceae bacterium
ACGCCGCGCAGCTCCTCGAAGAGCTCGGCGGAGGCGGTGTCCATCGCGTCAATGGGTGGGGGACAAGCCCCCGCCCTACGACGAGGGCTGGCTTCGGGCGAGCCCGAGCGTCCAGCCCGCACCGGCCGCGCCTCGGAGACGAGGTCGGTCCCGGCGCACAGGTCGCAGCTCGCGCCGCAGCCCTCCATGCGCTCGCCGAAATGGCGGACCAGCGCCTGGTGGCGGCAGGCGGCATCCTCGGCCAGCCGGAACATCGCGCGCGCCTGCTTCTTCTGAAGCTCGACGAGCTCCGGGTCGCTGCCCTCGCAGAGCCGATCCCAGCTCACCACGTCGGCCCAGGAGTAGAAGAGGACGCAGTCGGAGGGCTTCCCGTCGCGGCCGGCACGGCCGATCTCCTGGTAGTAGCCCTCGATCGATCGCGGCATGTCGCGGTGGAGCACGTACCGGATGTCCGGCTTGTCGATCCCCATCCCGAAGGCGACGGTGGCGCAGACGACGTCCACCCCGCCCGACTGGAAAGCATCCTGGGCCCGGCTGCGCTCGTCCGATTCCATGCCGGCGTGGTAGGCCGTGGCGCGCACGCCGTGCTCCCGGAGCAGCTCGGCCGTCGCCTCGACCGACTTCCGCGAGAGGCAGTAGACGATGCCGCTCTCGCCAGGGCGCGCTCGCACCAGCCGGAGGAGAGCGTCGCGGGTGCGCAGCCCGTGCTGCCTGCCGCCCGTGCTCGACCCGGCCCCCTCGCCTTTCTTGTAGGCGTGGAGGTGGAGGTTCGGGCGGAAGAACGTCCCCCGCAGGACGAGCGGATCGTCCATCCCCAGCTGCTCCGTGATGTCGCGCATCACCTCGGCGGTGGCGGTGGCGGTGAGCGCCAGCACCGGCACGCCGAAGCGCGCCTTCAGGCCACGCAGGTTGCGGTAGGCCGGCCGGAAGTCGTGCCCCCACTGGCTGATGCAGTGCGCCTCGTCGACCGCGAGGGCGGTGAGTCGGATCCCCTCCAGCGCCGTCCCCACCGAGGCCTCGAGGCCCTCGGGGGCTGCGTAGACGAGCTCGTACTCGCCCCGGCGGAGCTTCTGCACGCGGGCGCGCCGCTCGTCGGCCTCGAGGCTCGAGTTGAGGAAGGTGGCGCGCAAGCCCACCCGGCCCATCGCGTCCACCTGATCCTTCATGAGCGCGATGAGCGGCGATACGACCAGCGTCGTGCCGCCCAGGACGCGGGCGGGGATCTGGTACGTGAGCGACTTGCCGGCGCCGGTGGGCATGACGCCCATGCAGTCGCGGCCGGCCAACACCGCCTCGATGATGGGCGCCTGGCCGGGCCGGAACTCACGGTGCCCGAAGACCTCCCGCAGGACGTCGCGCGGCAAGGCGCGCCCGACCGCGCGGAGCGACTCCGCGACGGAGCGGAGGGCGTCCAGCTCGCCCGCCCCGAAGAGGCCCCGCTCGCGCTGCCAGAGCGCCCGCAACGCCTGCAAGCGCGTCTCGCAGGTGCGCCGCAGGGACAGGTCGGCCGGATCGCCGCGCGCCCAGGCCGCCTGGAGCGCCGCCACCTCCGCCGCCACTTCGCCCGCGCGCTCCCGCTCACTGCTCGCGAAGAGCTGGAGGTTTCGCGAGGAAGGGGGGGCCACGGCGCGCGAAGTGTACACGAAAAAAAAGGCGGGCCCAGACGGGCCCGCCCTTGAAATGTCCGGGCCGCGACGCGAGCTACTTCGCGACCTTGGCGTCCTCGATCATGACCGGGTAGGCGTAGCCCGACCCGAAGTCCTTGTCGATGACGATGATCCCCTTCGCGGTCACCACGTCGCCCACCGCCACGCTGTCGGCGCTGGTGATGGTCACGTCGTTGTTCTTCTTGTCGGCGTTGCCCGAGCCGTCGCGCAGGTGGAGGAAGTTCTTCCCCATCACCGGCGTGAACTTCACGACCTGGCCGCGCACCGTGACCGACTTGCCCTTCAGCTTCTCGCGCTGGCCCCAGATCTCCTCGATGGTGCGGGCGTCGGCGCCGCTCGCCTTGGCGACCTTCTCCACCTTCACGTCGCTGGGTCCGGTGGAGACGGCCTGGTGCTGCGCAGCCATCTGGGCTGGGTTGGGAGGGCCGCCCGCCTGTCCGCCGGCCGCCCCTGGCATCCCGCCGCCCATGGCGCCGCCGCCCATCCCGCCGCCCATGGCAGGCGGCATGGCGGCCACTTCGCCGCCCGCGCCGGCCAGCTGGCCGAAGTAGACGACGTCGAACTTGCGGTTCAGCTCCTTCGACTCGAAGCCCTGCATCGGGAAGGCGTTCCCGACGCCGACCTCGTCGCCGACCTTCTTGTCGGTGCGCTGCACCGCCGCCCAGACCTCACCCGAGGCGGTAGCGAGCTTGAGGTAGCTGTACTGGGAGACGTCGATCTTCTCGAGCACCTTCCCGCGCATCACCTGCTCTTTGCCCGGCGCCGGCGCCTGGCCCTGGGACGGCGCGGCGACGCTGGGCGCCGGCCGCGGCGGCGCCTCCGGCTTCTTGCAAGCCACGAACGCCAGGGTCACGACGGCGAGAGTCAACACACGACGCATGGACGAAGACCTCCGAAGTGGACGAACCGAAACCGCTCGAATTCCGAGGGGGCGTAGCATAACCCGCGAGGGAAGAAAACCCATCCCGGCCGCGCTCTTTTGTCAACCCCGCAGCTTGTAGCCGCTCCGGAGCATGCCGTAGGCGGCGGCCAGGGAGGCCACCGCCAGGCCCGCGACGAGCGCCAGCCCGACCGCGGGATGCGCGTCGGAGAAGCCGAGCATCCCGTATCTCACCCCGTCCACCATGTAGAACACCGGGTTCACGAGGGTGAAGCGGCGCAGGCCGGGGGGGAGCATGCGGGCCGAATAGAAGACGCCGCCGAGGAAGGTGAGCGGCGTGATGATGAACGTAGGGAAAAAGTTCACCTGCTCGAATGAGCTCGCCCACACCGCCGTCATGAGCCCGAGCGCCGAGAAGGCGATGGCGACGAGCACCAGCAGCGCGATCGCGAAGAGCGGGTGCGCCAGGCCGAAGCCCGTGAACACCGCCGCCACCGTCCACATCACCACGCCGATCGCGAGCCCTCGCACCACCGCCGCTCCGACGAAGCCGGCCAGGATCTCGCCGTAGGAGAGCGGCGAGATCAGCAGGTCGAGGATCGTCCCCTGCAGCTTCATGACGAAGAGCGAGGAGGCGGTGTTGAGGAATGCGTTCGAGATGACGCCCAGCGTCACGAGGCCTGGGACGATGAACCGGGCGTACGGGACGCCGTCCACCTCGCGCAGCTGGCTCCCGAGCGAGAACCCGAAGACGACGAAGTAGAGGGTGGTCGTGACCACCGGCGAGAGCAGGGTCTGGCCCGGCACCCGCATGAAGCGCCGCACCTCCTTGTCGAGGAGGGTCCGCAGGCCGATCGTGCTCACGGTGCCTGGCCGGCCGCAGCCGCGGCGCGCTCCGCTCCGCCGCGCAGGAGCCCCACGAACACGTCCTCGAGGCGCATCCGGCGCGTCTCCACGTCCTGCACCTGCAGGCCCGATCGGACGAACGCCGCCAGGGCCGGGCCGAAGGAGGCGCCGGGCGCGGCGTCGATGGCGATGGCCTGCCCGCCCGGCTCGAGGCGCGCTCCCAGCGCGGCCAGCTCCGGGGGAAGCGCCGGGACGGGGGATGCCAGGGTGGCGAGCAGCGTCTTCCCGGCGTGGCGCTCCATGAGCGCCTCCTTGTCGTCCACCACCAGCAGCCGCCCGCAATCGATGACCCCGACGCGGTCGGCGAGCTCCTCCGCCTCCTCCAGATAGTGGGTGGTGAGGACGACGGTGGTGCCGCGCTCGCGCAAGAGCCGCACGTAGCGCCACAGCGCCTGCCGCAGCTCGACGTCGACGCCGGCCGTGGGTTCGTCGAGGAAGAGGACCTTCGGATCGTGGACCAATGCCTTTCCGATGAGGAGCCGCCGCTTCATGCCGCCGGAGAGGGCGCGCGTGTTGGCCCTGCGCTTCGCGGTGAGGTCGAGCGCCTCCAGGATCTCGACCAGACGCTCCTCGGAGAGCTGCACCTCGAAGTAGCCGGCCTGGATGCGCAGCGACTCCTCGACGGTGAAGAAGGGATCGAAGTTGATCTCCTGCGGCACGAGCCCGAGGACGCTCCGGGTGAAGCGGTAGTCGGTCACCACGTCGCGCCCGAGCACCCGCACCTCGCCTTCGCTCGCCCGCACGAGGCCGGCCACGATGGAGATGAGGGTGGTCTTCCCCGCGCCGTTCGGACCGAGCAGCGCGAAGATCTCTCCGGCGCGGATGTCGAGCGTGACGCCGGCCAGGGCCTGGAAGGCGCCGAACTGCTTCTTCACTCCGCGGACGGTGACGACAGGGTCGGACATCGGCCGCGGAATGTAGCGCGAATGCGCGGACGGAGCAGCGGGCGATTGAGGTCGGTTACACTCGCCACCTTGGGCCGCCGCTCCGTCCTTGTCTCCGACCAGCGCCGCTGGATCTTCAACCGCCTCGCCGGCGACTACCTGGCGCGCCCGCCCTACCCCACCTCGCTCGTAGAGCGGCTGGCGGAGCTCGCCGGCGGCCGGGGTGCGCGCGTCGCCGACCTGGGCGCCGGGACCGGGCACCTGGCGCTCCCGCTCGCCGCGCGCGGGCTGGCCGTCACCGCCGTGGAGCCGGCGTTCGTCATGCTCGAAGCCCTGGCGGGACGCGCTCCGCCGGGCGCGACCCTGACCACGGTCCACTCCACCGCCGAAGCGACCCCCCTCCCCGCCGGCGCGTTCGCGCTCGTCCTCCTGGCGGACGCGCTCCAGTGGGTGGATCCCGAGCGCGCCGGCGTCGAGGCGTCGCGGCTCCTCGCGCCCGGCGGCACGATCGCCCTCGTGGAGGCGAGCTTCGCCGCGACGCCGTTCATGACCGGCCTCTCGGCCCTGCTCGCCCGGGAGAACCCGAAGGCGCGCTCGCGTCCGCCGGGCCGCGCGCGGCAGGTGCTGTCGCTCGCCGCGCCGGGCGCCGCACCCGCGGCGGAGACCTTCGCGCAGGACGCGGCCCTCGACCCCGCCGCCCTGGCTTCCCTGGTGCGCTCCCTGTCCTTCGCCGGCCCCGCGCTCGCTCCGGAGCGCCTCGGCGCCCTGCTCGCCGACGCGGAGGCCCTGGCGGACGCCGCTGGGGGCGCGCACTTCCAGCGCGACCTCACCCTCCGGTGGGCCGCTCGCCGTCGTCCTCCACCACCTTGAGGACGGGGGCATCGGCCCGCCAGCGGCCCAGCGCCGCGCGCCGCTCGCGCGCCTCCAGGGCGAGGTGACGTCGCAGCGGGGCATCGAGCCGCGCGTCGAGGAAGAGGTGCGCCGAGCTCGTCAGGGTCGGCTCGAAGCCACGCGCGAGCTTGTGGTCGCCGCCCGCGCCCCCCTCGAAGGCCTGCAGCCCGCGCTGGATGCAGGACTCGACCGAGTGGTAGAGGCAGACGTTGAAGTGCAGGAAAGGGTGATCCTCGCGGCAGCCCCAGTAGCGCCCGTACAGCCGGGCCGTCGAGACGCCGTTGAACGCTGCGGCGACGAGGCGCCCCTCGCGGCGGGCCTCGACGATCTCGAGCGCGTCGGGCATCCCCGCCAGCGCGCGCTCGTAGAAGCCGCGGTTCACCCAACGCATGCCCCAGGCCATCCGATCGACGCTGCGGCGATGCAGGTCGAACATCTCCCTGGCCCAGCCGCGGGCGTCCGCCGAGAGCTCGGCCCCGGTGACGGTGCGGAGCGTGAGGCCCTGGCGCGCCGGGGCGGCCCGCTCGCGCTTCAGGGCGTTGCGCCGCTTGGAGCTGAAGCGGGCGAGGAAGTCGTCGAAGGTCCGGTACCCGGCGTTTCGCCAGTGATACTGGAAGTCGACCCGGAGCGCGAGGCCGGCCCGCTCCAGCGAGGCCGCCTCGTCCTCCTGCGCGAACAGCACGTGGATGGAGCGAAGGCCCTCGGCGTCCGCGAGCGCCCGCGCCCCCGCGACGAGCGCCGCCACTGCCCTCTCGCGCGGCTCTCCGGCAGCGACCAGCAGGCGCCGCCCGCTGGCCGGCGTGAACGGGACCGCCAGGAGGAGCTTCGGGTAGTAACCGAGCCCCGCTCGCTCGGCGGCCGCCGCCCACTCCCAGTCGCGCGAGAAGTCACCGTCGGAGCCATGACGTACGTAGGCCGGCGCCGCGGCCACCAGACGCTCCCCCCGCCAGAGGGTGAGGTGGCGGGGGCGCCAGCCCGTCCGCGCGCTGGCGCACCCGGAGCTCTCCAGCGCATCGAGAAAGGCGTGGCGAACGAAGGGGCTCGCCGCGGCGGGCTCGTGCGCGAGGAGCGCGTCCCACGTGGCGGGCGGCACGTCGGCGACGGCGGCGAGGATGCGGAGGTCGAGCGTCGGCAGAAGCATCAGGTGATAGCGCCCCGCGACCGCGCCGCAAGCAGGGCCGCTCGCAGCTGGCGCGGCCGTATGCATGCCTGGCTGGGCCTCGCCCCGCCGGGGCCGCTTGCGGGACGGGCCGGGGCGGCGAGAACATATAAGACGACGACCGCACTGCGGAGGTGCCCCATGATCCCGACCATGATCGATGTGTACTTGCGCCAGCACGGGCTGCGGTTCGAGCACTTCGCCCATTCACGAATCGTGACCGCGCAGCGGCTGGCCGCCGCCGAGCACGTCCCGGGCGCGCGGGTCGCGAAGGCGGTGGTGGTGAGCGTCGACGGCAAGCTCTGCCTGGCGGTGGTCCCGGCGACGGGACACGTCGACGCGGAGGTCCTGCGCCAGGCGCTGGAAGCGCGGGAGGTGCACCTCGTCCCGGAGGCGCGGTTCGCCGAGCGCTTCTGGCCCTGCGAGCCCGGCGCCGAGCCGCCGCTCTCGCTCTTCGGCGTGCCCATCTACGTCGACGCGCGCCTGGCGCGCGAGCCGTGGCTGCTCATGCGCGGCGGCACGCACGAGGACGCCATCCAGCTCGAGACCGACGACTGGCTGCTGTCCGAGCGGGCTCGCATCGTCGAGAATCTGGCGGCGCCGGGCCTGCCCTGATCGCGGGCGCGCCGACGGTCAGCGCTCGAAGCCGTACTCGCGCTCCACTCGGCATACCCGCACCCGATAGGCGCGGTACCAGCGCTCGCGCCCGGCGCGCTGCGCGGCGAGATGGTCGGCGTGCGCCTTCCACTCCCGGATCGCCTGGAGGTCGCGCCAGTACGAGATGGTGATGCCGAGCCCCTCGGCCTCGCGCGCTGACTCCAGCCCGAGAAATCCTGGCTGCGCAGCGGCGAGCGCTACCATCTCGTCCGAGGTCTGGGCGTAGCCGTGGTCCCCCTCGCTTCGGAGGGAGGTGAACACCACCGCATAGGCGCCGGCGCCCACGGGAGGCGCGAGGCCAGCTTCTGCCTTCGTCACGCTCACCATCCTACGAGCCCCTCGCCTGCCACGCTCACGGCTACGCCCGCGCTGGCGCGGCTTCGCGCCCGACCCGCCCGGCCTTCGCCTCCGGCGCCTCCCTCACCGCGACGCGGGAAGGCGAGAGCGCCCACGCCACCACCACCCCACGGCCCGAGAGGCGCACTTCCTGCCCCGCCTCGAGGACGTGATCCAGCTCGTCGCCTTGCTGCGTGACGAGGACGCACCCCTCGTTCACCCGCAGCGCCAGCCCCCGCCGGCCCGGTGCGAGGCGCAGCGTCGCATCGAGGCCCAGGCGCCGCTCGCCCATCGCTTCCGTCGGATCGTGCCTCCACCAGCTCGTCGTCCAGCTCATCTTCGACCTCACTCGCGGGCCGCGCCATGCGGCCGATGCGAGGAGATCTTGCGGCCGCGACGGCCAGTGTCACCGCACGTCGATGCGCGCGCATCGCGCACGGATGCACGGCCCCGAACAGGGCGCGCGCGCCCCCGGCGCGAACGGCGAGGCTCAGCGGGTGGGCGCGCGGGTGGCGGCGGCCACCAGGGCCGCCAGCTCCCGATCGAGGAGCTGTTCGCTGCCGAGGTTCATCTCGACGAGCCTCCGCAGGTGCGCCGCGCTCTCCAGATCGAGCTCGAGGCAGCGGACGCCGACCTCGTTCCCGGAGGAGTGGGCCACCTGGCCGCGCATGAGGATGGTCGCGGGCCCCTGGTCGAGCTGCACCAGGAGGTCGCAGGGCTGGCCATCCATCATCACCGGCGCGGAGCTCACCCGCACGAGGGCGCCGCGGAGCGAGATGTCGAGCAGCTCGCTGGGGATGCTGCGCCGCCCCAGCCGCAGCGCCGCCGGGCGCCGAAGCGCGATGCGCGAGAAGTCGCGGCGCTCCACATGGGACAGGACACGCGTCATCGGCACCTCCGGCTGCGGGACTGCCAGGCCATCGTGTGTCACCCCGTCCCTGCGCGTCAGTACCTTGAGCGGGTGAGGCGGGCGCGACCTGCGGCTAACGGGCGCCCTCGCACCCTCACGGTCGCGCTGCCTGCCCCGCGCCCAGCCCCTGCCCCGCCTGCGCACCGTGGCCGAGCCGCTCCAGGATGGCGTCGCTGAAGGCGCGCAGATCGTCTGGCTTCCGGCTCGTGATCCAGTTGCGATCGACCACCACCGGCTCGTCCTTCACGGTGGCGCCGAGCTGGCTCAAGTCGTCCTGGATGGTGGGCCAGGCGGTGAGCGTCCGGCCCTTCACGATGCGGGCGGTGATGAGGAGCTGTGGCCCGTGGCAGACGGCGGCGATCAGCTTCTGGCGCGCGTCAAAGGTCCTGGCGAAGTCCGCGAAGCGGCGGTCGATGCGGAGGTGGTCGGGCGAGTAGCCGCCGGGGATGAAGAGCGCGACGTAGTCGTCAGCGCGCGTCTGCCCGATCTCTTTCTCGATGATCACCCGTTCCTTGCCCCGCTTGCCCTGCACCTCTTGACCCGCCTTCACGCCGATGAGCTCCACCTCGTAGCCCTGGCTGCGGAGGCGATCGTACGGGATGCGGAACTCGGAGTCCTCGAAGTCGTCCGCGATGACACACGCGATTCGTGCTTGCTGGGCCATGGCCCGTTCCTCCCGCGGGCGCTCTCGCGCCCGCCGCTGCTCTGCTGGTGAGCCGGTAAGCTGCGCATCGCGCCCGTCCTTCGACCAGCGGGAGCGTGCAGGCGCCGCGCGCCTGGTCTAGAACGTCCGGAGATGGAACCCCCGCCCTCCGCCCACTCTCCCGTACCCACCCGCACCCTCATTCCTCACGAGCACGGAGCGTACGGGCAGCTCGCCCTGCCGCTGCTCACCGCGCTGGCGCTCGGGCGCCCGAACGCGCCGGCGCTGCTGCTCGGCTATGCCATCCTGGTCGCCTTCGTCGCCCACGAGTCCCTGCTCGTGCTGCTCGGCCAGCGCGGGAAGCGCGCCGCCGAGGGAGACGGGCCGCGGGCTCGCCGGGTCCTCGCGATCCTGGGGACGCAAGCGGTGCTGGCGGGCCTGGCGGGCTTCTACCTGGCGCCGCCGCTCGCCCGCGCCGCGTTGGCGCTCCCCGCGCTCTTGACCGTGGCGGTCGGCTGGCTCGTCCTGCGTCGCCGAGAGAAGACGCTCGGCGGCGAGGTCGTGGTGGCGGCCACCCTTTCGTCGGGTGGGCTGGCGGTGGCGCTCGCCGGCGGCGCCCCCCTCTCCTGGGCGGTCGGCGCCTGGGTGACCTGGTTGCTCGCCTTCTCCGCCGCCACGCTGGCGGTACAGGTCATCCTGGTGCGAGCCCGGTCCAAGGGCGAGCGCGACCCCGGGCTCGCCCACGCCGCCGCCACGCTGGCGCTCCTGGCGGGCGCCTTCGCGGCCGTGCCGCTCCTCGGGCTGCCAGGCGCCGCCCCCATCGCACTCCTCCCCACGGCCTGCCTCTCCGTCGGAGTGAGCCTGGCGCGCGTCTCTCCCAAGCGCCTGCGCGAGCTCGGCTGGGCGATGGTGGCGACGAGCGTCGTCACGATGGTGCTGCTCGTCGCCGGCCTCCGCTGGTCCGCCTGACACGGGGGGCCCGGCCGCGGAGGAGAGCCGCGGCCAGGGCTCTGCTACAGTCGCCCGGTGCGCATCCTGCTCTCGAACGATGACGGCATCCGCGCGCCCGGGCTCGAGGCGCTCGCCACGGCCTTCGCCGAGGACGAGGTGTGGGTGGTGGCGCCCGACCGCGAGCAGTCGGCCACCAGCCACTCCATCTCGCTGCACCGGCCCCTGCGCGTGGTCGAGGTCGGCCCTCGCCGCTTCTCGGTGGACGGCACTCCCACCGATGCCGTCTACATGGGGCTGAACCTCGTCCTGAAGGGCCGGCCACCGGACCTGGTCCTCTCGGGCGTCAACCACGGCCCGAACCTCGGCACCGACGTGCTCTACTCGGGGACGGTGGCGGCCGCGATGGAGGGAGCGCTCCTCGGTCGCCACGCCATCGCGGTCTCGCTGGCCGCGCCGCCCCCGCACGCCTTCGAGCACGCGGCGAGCTTCGCGGCGGCGCTGGCCCGCCGCGTCCTGCGCGATCCTCCCCCCGCCCCGGTGCTCCTCAACGTGAACGTGCCGGCCGGCCCGGTGAAGGGCTTCCGCTTCGTGCGCCTCGGTCGCCGAACCTACGGGAACGAGGTGGTGGAGAACCGCGACCCGCGCGGCCGCGCGTACTACTGGATCGGCGGCGAGGGCGGCGTGAACGAGGACATCCCGCACTCGGACTGCAACTGCGTCTACCAGGACGGCCTCGTCTCGGTGACGCCCATCCACCTCGACTGGAGCCACGACGCGCTGCTCTCGCACATGCGGAGCTGGACGGTCGAGGGCTATCGCAAGGTGCCGGGGCCATGAGGAGCCGCGCGCTGCCGCTCGTCCTCCTGCTCGGCGCCGCCTCCTGCGGGCATCGCGCCGCGGCGCCCCCGGGAGGCGAGCCCGCGCTGCAGCCTGGCGCCGAGGGCCACCTCGAGCCCGAGCTGGTGGGGGTGGTGCACGTCGTGAAGCAGGGCGAGACGCTTTACCGCATCGCGCGCGCTTACGGCGTCCCGCTGGCCGATCTCGTGGAGGTGAACGACCTCGGCGATCCCAGGCAGCTCGCGGCTGGCAGCGAGCTGTTCGTGCCAGGCGCGGCGCGGCGGCTCGACCTCGCGACGGGCGGCGAGGCCGCGGCCCAGCCGGCGCGGCCGGACGAGCCCGAGCCCCCGCCGCGGGCCGACCGGGTGACCCCTCGGCTCCGCTGGCCGTTGCAGGGCGTGCTGTACAGCCGCTACGGCGTGCGCCAGGGGCAGCGCCACGACGGGATCGACATCTCCGCGCCGGAGGGCACCCACGTCGGCGCGGCCGCCCCGGGCGCCGTCATCTATGCCGGCGTGCAGGCGGGCTACGGCTCCATCGTCATCCTGCGCCACGAGGGCGGGCTCCTGACGCTGTACGCCCACGCGAGCGCGCTGCTCGTCCATCAGGGCGAGCGCGTCGCGGCGGGTCAGCCCATCGCCAGGGTCGGCCAGTCCGGCCGGACGAGCGGTCCCCACCTCCACTTCGAGGTGCGCGAGGGGACCCGGCCGCGCAATCCGCTCCTCTACTTGCCGTGATGGTGAGCGCCGCTCGGCGCCGGCCGCGAGCGATGCTATCCTCTCTCGCATGCTCGACGAGCTTCGCGCCCGCATCCGCGACGTCCCCGACTTCCCGAAGAAGGGCGTCGTCTTCAAGGACATCACGCCCGTGCTGGCGGACGCCCGGCTGTTCCGCGGCGTCATCGACGCGCTGGCCGAGCACCACCGCGCCCAGGGCATCACCAAGGTGGTCGGCATCGAGTCGCGTGGGTTCATCTTCGCCGCCCCGCTCGCGATCGCGCTCGGGGCCGGGCTCGTCATCGTGCGCAAGCCGGGCAAGCTCCCCTGGCGCACCGTGCGCGAGGTGTACGCGCTCGAGTACGGCCAGGACAC
>DASPZP010000375.1:0-8280 GCA_035636195.1 Anaeromyxobacteraceae bacterium
TTCCCCCTCTCCCGCGCAGCCGGAGAGGGAGTGTGATCCGCCAGCGCTCCCGGTCCCTTCCCCCTCTCCCGCGCAGCCGGAGAGGGAGTGTGATCCGCCAGCGCTCCCGGTCCCTTCCCCCTCTCCCGCGCAGCCGGAGAGGGAGTGTGATCCACCAGCGCTCCCGGTCCCTTCCCCCTCTCCCCCGACGGGGGAGAGGGATGGGGTGAGGGGGCCGCCGCTCGTCCACATCTCCCACGCCGACGTGAACGTCGCCGGCCACCCGGTCCTGCGCGACCTGTCCTGGACGGTCCGCGCCGGTGAGAGCTGGGCCGTCGTCGGGCCGAACGGCTCGGGCAAGTCCACGCTCCTCCGCCTCATCGTGGGGGACGAGCAGGCCATGCCGGGCGGGCGCGTGGCCCGGCTGACCCTGGGTGAGCGCGCGAGCGTCTGGGACGTGAAGGCGCGGGTCGGCATCGTCTCCCCCGAGCTGCAGGCGCGCCATCGCGCCGACCTCCTCGCCGAGGAGGTGGTCGCGTCGGGCTTCACCATGAGCATCGGGGTGGACGCGCCGCCCACCGCCGCCGAGCTGGTGGTCGTCGAGCGGTGCCTGGCGCGCCTCGGCGTCGCGCACCTCTCCGGCCGGCGTATCCACCAGCTCTCGTTCGGGGAGCTGCGGAAGCTGCTCCTCGCCCGCGCGCTCGTGCGCGACCCCGAGCTGCTCGTCCTCGACGAGCCGTGCGACGGGCTCGACCCCGAGAGCCGCGCCGCGGTCCTCGCCGGCGTCGAGGCGCTCGCCCGCGCCGGCACCCCGCTCGTCCTCGTCACGCACCACGCCGAGGACCTCGTGCCTTCCATCGACCACGTGCTCGAGCTGGCCGGGGGACGCGCCGTCTATCAGGGACCGCGCGCCGGCTGGCGCCGGCAGGCCACCCCATGACCACCCTCGTCGTCGCCGCCTTCCTGGCCTTCTTCCTCGCGCAGCTGGCGGTCGAGGGTGGCCTCGCGCTCCTCAACCTGCGCCACGCCGCCCGCGCCGGGGCCGCGGTCCCGCCCGCCTTGCGCGAGCGGGTGGACGACGCCACCGCCCTGCGCAGCCGCGACTACACGCTCGCCCGCGGCCGGCTCGGCCTCCTCAACTTCGGGTACGGCGCGCTCGTGACCCTCGCGCTCCTCTTCTCGGGGCTGCTCCCCGCCCTCGACGCGGCCCTGGCGCGGCGCGGCCTCGCGGGTGCGCACCGCTTCGTGGCCTTCCTGGTCATACTGTCGGTGCTGACCAGCCTCGCCGAGCTGCCGTTCTCGCTCTACGGCACGTTCGTCCTCGAGCAGCGGTTCGGCTTCAACCGCACCACCCTGCCCCTCTGGCTGAAGGACCGGCTGAAGGGCCTCGCCCTGGGGGCCGTCCTCGGGCTCCCGCTCCTCTACGCCATGCACGGCTTCTTCGCGCTCACCGGCCGGGCCTGGTGGCTGTGGCTCTTCGCCTTCATGACGGCGGTGCAGATCGGGATGGTGTGGCTCTATCCCACCGTCATCGCGCCGCTCTTCAACCGCTTCGAGCCGCTCCCGGAGGGGCCCCTGCGCGAGCGGCTGGAGTCGATGGCCCGCGAGGCCGGCTTCGCCACGCGCGGTCTCTACCTCATGGACGCGTCGCGCCGGTCCGGGCACTCGAACGCCTATTTCACCGGGTTCTTCCGGCCCCGGATCGTCCTCTTCGACACGCTGGTGCAGGAGATGACCGTCGATGAGGCGGCCGCCGTGCTCGCCCACGAGATCGGCCACTACCAGGCGCGGCACGTGCACCAGCGGCTGCTGGTCGGCCTCGCCGGTCAGCTGCTCGTGCTGTGGGTGCTCTCGGTCCTCGTGCGCTGGCCGCCCCTCTTCGCCGCCTTCGGCTTCTCCGCCCCGTCGCTCCAGGCCGCGCTCGCGCTCGCGTCGCTCGGCGGCGGCGCCTTCACCTTCTGGCTGGCTCCGCTCTCGAGCTGGGTCTCGCGGCGGCACGAGTACCAGGCCGATCGCCACGCGGTCGACGTGGCGCGAGCCCCGGCGGCGCTGCGCTCCGCGCTCGTCAAGCTGAACGGGCAGAACCTGACGAACCTGCACCCGCACCCGTGGTACAGCGCCTGGAACTACTCCCACCCGACGCTGCTCGAGCGGCTCTCCGCCATCGAGCGCTACGAGGCGGCCGCGCGCGCGGCGGCGCCGGCGTAGACCGAGCGGATCAGCTCAACGCGTGAGGAGCGCCACGCCCTCGACGTGGTGGGTCTGCGGGAACAGGTCGATGGGCTGGATGGCTTCGACCGCGTAACCCGCCTCCCGGCAGCCCTTGAGGTCTCGGGCGAGCGTGGCGGGGTCGCAGGAGACGTAGACCGCGCGCGGAGCGCCCAGCTCGCGCAACACCGCGCCCAGCCCGCGCGCCCCCGCGCGCGGCGGGTCGAGGAGCACCGCGCCGTATGGGCGGCGCGCGGGGCCTCCCTCCCGGCTCAGGCCGCGCGCCACCGCCAGGGCATCGCCGGCGATGAAGCGGAGGTTCGCTCCCGCGAGGTCGGCCCGCGCGAGCTCCAGGGAAGGTCCGAGCACCTCCACCGCATCGACGCTGCGGGCGCGCGCGGCGAGCGGACCGGTGAAGTTCCCGGCCCCGCAGAAGAGCTCCAGCACGTCCTCGCCATCGGGCCGGAGCAGGTCGAGCGCCCGCTCGACGAGGACGGCGTTCGCGCCGCGATTCGCTTGCTGGAACACGTCGGGGCGCGAGCGCTGCACGCCGGCCGACGGGTCGCCGGGGCGCCGCTCGTGCCGCAGCACCGGCTGTCCCAGCACGAGCGGCGCGGCCCCCTCCGCGCCCAGCACGATCCCGGCCAGCTGTGGGAGGGCCGCGAGGAGCGCCTCGCCGCGGGCCCGCGCGGCTGTCCCGAGCGAGCTCAGCTGCAGCCAGGCCGCGCCCCGCCGCTCGTGCGCAGACCACTCGAGCGTGACCTCGCGCGCGTCGAGCCCGACGTCGCGCAGCGCCGGGCCGGCCACCTCGCGCAACCCGTCGAGCGCCTCGTCGAGCAGGTGGCACTCGGCGAGCTGCACCGGCACGTGCGACCGCCGGCGAAAGAAGACGAGCCGGCCCGTGCCGCGATCCAGGTGGAACTTCGCGCGCGAGCGGTAGCGGAGCGGCCGCGGGGACCCCGCGATCGGGAGGGCGCGATAGCTGCCCGGCTCGAGCCTCCCGATGCGGCGCAGCGTCTCCTGAAAGGCGCGCTCCTTCGCGGCGAGCTGGACCGGATAGGCGAGGTGGAGCCACTCGCAGCCACCACACATCCGCTCCGTGCCCCCCAGCTCGAACGGACCGAAGTGGCGGCAGGGCGGCGTCCGGCGGTCGGGCCCTGGTGCCACGAGCTCGAGAAAGGCGGGGTGCGCCGCCCCCGTGCCACCGGGGAGATCCACCGCCACGCGATCGCCCGGGGCCGTATACGGCACGAAGACGGCCCGCCCGTCCTCCGCGCGTCCGACGCCCTCTCCGCCCGGCGCGAGCTCGGCGATGTCGAGGATGGTCCGCACTGCCAGAGAACTATCGCACTCCGGGGCCGCCCGCGCGAGGCGGGCCTCAGGCGGAGGCGAGGTCGCGGCGCAGCCGCTCCACGAAGCTCTCGATGCGGTCACGCTTCGAGCAATCGATGTCGATGAACTCGATGCCCATCCCCGGCGAGACGTTGGTGCGGTTGTCCCACTCGGCCACGCGCGTGACGCGGCCCGTCATGTCGAAGGGAAAGGCGGCGCCGGGCAGCTGGATGATGAGCTTCACGAGCGTGCCCACCGGCAACGGGTTGCGTGTATTGATGAAGAGCCCGCCCTGGCTGATGTTGGTGGCCCAGTCGGTGAGGAAGCTGCCGACCGAGCGGTAGGCAACCGGTAGCTCGTGCTCGAGCCGGTCGGACCGCCGTCGATTGTCGGAGCTCCCCTTCGACACATGGCGAGTGTAGCAGGCGCTTCCCGACCGGCCAACCGGGCGGGGGCTCGCTGGGTAGGCTCACGCCATCCGGATGGTCACGGGTATGCCGCGGTAGGTGCCGAGGCGCTCCGCTGCGCTCCCCTGTCGCACGGCGAGCTCGAGGCGGCCCGAGCTGCCCATCAGCGCGAGCAGCTCGCCTCGGGCGCCCTCGCCGTACGTCGTCACGAAGCGGGCCGCCGCCCCCGCGACGGCGACGCCGGCGGGGCGCGCGTCGAGATCCGTCGCGCGGATGCTCGTCAGCACGTTGCCGAACGGATCCGCGACCAAACACTCTCCGCGGATCTCGTCGCCTCGCCGCTCGGCGCCTGGCCAGGGCAACTGGACGGGATCCGCCACCTCCGGCCCGAGCCGCGTCGGCTCGCCGCCCGCCGCCAGCCAGGCCGCCACCGGGGCGAAGAGGTCGCGGCCGTGGAAGGTGGCCGAGGTGGGGACGGGGACGGCGCCGCCCGGCGCGAGCAGCCGCACCTGCGCGTCCGCGAGGAAGGGCGTGAACAGCCCGTTGTCCGGCCCGACGAACCGTCGCCCTTCGCGGTCGACGACGCAGATCGGACGCCGCGCCGTGCCGACCCCGGGATCGACCACCGCCAGATGGACGGCCTCGCGAGGGAAGCGCGGAGCGCACGCCTCGAGGAGGAGCGCGCCGGCGAGGACGTCGTAGGCAGGCACCTCGTGCGAGACGTCCACCAGCTGCGCGTCGGCCAGCCGCGCGAGCAGGACGCCCTTCATCTGCGCCGGGTAGCCGGAGCCCGCGCCGAAGTCGGTCAGGAGCGTGATGATCGGTGGGCTCATGGCGAGAAGTCCGCTCGCCCTGAGCGTAGCGAAGCGGAGTCGAAGGGCGAGCTCACACCGCCATCGTCTTCAGGCCGGGGCTGACGATGAGCTTCGGTTCGGTGAGCTTCTGTAGTTGATCCACGGTCGCGCCGGGCGCGAGCTCGCGCAGGACGAGCCCGTCCTGGGTCACGTCGATCCAGGCCAGGTCGCTGCACACCGCCGAGACGCAGCGCTTCCCGGTGAGCGGCAGGGAGCAGCGGCGCAAGAGCTTCGGCTTTCCCTCCTTGGTGGCGTGCTCCATCATGACGACCACCCGCCTGGCGCCGACGACGAGGTCCATCCCGCCGCCCATGCCCTTCACCATCTTGCCCGGCACCATCCAGTTGGCGAGATCGCCGTGCTCCGAGACCTCGAGCGCGCCCAGGATGGCGAGATCGATGTGGCCGCCGCGGATCATGGCGAACGACTCGGCCGACGAGAAGTAGGCGGTGCCCGGGAGCTCGGTGACGGTCTCCTTCCCGGCGTTGATGAGGTCCGGGTCGAGCTCTTCCTCGCGCGGATAGGGCCCCACGCCGAGCATGCCGTTCTCCGACTGGAGCACCACCTCGATCCCGGCCGGCACGTAGTTCGCGACCAGGGTCGGCATGCCGATGCCGAGGTTCACGTAGAAGCCATCCTGGAGCTCGCGAGCCACGCGCCGCGCGATCTGCTCTCGGGTGAGGGGCATCGTCAGGACCTCCGCGTGGTGCGGCGCTCGATGGGCTTCCGGTAGTCTTTCCCCAGCACGAGCCGCTGCACGTAGATGGACGGCACGTGGATCGCGTCCGGGTCGAGCCCGCCCACCGGCACGATCTCCTCCACCTCGACGATGGTCACCTTCGCCGCGCCGCACATGACGGCGCTGAAGTTGCGGGTGGTCTTGCGGAAGAGCAGGTTCCCCCAGCTATCCGCCTTCCACGCCTTGACGAGCGCGAAGTCCGCCTGGAGCGGCAGCTCGAGCAGGTACTCGCGTCCGGCGATGACCCGCGTCTCCTTGCCCTCCGCCACCTGGGTCCCCACCCCCGTGGCGGTGTAGAAGCCGCCGATGCCGGCCGCGCCGGCGCGGATACGCTCGGCCAGCGTGCCCTGTGGGTTCAGCTCGACCTCGAGCTCGCCCGAGAGGAACTGCCGCTCGAACTCCTTGTTCTCGCCCACGTACGACGCGACCATCTTCCGGATCTGGCGCGCCTGGAGGAGCACCCCGAGGCCCAGGTCTGTCGTCCCGCAGTTGTTCGAGATGACGGTGAGATTCCGGGCGCCCTTGCGAGCGAGGGCGGCGATGAGGTTCTCCGGGTTCCCGCACAGGCCGAATCCGCCGACCATCACGGTGGCGCCGTCCTCGAGGTCGCGGATCGCCTCGTCGGGCGATGGCTGGATCTTGTTCACCGAAGCTCCCTCCCGGTCGCGCTAGCGCTCCACGATTGCGGCGACCGCCTCGCCGCCGCCGATGCACAGGGTGGCGAGGCCGCGCTTCCGGTCGAGGTCCTTCATGGCGTGGAGCAGGGTGACGAGGATCCGGGCGCCACTCGCGCCGATGGGGTGGCCGAGCACCACCGCTCCGCCGCGCACGTTCACGTTCTTGCCGTCGAGCCCCAGGAGGCGGTTGTTCGCGACGGAGACCACCGCGAACGCCTCGTTGATCTCCCAGAGGTCGATGTCCTTCGTCTGGAGCTTCGCCTTCGCGAGCAGCTTCTTCACGGCGTCGGCCGGCGCGATGGTGAACTCGACCGGCTTGCGTGCCGCTCCGGCCCAGGCGGTGAGGCGCCCCAGCACCGGCCGCCCGTCGGCCCTGGCGCGCTCGGCGCTCATGAGCACGAGCGCCGCCGCGCCGTCGTTGATCGAGGAGGCGTTGGCCGCCGTGACGGTGCCATCCTTCTTGAAGACCGGTCTGAGGCTCGGGATCTTGTCCGGTCTGGCCTGCTTCGGCCCATCGTCCTCCGTGACGAGCGTCGCCTCGCCCTTCTTTCCTGGCACCTCCACCCCGACGATCTCGGTCCGGAACGCGCCGGAGCGGGCGGCCTCGACGGCGCGGCGGGTCGACTCGATCGCGTACTCGTCCTGCTGCGCACGGGAGATGTCCTGGCTCTGCGCGCACGCCTCGGCGCACACGCCCATGTGCACCCGATCGTACGGATCCCACAGGCCGTCGTGGATCATCCCGTCGACGAGGTCGACGTTGCCCATGCGCGCGCCACTGCGCGCGGCGCGATCGTAGTAGGGCACGTTCGACATCGACTCCATTCCGCCGGCCACCACCACCTCGGCGTCGCCGAGCGCGATCGCCTGAGCGCCGGAGATGACGGCCTTGAGACCCGAGCCGCACACCTTGTTGAGCGTCCAGGCGGGCGTCGTGTCCGGGAGGCCGGCATGGCGGGCCGCTTGCCGGGCCGGGGCCTGGCCCTCGCCCGCCTGCAAGACGTTCCCCATGATCACCTCGTCCACCGTCGACGGGTCGACGCCCGAACGCCGCAGCGCCTCGCGGATGACGACCGCGCCGAGCTGCGTCGCCGGCACGCTCGCGAGCGATCCCAGGAATGACCCGATGGGCGTACGCACCGCCCCGACGATGACGACCTCGCGACCTGGCATGGCGACCCCCTCGTGGCTCTGACTCCCCGTGCTTAAGGGACGAGGGCTTTCGGCGCCAGCGCCCGGCGGGCGCTCCCGCGGCGGGAGGAGGTGCGCCTTGCGCACCGCCCCGCGCCTGCTAAGGTCCGCGCCGCCATGCCCGACACCACCCCCGCCATCCTGGTCCACGGCGGCGCCGGCAACCTCGGCCCCGACGACCCGGCTTCCTTCGGGACGGACGCGCCCCGCCTGCTGGGCGTGCGGGAGGCCGCCCGCGCGGCGTGGGTCGTCCTGGCCGCGGGCGGGAGCGCGCTCGATGCCGTCGAGGCCGCCGTCCGCACGCTGGAGGACGACCCCACCTACAACTCCGCCACCGGCGCCTGCCTCACCGCCGCCGGGGACGTCGAGCTCGATGCCTCCGTCATGGACGGCGCGACCTTGCGCTGCGGGGCGGTGGCGGTGGTGAAGGACGTGAAGAACCCCGTCACGCTGGCGCGGCGGGTGATGGAGCGCTCCGAGCACGTGCTCCTCGCCGGCCCGGGAGCGTCCGCCTTCGCTCGCGAGGTCGGCATCGCCGCCTACGACAACGCGCTGCTCGTCACCCCCCCGCAGCGGGCGCGCTGGGCGCGGCTGCGCAACGCGGCGCCGAGCGGCCACGGCACGGTGGGAGCGGTGGCCCGGGATCGCCACGGCCACCTCGCCGCGGCGACGTCGACCGGCGGGATGGCCATGAAGCGTCCGGGCCGGATCGGCGACACCCCCATCATCGGCTGCGGCACCTACGCCGACGACGAGCTGGCGGCAGTCTCGTGCACTGGCCATGGCGAGCGCATCATCCAGCTCACGCTCGCCCGCCACTGCGCCGACCTGGTCGGCGGCGGCCGGTCGGCGATGGAGGCCGCCCAGGAGGCGGTGCGGCGCCTCGGCGCGCG
>DASPZP010000376.1:0-9443 GCA_035636195.1 Anaeromyxobacteraceae bacterium
TTTCCGGATGGTGCGCTGCGCACCACCGGCGCACCAAGATCGGTGACGGTCGGTGCGGAGGATGCGGCGGTTGCGGCCGTGTTCACGCCGCGCCCGCCGGCGCGTCAACCGGGACGTCGTCACGAGATCCGACTGCCGGACGCGCTCCCCGCCTTCCTCGAGGCGTGCGTGAAGCTGCCGCGGACGCCGTCGCGCGCGGCGATCGGCGGCGCGCGCGCGAGCTCGCCGCGAAGGCAGCCGCTGCTCGCCTCGGCGAGTGAGCGCGCTATAACGCGGGGTGTTCTCCACCTCCATCCGAAGGACCCGGTCGGGCCAGGCGCGGGAGCTGGCGCGCAATGCGCTCGAGCTCGGGTCGGTCGCCGAGATCGAGGTGCTGCTGGGCGACCGCGTGACCCCGCCTAGTGTCACCGGCGTACGCTCGATGAAGTGAGTGTCGGTGCGCCGCGGCGCGCGGGCGCTCACCGCAGCGTCAGTGATGCGCCTGCGTCTCGGCTCCCGCACGCTGCCCGGCGGCCGGCCGCACCCATTCACCGGCCTGCCGGTGTGCCTCTACCATCCAGAGCCACTTGTCCGTCCCGCGCGAGATCTCGGTGAAGATGTCCGACGTATCCTGATCCTTCGCTTCGGCCGCAGTCTCGATCGCTTCGCGCGCCGAACGGCCGAAGGAGGCGAGCGCATCTGCCACGGCATGGACGTGCTCCTCCCCGCCGCCGCCGTTCGTCGCCGCGTATTCGTCCAGCGAGCTGCGCTCCGCGACCTGGCGTGCAGTGCCGTCGGCCACGCCTCCGAGCTGCACCGCGCGCTCTGCGATGAGATCGACGTACTCGTCTGCGTCCGCGACGATCTCGTCGAAGAGCTTGTGTAGCGCGATGAACTGGGGCCCCTTCACGTTCCAGTGGGCGACCTTCAGCTGCGTGCGGAGATCGATGGCGTCGGCAAGCCGGACGTTGAGCAGCTCGATCATACGCGTGCGGATGGACGGCGACAGGTCGTTCAGCGTGTCGTACATGGCGGAACCTCCTTGCGTTGCGAGCCATGTTGCTTCTGCGGGGTTGGCCCGCGCGCATGTCACGCATGGGGCCGAGCGCCGTTTCTCGGGCGGAGGGGTCGGCGCGGCGTGCGCACAGGCGCTCGTCGTGCGGGGCGCCGCGCGAGAGAGCGCGCAGACGCTCAGGGCGTCGGGACGTGTTGCTCCACGCGCCGCGCCCCAGGTGGGGCCATGAAGTCGGGCGAAACGGGATCCCGGATGCAGCGCATGAGGATCTCGTCGATCGCGCTCATTCCCGCCTCATCGACGTGCCAACCCTCGACGTCGCCGATCGGATCCATTTCGTGCGGATTCCGAGCGCCCCAGAGCGCGAGTGAGGCCCGTGCGGTTGGCGTAAGGCAGCACGTCCGCCTCGATCTCGCGCTCGAAGAGGTTGCAGGGCGGCTGCACGGCATCGAGCCTGGCCGTCGCGCGGAAGACGTCCATCTGCGCGGGCGAGAAGTTGCTCACGCCGATCGCGCGGATCTTGCCCTCGCGGTGCAGGTCCTCCAGCGTCCGCGCCGTGTCCGCGATCGGCGTCTCGAGGTCGGGCCAGTGCACCTGGTAGAGATCGACGACGTCGGTGCGCAGCCGCCTCAACGAGTCCTCGATCTCCCTGCGGATGCGGGTGGGACGAGAATCGCGAAACACCGCGCCGCCCTTCCACTCGAGTCCCATTTTGGTCGCGATCTGCACCTGGTCACGCAATCCACCCTCCGCGAGCGCCTTCCCGACGATCTCCTCGGAGCGGCCGAAACCGTAGACGGGAGCGGTGTCGATGAGTGTCGATGAGCATCACGCCCCGTTCCACGGCAGAGCGTATCGTCGCGATGGACTGGGTTTCGTCGGTACCGCCCACATCCAGCTGCCGATCGCCCAGGTGCCGAGGCCGATACGCGACGTGTGCAGGCCGGACGTGCCAATTGCAATCTGGTCCATCGTCACTCCTTCGATGAGGCGCTGGTCACGGCGCATGGCCGCCGACGTGAAACGTCGTCGGTGCGAAGCTACTCTTGAGATGCGGGAGGCGACGCGGACCAGGAGGGCGACGGCGACTCGTCTCGCGGAGCGCTGTCGTCCTCCCCGAGGATCGTGGCGACGACGGCGGAGAAGTCGAGATCGCCGGCGCCGTGGGCCAGCGCCTCCTCGAGCCACTCGCGCGCGGCGCGCGCCGCCGGGAGGGTTAGCCCGGTGTCTGCCGCCGCCTCGCCGACGAGCCGCAGGTCCTTGGCCGCGTGGCGGGCAACGGATCGCCCCAAGCCGTCAAGGCGCGGGCGGCTTGGGGCGCGGCGGCTTCGGGCCAAACGCGCGCGCCGTGTCGCGCTGCGGCCGGGTCGTCCTCGACAGCTCGCGCTGTCGCAAGAGCTCCTGCGCCGCCTGCGCCTCGTAGGCTTTGCTCGTGAGCGACGCCATGAACGCGACGAGGTCGTCGATCTCGCTCTCGCGCAGCGCGAGCGGCTGGATGTCCTCATCGAGCCAGGGGTTCTGGAGGCCGTCACCCTTGTTGTAATGGTCGACGACGTCCCAGAGGGTCGCCTGTGACCCGTCGTGGAAGTAGGGTGCCGTGACCAGCACGTTGCGCAGGTCCGGCGTCTTGAACGACGCGATGTCGGCCTCCTTCTTGGTGACGAGGAAGCGGCCGAGCACGCTCATGTCGCTCTGTATCGCGGCGCGATCGATGTCCGAGGCTTTGCCGGAGTCGACGAGCTTCTCGGCCTGCCGCGCGAGGGGGACCACGTGATGCCGGATGATGCCGATGCCGATGTTGTGGAAGTCGTCGTCGGTGAAGCTCGTCAGGTTGGGCTGGCTCTGGCTGGTCGCGTGGCACAGGTTGCAGCGCCCGCGGCCGTTGAAGAGCGTCCAGCCGCGCTTGGCGGCGGCGTCGATCGCCTTCTTGTCGCCGGCGATGAAGTGATCGAATGGCGAATCGAACGAGACTAGCGTGCGCTCGTACGCCGCGATGGCGCGCAGCAAATCCGGGCCGCTGGGCGGGTGCCCGAACACGTCTTGGAACGCTTGCCTGTACTCGGGGACGGCCGCGATCGACGCGACAGCGGCGTCGAGGCTCGGCTGCCCCATCTCGACCGGATTCACGATCGGCAGCGCCGCTTGCTGCTCGAGCGTAGCCACTCGACCGTCCCAGAACTGCGTCTTCTGGTAGAGCGCGTTCAGCACTGTCGGTGCGTTCCGCTGACCGCTGCGCCCCTCCACGCCGACGGAGGCCGGCCGGCCGTCGGTGAAGGCGCGCCTGGGGTCGTGGCAGCTCGCACACGCCACCGTACCGTCTACGGACAGCCTGCTATCGAAGAAGAGCCGCTTGCCCAGCGCGATCTTCTCCGGCGTCTGAGGGTTGTCCGCCGGAATGGCCGCACGCGTCCGGTCGAGCGGTGCCCCGACCTGTTCGAGTGATCGCGGCTCCGCGAGGGGACCCGGTTCGGGGACCGGCGGCGGCGCGGATTGCGAGGGTGATGCGGGGGCTGCAGCGATCAGCGAGAGAATCAGGGGGGCGGAGCGAAGAGCGTGCTGCATCGAGCCTCCGGGCAGCGCACCGCGACCGCTGGAGCGCTGGGACGGAATATGGACTTGTAGGGCGTCGCCGCAACCGCAACCGCAGCACCATTTCGCCGCGCCGCCAGGGCTGACGTTTCGGGAGCCGGACGGCAGCAGCACCGCGTCCCGACCGTGAAGTAGCTTCCGACGTAGCGGCGAGCGGGGTGCTTGCGGGTGGGACCCGCGGGCACGGAGCAGGCCGATCACGCGCTTCCGCGCGCAGTCCTGGTGTTGCGCCGGCGTGGGGCGACCTGAACCTGGGCGCCGCCTCGACGACTTCAGCGGCCTGCACCCAGCGGGGGATTAGGACCAGTTCGCCCAAACCGAAGGCCCCTGGGCCTCGGAATACCGGAGCACCTCGAGGCCTTCGGAATGGTGGGGGCGAGTCCGCGTCCCTCGGGACCAGCTCAAGGGGACCGCTCGGTCCATGGCGGAGGCTCGAGGCTTCCTGGAAGGACGGGAGCGGCGGCCGGGGCCGCGGGCACCGAGTGGTGGGCGCAGCTGGTGAGGCCCAGGAGCAACAGGACGGCTGCAAGGCGGCGCACGATGGTTCTCCTCGTCCTCGGGCTTACGCTCCGCTCTGGATGTACGGCTCGAGATCCGAAGCGCTGATCCCAGCGTCGTCGTGCGCGTCCGGCCCGATCGCAAAGGCGGAAACGGACGCCGCGTCGCTCGGGGGCTGGAACGAACGAGCGCTCAGGCCCGAGTCGTCATGAGCGTCCGGGGCGAGCGCGAGCGGCAGGCGCGAGGCGTCCTGCGCGACGTCTGCGACAGGCGCGTCATCCTGGGCGTCGCCGAAGGCGTCGTCGGCCCGCGCCGCGGAAGCTGCGCCCAGGGCGAAGGTGAGAGCGAAGGCAACGGCGGCTTTCGTGATGCTCTGCATGGTCTACTCCTGGCTGCGGAGCCGGAGCTCATCGCGAGCGGATCTCGCAACACCTCTGGCTCGTCTACGCATGAACCTACGCAGGCGCCGCGCGTGGCGAGGCGGCGATCCGACGTGCGGGCGCTCCAAGCGGACGAACCCCCAGCGTGAGCCGACCGGCCGGCATGGCGCCATGATCTGCCGCATCGACCGTTGAGGGAGGCGGACGGCGCCCTGGTCTGCATCCGGCGCGGCTTCGTCTGTCACGACCTGCCATTCGTCGGAGAGTCGTGAAGGCCTGCTGGTCGCAGTCGTTAGCCTAGGGGAACGGAAGAAAGAAGGAGCCGGTCGATGGAATCGCAACCGTCGAAGCTCGTGATAGTGGTGACCCCGGGCGCCAGGACGAAGATGATCCTGGCATGGCTGCGACGCTTGGTCCCGGCGGCGCTGCTCGTCGTGTCGGCTGTCAATGTGATCTCGCCAGTCCCGCAGGACGTCGTCGTCCTCGACGAGGACGAGGTCGCTTCCGGGCCGCTCTCGCTCGCTGACGCCCTGATGCGGCGCCGCGCGGCGAGCGTGAGCGCGTTCACGACGCCGGCTGCCTCGCGCTCGCTCGAGAGCCCCGGCCCGTGAGCTCCAGCGAGCCTGGCCTCGCGCAAACGAGGCTGTTTCTCCGTGGCCAGCCGGCGGCAGGCGAGGTTAAGACCTGGCTCGTGGACGGCTCGTTCGAGACGACCGATCCGAAGCGGAGACGCCTCCTGGGCGTCTCCGTGATGGCGGCCATCGCGCTGCTTCAGCTGGCGACCGAGTACCTCGGAACGCACGACGCCGGCCGCTTCCTCTCCAAGAGCATCGCTCTGCTGATCGGGTTGCCCCTGCTCGTCGCCTGGGCGAGCGCGGTCTTCCGTGGGACGTCCCGGAAGCGCCTCGGCGCGATCGGCCCGCTCTTCGTGGGCGCGGTCACGGCAGGGGTCTTCTTTGCTGTGCTGCTCTGGGCGACGCGGGCTGTGAGCTATTCCATCGCGCCGCTGCAGCTGCACCGAGAACCGTGGGGCAGCGGAGACGTGCTCCGCGTCGGATTCGCCATGGGGCTGACCTACTTTGCCCTCTGGGCGCTGGCGTTCGTTCTCCCCCTCGCCGTGGAGGATGTGCGCGTTCGCGCGTTGGAGGCCGACAAGCTTCGTACCCAGGCCGAGCTCGCCCAGCTCCGCTCGCATCTCGAGCCGCACTTCCTCCTCAACACGCTCAACGCCATCGCGGGGCTGGTGACCGAGGACCCGCGGAAGGCATGCCAGCTGCTCGGCTCGCTCGGCGACCTGCTGCGCGATTCGATGACCCCCGAAGGGGATATGCAGACGCTGGACGAGCAAATCGAGTGGCTGCGCCGGTACGCGCAGATCCTCGAGGCGCGTCACGCCGGACATCTCGCCTTCCACTGGGAGGTTGGAACCGGCACGCGCCGGGCGCTCTTGCCGCGGCTGCTCTTGCAGCCGCTCGTCGAGAACGCGGTGAAGCACGGGGCGCTCATGCGCGCGGGCGGCGGCGAGATCACCGTGAGGACCGAGCTGGCCAACGGGTCGAAGCTCGTCTGCACCATCGAGGACAACGGGCCTGGCGTCCCGGGCGGCGCGACGCGGCATGGAGCGTTCGGGCTCGTCTCCGTGCGCCGTCGCCTGGCGCTGCGGTACTCGGATGCCGCCTCCCTGCGGCTCGAGTCCTCTCCGGGCGGGACGCGCTCCGTCGTCGAGCTGCCGCTCGAGCAAGGGAGCAGGTCATGAGCGAAGCGAATCTCCTCAAGGCGCTGGTGCTCGAGGACGAATGGCCGACCCGAAACTATCTGGTGAAGCTGGTCGAAGGCACCGGCCGCGCGGAGGTGGTCGGCGCCGTCGCCACGCTCGACGAGGCTCGCGAGGCGCTGGCAGGCTCGCCGGTGGATGTCGTGTTCGTGGACATCCAGCTGGCGGCCACCGGGGATTCGCGCACCGGCCTCGATCTGATTCGCTCCATGGCGGGTGAGCCGGCGGCGCCGATGTTCGTGCTCGCGACCGCTTCCTCGCAGCACAGCCTGGAAGCGTTCGACCTCGGCGTCGTCGACTACATCCTCAAGCCGTTCACCGAGGAGCGCGTCGATCAGTGCCTGCGGCGCCTCCTGGAGCAGCGCGCGCCGCGATCTCACGGCGTTCGGCGCGTCGTGGCGCGGCGGAAGAAGAGCCTGGTGTTTCTCGACCCCGAGAAGATCTGGGCGTTCGAGGCCGCGGATCGCCTCACGTTCGTGCACTCGCCGGAGGGGAGGTTCGACATCGATCTGTCCCTGGCCGCGATCGAGGCGTCGTTCGGCCGCACGCTCTTTCGCGTGCACCGGAACTGGCTCGTGAACCTGGCCTACGTCAGGGAACTGGAGCGCGACATCGGAGGCGCGACGGTGACTGTGGGCGCCGACCTCGGCCCCGAAGGGCGAAGCATCAGCGTCCCAGTCTCGCAAGACCGCGCCAAGGCGCTGCGGGACGTGCTGCTGGAGAACGCGACGGGCCTGCGCCGCCCTTGAGGGTGAGCACGCGCGCGGCGGTGGCGAGCGCCGGAGACCGGTGCCCTGAAGGGACCGCGTCGCGGCGGGAGCAGGATCCGGAGAGGCTGCCGCCGAGGCCGTCCTTGAGCTGCCAGCCCTCGTTGGCACCATTCCTCGTCCAAACCAGCCGGCCCCTCGTCGCCGCGGAGTGGGTGCCCGTCGGATCACGGGGAGACCCGTACGTCTCGCTCCTTACTCCATGTCAAGAGGGGACGGGAGAACGATCATCCGGCGTGGTGCAGCAAGCTCCAGGAGGGATGGCGATGACCGCCCGCGCCGCGGCCAACGGGTTCGCCCGCAGCAGTGGGCACCGGCTTCGTACGCGGCATTGGCCTGCGCGTGGTTCGTGCTGTCCGACCGGATCGTCGCTGCCGCGGCGAGTTCTTTTGAGCAGCAGGCGGCTTGGTCGACGATGAAAGACCTTGGCTTCGTCGCGGTGACGACGGCCTTGCTCTACGTCGCGCGCAAGCGCACAGGCGATGAGCGACTCGCCGCCCAGGAGCGCGCGCGGCAGGCGCAGAAGATGGAGACCATCGGGCGGCTGGCGGGCGGCGTCGCGCACGACTTCAACAACCTGCTGACGGTGATCCTGAGCGTCGCGCAGGCCCTCGACGACGACCTCCGAGCGGGAAGGCCCCCCCGCCGCGACGACGTGCTCGAGATCCGGGCGGCGGGCGACCGCGCGTCTGACCTCACGCGCCAGCTGCTCGCCTTCGCGCGCAAGCAGGTCGCGGCGCCCGAGCCGCTCGACCTGAACGCCGTCGTCCGCCAGACCGAGAAGCTCCTGCGCCGGCTGGTCGGCGAGGACATCGAGCTGACGCTGGATCTGCAGCTCGGCCTGTGGGGCGTGCGCTGCGGTCCGGGGCAGATCGAGCAGATGATCATGAACCTGGCAGCGAATGCTCGGGACGCGATGCCTCGCGGAGGGACCCTCGCGCTCGAGACCCGCAACGCGCCCGCAGGCGGTCATGAACCCGCGGAACGCTCCAGCGGACGAACGGGCGACTGGGTCCGGCTCGTCGTACGCGACTCGGGCAGGGGCATGGCGCCCGACGTGAAGGCGCGCCTCTCCGAGCCGTTCTTCACGACCAAGGCGGAGGGTCGAGGAACCGGGCTTGGCCTGGCGACGGTCTACAGCATCGTCGAGGAGAGCGGCGGGCACGTCCACGTCGACACCGAGCCGAACCACGGGACGACGTTCGAGCTATGGTTTCCGCGGACCGAACCACCCGGGGGAGCGCCCAGGTTGGACGTCGCGGTTTCGCCGAGCGGCGGCGTGGAGACGGTCCTCGTCGTCGAGGACGATCCGTTCGTGCGAGACGTCGTTGCGCGAGCGCTGCGGCGCGCCGGGTATCGCGTGCTCGTCTCGGAAAGCTGCGCCGAAGCACTCGAGGTCGTCGAGCGCGAAGTTGTCCGGGTCCAGATAGTCGTCAGCGACGTCGTCCTGCCAGGCCGCAACGGGCGTGAGCTCGTCGAGGAGCTACGCAGGCGCAGCGGCGGCGAGCTGCGCGCCCTCTACATCTCCGGATACACGCACGACGTCATCAGCCGTCACGGCGTGCTCGACTCGGGCGTGGCGTTCTTGCCGAAGCCGTTCACGGCGGAGAGGCTTCTCGCGCGCGTGCGTACGCTCCTGGATGCGCGCTGAGGCAGCCTCTCCGAGTGGCGGGAGGTCCGCGCGCCGCGGGTGCGCCGGATCGGCGAGCGGTACCTCGGGTTCGTAACGGGCAGGCTCCCGGCGCTCGTCGACGCAAACCGGCCTCTTGTCGGATCCGGAGCGTGGGACGACGCCTCGGTTCCTATGCTTTCGCCATGAAGCCCAGGAGGCCGACCATGGATGAGATCAATGTCTTCGATGTCAACCCGGTGATGTCGCGCGAGACCCGGACGCTGTTCACGCGATTCCGCGTGCTCTCGGTGGCGGGGCTGCTGTTCGCGATGCTCACCGCGGCGCTGATCGCTGGATGACGTCCCGCGGCTGACGCGGCACTTCAGTACCGAGAGAAGTGAGACCGATGGTTTGCGGTTTGCCAGCAGCCATGTCCGGCGAGGATGGCGGGGGGCGTACCCGAGGTGGCCGGCGGGTACGCCTACACGCTTTGATAGCGGCGTTGTACGCGGCGTCAGCTGCCGCCGCAGGCTCGGTCGAGCAACAGGCGCCGTGGTCGATGCTGCAAGGCTTCGGCGTCCTCGCGGTGACGACGGCCCTTCTGCAGGTCGGAGTGCGTGCCGCGCTGACGCGTGCTCGCGAGGTTCACCAACGTCACTCGCGCTCGACCGACGGCCTAGCAGCATTAGGGCGGGGAAAGCCCGTCGGCACGTCGCTGCCACTCCTCAGCCCAGCGAATCAGGCGGTCTCGCGATGACGCGCCTGCTCCAGGCGGATCGCCACGATCTCGGCGATGACGATCTGGGCCGCCGCGGCGACCGGCACCGCC
>DASPZP010000377.1:0-12877 GCA_035636195.1 Anaeromyxobacteraceae bacterium
TCGCCCAGCCCTCCTTCGTCACCTGACGCGACCGCCCCAGCGCGAGCGCGCCGGCCGGCACGCTCTCGGTGAGCGTCGAGCCGGCGGCGACGTAAGCCCCGTCGCCGACGGTGATGGGCGCCACCAGGATCGCGTCCGAGCCGATGAAGGCCTTCTCGCCGATGACGGTGGGGTGCTTCTGCTCGCCGTCATAGTTGCAGGTGATGGTGCCGCAGCCGATGTTGGTGCCGGCGCCGACGGTGGCGTCGCCGAGGTAGGTGAGGTGGTTCGCCTTGGCGCCCTTGCCGAGCTTCGTCTTCTTGAGCTCGACGAAGTTGCCGACGTGGGCGCCCTCGCCGACGTCGGCGCCCGGTCGCAGCCGCGAGAACGGCCCGACCACCGCGGCCGGTCCGACCACCGCCTCCTCGAAGACGCAGTACGGCCTCACCACGGCGCCATCCGCCACGGCGGTGTCGGTGAGGATGGAGCCCTGCCCCACGCGGCAGCCCGCCCCGATGCGCGTCGCGCCGCGCAACCTGACGCCCGGCTCGAGGATGGTGTCCGGTCCCACCAGCACACCCTCGTCGCAGTCGAAGCGCTCCGGGTCCTCGATCATCACGCCCGACTTCATGAGCTCCTGGCCGATGCGGCGGGTGAGCGCCCGCGCGGCGAGCGAGAGCTCCTCCTGATCGTTCACCCCGGCCGCCTCCACCAGCGAGACGCGCACGGCGGCGGCGCCCGGCCCCTCGGCGGCGAGTGCCACCAGATCGGTCAGGTAGAACTCGCGCTGGGCGTTCTTCGATCCCACGCGCGAGAGCGTCTTCCACAGGAAGGCGGCGTCGGCGCAGTACAGGCCGGCGTTCACCTCGTGGATCTGCCGCTCCTCGGGGGTGGCGTCCTTCTCCTCCACGATGAGGGCGGGGCCGCCGTGTGGCGCGTGCACGACGCGCCCGTAGCCGGCCGGGTTGTCGAGCGTCATGGTGGCGAAGGCGAGCGCGGCGCGGCCGCGCCGCTGGATGACCGTGCGCAGGGTCTCCGTGGTGAGGAGAGGGGTGTCTCCGGAGAGGATGAGCACCTCGCCGCCGAACCCGCGCAGCCTGGCGCGTGCCGAGAGGACAGCGTGCGCGGTCCCGAGCTGCTCCTTCTGGACGGCGAAGCGGAGCGGCGCCCCCGGCAGGTGCCGGCGGAGGGACGCCTCCACCTCCTCGGCCTGGTGGCCGACCACCACCACCACCGGATCGGCGCCGGCCTCGAGCGCGCGCTTCACCGGGTAGTACGCCAGCGGGCGCCCGCAGACCTCGTGCAGCACCTTGGCCCGGCGGGTCTTCATGCGCGTGCCCTTGCCGGCGGCGAGGACGATGGCGGCGAGCGGCGTGCGGCGGGGTGAGGTGGACATAGGTGCGACGACGCTAGGCGTGGCCTGGAAGAGGGTCAAGCGCCACGGCACTCGCCCGCCCAACCTCCCTCTCCCCCGCCGGGGGAGAGGGCCGGGGAGAGGGGGTCGGGGAAGCCGGATCCGTGCGACGGAGTTGCTACGGAGCGGTCGAGATGGCCTGGATCTGCGCCGTGGAGAGGGAGGACAGGCTGCCCATCCCACCGGTGTTGTTGCTGATGGCGCCCTGAATGGCGCTGGCGGACTGTCCCTTCTTGCCGTTGCCGTGACACCCGCTGCAGTACTGCGTGTAGAGCGCGGCGCCGTCGAGCGGAGGTGGCGTCGGGGTCGGAGTCGGAGTCGGGGTCGGGGTCGGGGTCGGTGCCGCGGCGGTCAGGGCATCGGCGATGGCCTGGACCTGCGCCGCGGACAGGCTGGAGAGCGAGCCCATTCCCCCGGTGCCGCTCGCGATGGCGGACTGGATGCGCGCCAGCGTGGCGCCACTCTTGCTGCTCGTGGCGAGCGGGCCATGGCAGCCGGCGCAGCTCGAGGCATATAGGGTCGCGCCATCCGCCGCCGGCGGAGGCGTGGGCGCAGGCGGAGTCGGCGACGCCCCGGTCAGCGCATCGGAGATGGCCTGGATCTGCGCCGCGGACAGGCTGGAGAGGGAATCCATCCCTCCGGTGCCGCTCGCGATGGCGGACTGGATGCGCGCCACGGTGGCGCCACTCTTGCTGCTCGTTGCGAGCGGGCCATGGCAGCCGGCGCACTTCGTTCCGTAGAGGGCCACTCCGTCAGCAGCCGGCGGCGGCGCCACGTCACTCGGCAAGTTCTCGACGAGAAACGCCCCTGCGTCCAGGTGGTCGAGCTGTCCAGTGAAGATGACGCCCCCCGTCTTTCGGTTCGTCACGACGAGCGAGCCGTTCTCGACGGCGAAGCGGACGCCCTGGAGCAGCGCGCGCACCGTGGCCCGGTCGGCGGTGCGGAGATTGCCGCTGATGCCGTAGAGGTCGAAGAGTGGCGCCAGCACCGTGCGGAGCTCTTTCAGGAACGCCGTGGCGTGGTCGGCGGCCTGGCGATGTTCCGCGGGGTCATCGCTCTCCTCGAGCTGGGCCGCGTCGTGCGGCAGCGCTGCGGCGGCCATTGCGGTGTTGGTGAGCGGGTCGACGTGCGCGCTCCCGTCGCCGTCGGCCACGGAGTAGAGCCGGCTCACGCCCGAGGCGTCGGACCACTCGGCCTTGAGTAGATACGGGGGCTGGAGGCCGGTCACGTCGAACGAGAACGCTCCGCTCCCGTCGCTCGTCGCGACCTTCGAGTGCGGAGGGACCGAGGAGTCCTTGAGGGAGATGGTGGCCTGCAGGGCCGATTCGGAGCTGGCGACCCCGGACAGCTTGGACTCCAGGGGGTTCAACGACCCACAGCCGGTCAGGGCGAGGCTCACGAGCGCGCTCGCCGAGAGTGCTCCCAATGCTCTTTGGTAAAGCTTCACGAAACCTCCGATGCTCGGGTTCTGGCCGCGGGCTGCGACGACCGCGTGCCGTTCGTCGCGTCACGTGAACGCGGGACGCAGCGAGGCGACCGGAGTACCGTTCGAGCGCGGCCAGGTCAAGCCAGCCTCATAGGGAAACGTGCGACATTTCAGGTGTTCTGCCGCAACGTGGGCTGTTGTGCGCCTCCGCGCCACGGCAGCTGAAAATCCTGTTTGCGCCCCGGCGGGGCGAGGCGAGGCGAGGCTCGGACGTACCCAACTGCGACCGGAGGCTCGCGCACCCCGTAAGCCCCTGCCGACGGCGAGCCACGGCCGCGAAGTACACACAGCGCATGCACGCGCTCCTGATCCTCCGGTTTGCGCTCTCCACGGTCGCCCTGTCGCCCGATGGGGCGGTCGCGACCTCGCACCCGCTTGCGAGCGAGGCCGGGGCGGAGGTCCTGCGCTCCGGTGGGAACGCCATCGACGCGGCGGTGGCCGCGGCGTTCGCGCTGACGGTGGTCGAGCCCCAGAGCTCCGGCATCGGCGGTGGCGGATTCGCGGTGGTGTGGCTCGCGCGCGAGAAGCGGGTCGAGGTGCTCGATTTTCGCGAGGTCGCCCCGGCGGCGGCGACCGCCGACATGTTCTCGCGTCCAGGTGCGCCCGCGCGCGCGTCGCTCGACGGAGGGCTGGCGGTGGCAGTTCCAGGAGCGGTGAAGGGGTACGCCGAGCTGGCGCGGCGCTTCGGGACGTCGAACCTGTCGCGGCTCGTCGAGCCGGCGGCCCGTCTCGCCGAGCGCGGGTTTCGCCTGGGACAGCTCCAGGCGAGCCGCGCCGGGGAGCGGCTCGCGTGCCTTCGCGCGGACGCCGGCGCGGCTCGCGCCTACCTCGCCCCGTCTCCGGCGGGGCCGGTGGCGCTGCGCGCGGGTACGCGCTTCGTGCAGCGCGACCTCGCTCGCACGCTCCGCCTGCTGGGCCGCGATCCGGAGGCCTTCTATCGCGGGCCGCTGGCGCGCCGCATCGCAGCGGCGGTGCGCGCGCGCGGCGGGCTCCTGACCGAGCAGGACCTCGCCGGCTACCGGGTCCGGGAGCGCGCGCCGCTCACCGGCAGTTACCGCGGCCACCGGGTCGTGACCGTCGGACCGCCGTCGGCCGGCGGCGCCATCCTGCTCGGCACGCTCGCCGCGCTGGAGCCCGAGGCGCCGCGCCAGGGCGGTTACCGGCCCGACCGCTTCCTGCATGTCATGGTCGAGGCGTGGAAGCGCCTCTACGCGCGGCGCAGCGCGCGGCTCGGCGATCCGGACCAGGTACCCGGCGCGCGCGCGGCGGCCGAGGAGATGGCGAGCCCGCCCTTCGCCGCGCGCCTGCGCGCCGAGCTCGGGGAGCGCGCCACGCCGGCGAGGACGATGGTGGACGCCGGTGAGCGCGGCGAGACGAGCCACCTCTCGGTGGTGGACCGCGATGGCAACGCCGTCGCGCTCACCACCACCGTCAACTACTACTACGGGAGCTGCGTGGTCGTGCCGGGGACGGGCATCCTGCTCAACGACGAGATGGACGACTTCGACAGCGCGCCGGGCTCGGCCAACGCGTATGGCCTCGTCGGGCGCGGCCCCAACTCCGTCGCGCCGGGGAAGATCCCGCTCTCCTCGATGACGCCGGCGCTCGTCTTCGACCCCGCTGACCGGCTCGTGCTGGTGGTGGGGGCCGCGGGCGGCGCGCGCATCCCGACCACGGTGGCGCAGGTGATCCTGCACGTGGTCGATGACGGGATGCGCCTCGACGAGGCGCTCGCCGCGCCGAGGCTCCATCACCAGCACCTGCCCGACGTGGTGATGGTGGAGCCGAACGGGCTGGAGGCCGCCACGGCACGCGCGCTGTCGGAGCGCGGTCACGAGCTCTCGTTCCAGCCGGCGCGCTGGCCGAACGCCCAGGCCGCCGGGGTCCGCCCCGATGGCCTGCGCGAGGCGGCCTGCGATCCGCGCTACGAGGGGGCGCCGGCGGTGCCTTAGCCATTACGCTCCTGCTCGATGGAGCTCTTCGACGCCGAGCTGTACCCGCTCGCGCTGCGCCCCGGCGACCTCGCCGACCTGCGCTACTTCGGGGTGACGGGCGCGCTGGCGCCGGCGGGCGACGCGGCGCCGGCGGCCACCCGCGAGGCGCTGCGGCGCGGCTGGGACGCGCTGGCGCCGGGGGCCGTCCGGCGGCTCGGGAAGGCTGGGCTGGCCGGCTACGCGGCGGTCGGCATTCACCCGCGGCGCATCCCCTGGCGAGGACTCGAGGCGCTCCTCGCCGAGCTCCCCGACTTCCTCGGCCGCCGCCACGTGCTGGCGCTGGGCTCGATCGGGCTCGACGAGGGCGGCCCGCGCGAGGAGGCGGTCTTCACGCGCCAGCTCGAGCTCGCCCGCGAGCTGCGCCGGCCGGTGATCGTCCACACGCCCTGGCGCGCCAAGGAGCGGATCACCCGCCGGACGCTGGCGCTCCTGCGCGAGCATGAGCTCGACCCGGAGCGCGTGCTCGTGCTGCGGACGGACGCGCGGACCGTGAAGATGGTCCGGGCCTGCGGCTACGCCTCCGGCCTCACGCTCTCGGGGGGCGACGCGCTCGAGGAGGCGGTGCGGCTCGTCGCCTCCCGCGGCCCGGAGGGGCTCGTGCTCGGATCGGGCGCCGGCGACGGGGCCGGCGATCTCCTGGCGCTGCCGCGGGCGGCCGCGCGCCTCGCGAAGGCCGGGCTCTCGGCGGCGGTGGTGCGACGGGTGTGCGGCGGGAACGCGCTGACCCTGCTCGGCCTCACCCCGCGCGCGCTGGCTTCCGGGGCGGGGTGACCGCGCGCTTGCGCCGCCAGTGACCCGACCGGCCGCCCTTCTTCTCCAGGAGCTCGAGCGCCTCGATGCGCATCCCGCGCTCGTAGCGCTTCAGCATGTCGTAGATGGTGAGGCAGGCGGCCGAGACTGCGGTCAGCGCCTCCATCTCGACCCCGGTCCGATCGGTGGTGCGGACGGTCGCCTCGACCGCGATGCCGCCCGGGCGCGGCCGAGCCTGCACGTCCACGCCGGTGAGCGCGATGGGGTGACAGAGCGGGATGAGGTCGGGCGTCTTCTTCGCGGCCATGATCCCGGCGAGGCGCGCCGCCGCCAGCACGTCCCCCTTCTCCGACTCGCCGCGCCGGACGATGCGCACGGTGGCGGGGGCCATCGACACGAAGCCGCGCGCGACCGCCAGGCGCTCGGTGCGCTCCTTCTCGCCCACGTCGATCATCTTCATGCGCTCAATCCCACTCCTCGGTGGCGTGCTCGCCCAGGAAACGCTCGGCGTCGATGGCCGCCACGCAGCCCGAGCCGGCGGCCGAGACCGCCTGGCGATAGGTAGGGTCCGCCACGTCCCCGGCCGCGAAGACGCCCTCGACGCTGGTGGCGGTCGACGGCGCGTGCGTCTCGAGGTAGCCGACCTCGTTCATCGCGAGCTGGCCCTTGAAGAGCCGCGTGTTCGGCTCGTGGCCGATGCCCATGAAGAGGCCGCCGACCGGCAGGATGCGCGTGGTGCCGTCGACCGTGCTCTTGAGGCGGAGGCCGGTGACGGTCTTCCCGTCGCCCAGCACCTCGTCGACGGCGCTGTTCCAGGCGAAGGCGATCTTGGGGTGCGCCTTCGCCTTGTCCTGCATGATCTTCGAGGCGCGCAGCTCGCCGCGCCGGTGCACGATGGTGACCTTCGTGGCGTACTTGGTGAGGAAGGTCGCCTCCTCCACCGCCGTATCGCCTCCGCCGACCACCGCCAGCTCCACCCCGCGGAAGAAGAAGCCGTCGCAGGTGGCGCAGGCGCTGACGCCCTTCCCGCGGTACGCGTGCTCGCTCGGGATGCCGAGCCACTTGGCCGACGCGCCGGTCGCGACGATCACGGCGTCGGCCGTGTGGAGCTGATCGTCCTGCCACACCGAGAATGGGCGGCGGGAGAAGTCGACCCGCGTCACGTCGCCCAGCACGAAGCGCGTCCCGAAGCGCTCTGCCTGCTGACGAAACTTCTCCATCAGCTCCGGACCCAGGATCCCCTCCGGGAAGCCGGGGTAGTTCTCGACGTCGCTCGTGATGGTGAGCTGTCCTCCTGGCTGCAGGCCCTCGAAGAGGAGCGGCGCGAGGCTCGCCCGCGAGGCGTAGAGCGCGGCGGTGTAGCCGGCCGGTCCCGACCCGATGATGATGAGGCGCTCGTGCTGGGCCATCGCTGCTCCTGTTCGCGGTTCGAGCCACTCTTTAGCTGTTCGCCCCGGCGTTGTCATGGCCGGCGCGCCGGCGGCAGCGCGCCCCGGCGCGGCCGAACCTGTTGACGCTCCAGGCGGTTTCCGACGAGAATCCCGCGCCTTGATCGACGTCCACTCTCCCGGGAGCACCATGAATCGCTTCAGCATCGGCATGATCACGCTCGCGCTCGCCGTCGCGTGCCAGAAGCCGTCCACCACCGAGGCCAAGACCGGCTCCACCGCGGGTGACCAGGCGCCCGTCGCGAAGTGGGACGGCGGCAGCATCACGGCCTCCGAGCTCGACGCGCAGATGTTCGATCAGCGCAAGCAGGCGCTCGATCAGCTCCTGGTCCGCAAGCTCGTCGAGCAGAAGGCCAAGGCGGAGAACGTCACCGCCGAGGCGCTCTGGAAGCGCGAGGTGACGGACAAGATCAAGAAGCCGTCCGACGCCGAGATGAAGCAGTTCTACGACGAGCAGTCGAAGCGCCAGCCGCTGCCGCCGTTCGAGCAGGTCAAGGAGCAGATCGCCCAGTTCATGGAGCGGCCGGCGATGCAGGCTGCGCAGAACGCCTTCGTCGACAAGCTCAAGAAGGACCTGAACGTCGTCGTGAACCTGAAGCCGCCGCGCGTCGAGGTGGCCGCCGAGGGACCGTCGAAGGGCGCCACCAACGCGCCCGTCACCATCGTCGAGTTCTCCGACTTCGAGTGCCCGTACTGCTCGAAGGCGGAGGAGACCGTCGGCCAGGTGATGAAGGCGTACGAGGGCAAGGTCCGCGTCGTCTACCGCGACTTCCCGCTGCCCTTCCACCCGAACGCGCAGAAGGCCGCCGAGGCGGCGCAGTGCGCCGGCGAGCAGGGGAAGTACTGGGAGATGCACAGCAAGCTCTTCGCGAGCCAGAAGGCGCTCGGGGTGCCGGCGCTGAAGGGCTACGCGAAGGAGCTCGCGCTCGACCAGGGCAAGTTCGACAAGTGCCTCGACTCGGGCGAGAAGGCGAAGGTGGTGGAGGCGAACAAGCAGGCGGGCGCGAAGGTCGGCGTCACCGGCACGCCGGCCTTCTTCATCAACGGCTACCAGCTCACCGGCGCGCAGCCGATCGAGGAGTTCAAGAGCATCATCGACCAGGAGCTGGCCAGGAAGTAGGGCGGTCTCGGCCTTCACTCCTTCACTCCTCTCCCCCGACGGGGGAGAGGGGAGGGTGAGGGGCAGCGTGGCAGCGCTTTCGAGCGGCCGTTAACAGGGAAGGGCCCGCTGCGTAGCCGCGGCGGGCCTCTTTCGTTCGGGGACGACACTCATGGGCGCTTACGACCATCAGGGGATCTCGGCCATCGCGGAGAGGCGGCGCTCTCGTCCCATCCGAGTCGGAGGCGTGCAGGTGGGCGGCGGCGCGCCGGTCTCGGTCCAGTCGATGACCACCACCGACACGACCGACGTCCAGGGCACCTTGGGCCAGATCCGGGCGCTGGCCGAGGCCGGCGCCGACATCGTGCGGTTGGCGGTGCCGGACAAGGACGCCGCCGCCGCGCTGCGCGAGATCGTCCGCGGCACACCGGTGCCGCTGGTGGCCGACATCCATTTCGACTACCGCCTCGCGCTCGCCGCCCTCGAGGCGGGGATGCACTGCATCCGCATCAACCCGGGCAACATCGGCTCGCGCGAGCGGGTGCGCGAGGTGGTGAAGGCCGCCCGCGAGCGGCAGGTGCCCATTCGCATCGGCGTCAACGCCGGGTCGCTCGAGGACGACATCGTGAAGAAGCACGGCTGGCCCACCCCCGAGGGGATGGTGGAGAGCGCCGCGCGCCACATCCAGTTCCTGGAGGAGCTGGATTACCGCGAGATCAAGGTGTCGCTAAAGGCCCACGACGTCGCCATGACGGTGGCCGCAAACCGCCTCTTCGCGCAGCGCTTCGAGTACCCGCTCCACCTCGGCATCACCGAGGCCGGGACGCTCCTCTCCGGCGCAGTGAAGAGCGCGGCCGGACTCGGCATCCTCCTCGCGCAGGGGCTCGGGGACACGGTGCGGGTCTCGCTGGCCGCCGATCCGGTCGAGGAGCCCAAGGTCGCCCGCATCCTGCTCAAGGCGCTCGGGCTCAAGTTCGGCGGCGCGACGCTCACCGCGTGCCCCACCTGCGGCCGCTGCTCGGTGGGGATGATCCCCATCGCCGAGCGCGTCGAGCAGCGACTGTCGCAGCTCAAGGGCGAGGTGAATGTGGCGGTCATGGGCTGCGAGGTGAACGGTCCGGGCGAGGCGTCGGCCGCCGATGTCGGCGTCGCCTACGGCCACAATGGCGTCGGCCTGCTCTTCAAGAGCGGCAAGATCGTGAAGCGGATGAAGGCCGAGGAGCTCGAGGACGCGCTCGTCGAGGAGGCCACCCGCATCGCCGGGGAACGGAAGTAGGGCGGGGGTTCATCCCCCGCCGCCGCTCCCGTCGCGCCCGCGGCTCACCACCGCGCCAGGCAGATCGCCGGCTCGACGCAGGCGGCGTCGACGGCGCGCATCCGCTTCAGCATCTCGTCCGCGCCGATGACCCCCATGACGCGCGAGGGCGCCGGGAGCTCGCGGCCCCGGCCGTCGATGAAGACCACCGTCGGCTGGCCGAGGATCCCGTACTTGTCGAAGACGCGGTCGACCTCCGCGGCGATCCTCGGGTCGAGGAGCTTGTCGGCGGAGTTGTCGACCTTGATGGCGATGAAGCGCTTCGCCTCCTCGCGAACGCGGGGGTCGCTCCAGGCGGTGTGGTCGAGCTCCTTGCAGGCCGCGCACCAGTCGCCCCAGAAGTCGATGATGACCGGCTTGCCTTCGGCGCGGGCGTGGAGGAGCCCCTCCGGCTCCTGGTTCACGAGCCAGGCGATGCCCTCGTCGCCGGCCGCTGCCGCGCGGGCGCGCGTGTCGGCGACGCCGGTCGCGTAGAAGGCGCCCAGCACGATCATCGCGACGCCGAGCCCCTTCCCGAGCCGCTCCCGGAGCATCCCGTGAAAGCTCCCCGTCAGCGCGCCGAGCAGCGTTCCTACCGCCGCGGCGGCGGCAGCGGCGGCGACCGCGCCGCGCGCCGGGGTGAAGAGCCCACGCAGCGCCGGGAAGAGGTCCTTCAGATAGGCGAGCGCCAGGGTGAGAAGCACCACGCCGAAGACGCTCTTCACCGTCTCCATCCAGGGACCGCTCCTGGGAAGCGAGAGTGAGAAGGCGCCGATGAGGAAGAAGAGGAGCCCGATCCCCAGCGCGTACGCGAACATGATGCCGACGCCGTAGGCGACCGAGCCCTTCGTCGCGACGAAGGCGAGCGCGGCCGCGAGCACGGGCCCGGTGCAGGGGGCGGCGATGAGCCCGGCCACGAGCCCCATCCCGAGCGCGCCGGCGTACCCGGCGCCCCCCACCCGCGAGAGGCGCGCCTGCCAGCTCGCCGGGAGCTGCAGCTCGAACGCGCCGAACATCGAGGCGGCCATGGCGACGAAGACGGCCGCCACGAAGCCGAGCACCCACGGGTTCTGCATGGCGGTGCCGAACGCCTTGCCCGTGAGCGCGGCGGAGGCGCCCAGCGCCGAATAGGTGATGGCGATGCCGAGTACGTAGAGCCCGGACAGCACCATCGCCTGGCCGCGCGAGCCGGAGCGGCGCGCCCCGAAGATGGAGACCGTGATCGGGATGAGCGGGTACACGCACGGTGTGAGACTGGTCAGCACGCCCCCGACGAAGGCGATGGCGAAGGCGAGCGCCGAGCCCCGGGCGAGCTGCTGGCCGAGCCCCAGGTCGCTCGCCGCGCCGGTGGCGCCGCTCGCCGAGAGCTGCGGCAGGGCGAGCACGGCCGCGAAGGCGGCGGCGGCGAGGAGGAGCCGGCGGATCGAAGGGCGCATGGTGACCACGGTTCGGATTAACCTGTACGTAGGATACGCTCCAGCCCGATGAAGGTTCCGATCTACATGGATTACCACGCCACCACGCCGCTCGACCCGCGGGTGCTGGAGGCCATGCTGCCCTACTTCCGCGAGGAGCTCGGGAACGCGGCCTCGAAGAGCCACGTCTTCGGTTGGCGGGCGGAGGAGGCGGTGGAGGCGGCGCGGGCCGAGGTCGGGAAGCTCATCGGAGCCACCGGGCGCGAGATCGTCTTCACGAGCGGCGCGACCGAGTCGGACAACCTGGCCCTGAAGGGGGCGGCGCACTTCTACCGGGAGAAGGGCCGCCACCTCGTCACCGTGAGGACCGAGCACAAGGCGGTGCTCGACCCGGCGCAGCGACTGGTGCGCGAGGGCTTCGAGGTCACCTTGCTGGGCGTGGGGCCCGACGGCCGCGTCGATCCCGACGCAGTGTCGAAGGCCATCCGCCCCGACACCATCCTGGTCTCGGTCATGGCGGCGAACAACGAGACCGGGGTCGTGCAGCCCATCGAGGAGATCGGGCGCATCACCCGCGAGCGCGGCGTCATCTTCCATTGCGACGCGGTGCAGGCAGTGGGGAAGATCCCGTTCGACGTCGAGCGCATGAACGTCGACCTGGCGTCGATCTCCGCGCACAAGATGTACGGCCCGAAGGGGATGGGCGCGCTCTACGTGAGGCGCAAGCCGCGCGTCCGGCTGGTCGCCGAGATGGACGGCGGCGGTCACGAGCGCGGTCACCGCTCCGGCACCCTCAACGTGCCGGGGATCGTCGGCCTGGGTGCCGCCTGCCGGATCGCGGCGGCCGAGCAAGTGGAGGAGGCGGCGCGCGTGCTCGCGCTGCGCGAGCGCCTGCGCCAGGGACTCCAGTCCCGGATCGAGCACCTCACCGTGAACGGCAGCCTCGAGCACCGGCTGCCAGGCAACCTGAACGTCAGCTTCGCCTGGGTGGAGGGCGAGGCGCTGATGATGGCGGTGAAGGACGTGGCGGTCTCGTCGGGCTCGGCCTGCACCTCCGCCTCTCTCGAGCCGTCCTACGTGCTGCGGGCGATGGGCGTCTCGGACGAGCTCGCCCATAGCTCGATCCGGTTCGGGCTGGGGCGCTTCACGACCGAGGAGGAGGTCGACTACGCCATCGAGCTCTTCGCGGCCAAGGTGAAGAAGCTGCGCGACATGTCGCCCCTCTACGAGATGGCGCAGGCCGGGGTGGACCTCACCAAGGTGGCGTGGCACGGATGAGCTACTCCGACAAGCTGCTCGACCACTGCGAGAACCCGCGCAACGTGGGCTCGCTCGACCCGGCCGATCCCGACGTCGGGACCGGGCTCGTCGGCGCGCCCTCCTGCGGCGACGTGATGAAGCTGCAGATCCGGGTCGGCCCCGGCGGCCGGATCGAGGAGGCGCGCTTCAAGACCTTCGGCTGCGGCTCGGCCATCGCCTCGTCGTCGCTCGTGACGGAGTGGGTGAAGGGCCGCACGGTGGGGGAGGCGCTCGCCATCCAGAACACGCAGGTGGCGGAGGAGCTGGCCTTACCGCCGGTGAAGCTCCACTGCTCGGTGCTGGCCGAGGACGCCATCAAGGCGGCGGTGGCGGACTGGCGCCGGAAGCAGGGCGACCCTCCGCCGAGCGAGCCGTAGCGGTGCCGTGCTGGGCGTGCCCGGCCGAGCCCGGGCCCTCCGGACTCGTCTGCGCCGCCTGCGGCGCGCCGCAGCCGCCGCAGCCAGGCGAGGACCTCTTCGACGCGCTGGGCCTGCCGCGCAGCTTCGCCCTCGAGCCCGCCTTGCTGGAGCGCTGCTGGAAGGAGCGGGCGCGCGCCGTCCACCCGGACCGCTTCGCCCGCGCCGAGCCGCGCGCGCGTCGCGTGGCCTCGGCGCGCTCGGCGCAGCTCCACCAGGCGTACCGCACGCTGCGCGAGCCCAGGTCCCGGGCCGCCTACCTCCTCTCGCTTGCGGGGGTGGC
>DASPZP010000378.1:0-28291 GCA_035636195.1 Anaeromyxobacteraceae bacterium
GGCTGGCTGTGGGTGAGCGAAGCATCGTGCAGGCGATAGCGATACGCGCCGCAGGGCTCGTACCAGATGCGGCAGACCTCGGCGAGGCGCAGTTGCAGATCGAGGTCCTCGGCGCTCTCGAAGTACTCACGCTTTCCACCCAGGGCGCGCAGGATCTCGGTTCGTGTCGCGAATGCGCACAGGGAGGTGCGGACGTGCCCCCCCAGCAACTCCTGTGTGATCTCCTCGGCGTGAGCGTCATCCGTCCCGAGATCGGCCACGCCGCGCCCCGACGACGTCATCGTAGAGAACGGTCCGCACACGGCACCGTACTCCGGGTGCGCGTCGAGGAAGCGGAGTTGCCGCGCGATCCTGCCCTGCGGATAGCTGTCGTCCGAATCGCATTGCATGAGGACTTCGCCGTTGGCGGCAGCAAGGCCGACGTTCCAAGCGGCGGATACCCCTCGCTTCTGCCCTGTCAGCAGGCGGACCCGCGGATCTCGGATCGACTCGACCGCTGCCAGTGAGCCGTCGGTCGAGGAATCATCGACCACGATCAGCTCGACATCTCGAAAGTCCTGCGCCAGCACCGACGCGACGGCGTTGCGCACGTACCGCGCGGTGTTCTTCATCGGCATGAGGATTGAGACGCGCGCCATGGTTCCATCTGCTCTCGAGTTCCGATTGGTCCGAGTACCCTCTCCAGGCGGCTGCCACAGGGGGGGGCGAGCGTGCCCGCGCCTGTTTGCTTACAGTAACTAATATGGCGTCGGAGCTATACCATCGCCTGGGGGGCACGCCGAGAGTGCCGATGTAACTTGTGGTCGCGCGTTGCTGTAGACGAGGCGAATGAGCTGCATGGGTCTGGACGTTCGGGGGAAGTAGTCGATGGACAGTGACGGTTTTCGGCCAGGTGACGTCGTGCAGGTCCGTAGCGCGACCGAGATCCTCGCCACCTTGGATGATCAGGGGACGCTCGCTGGGCTGCCCTTCATGCCGGAGATGATCCAGCACTGCGGGCGCACCTTCGTCGTGGACAAGCGTGCCGAGAGGGTCTGTTGGCTCAGCGTCAGCCGGCGGCTGCGCGACACCGTCATCCTCGGCGACCTGCGATGTAACGGCTCCGGTCATGACGGGTGCCAGGAGGAGTGTCGCCTCTTCTGGAACGAGGCCTGGATACGTCGGGCTCCTTCCGGGAACCCGGGCGCGGCCCCCGACGGTGACGGCGCGGCCGCGCTGGCGGAGCTCGTGACGCGGAACGCGAAACGACAGACCCGAAGCGGCGATCATGTCGAACAGATTTACCGCTGTCAGTATACGGAGCTGGACCGAGCCTCGCAGGGCCTGGCCGCCTGGGACCCACGTAGTTACCTCCGCGAGCTCACGTCAGGGAACGTTCCCTTGTCCCGCTTCTTGCGGGTCATCACCCGCGCTGCGTTCGAGGAGTCGCTTCACGGCCTGGGCCTGGCCGTCCCCGACGTTCCGGTGCGGGGGACCCGCACCACGCCCGTCACGGCGCCGAGCCTGGGTCTCCAACCGGGCGACTGGGTCGAGGTGAAGAGCCGGCGCGAGATCGAAGCCACCTTGAGCCCAGGGGGCAAGTACCGAGGCCTGTGGTTCGACCGGGAGATGCTCCCGTTCTGCGGTAAGCGCTATCGTGTGCGGCAGCGTGTCAGCCGCATCATCGACTACCAGACTGGCCGCTTGATCGAGCTGAAGAGCGACTGCCTGAAGCTGGAAGGCGTGACCTGCTCGGGGGACCACAGCCTCGGCCGTTGGTTCTGCTCGCGAGCCATCTATCCTTACTGGCGGGAGTGCTGGCTGCGGCGCGTGGATGCTGGGGGGACCCCATGACGACCCCGGCGCCGTGCGTCGCGATAGCAGGATCGCCGTGGATCGAGAGGCTGAGTTAAATGCTCGACGCCCTGCGAGAGCTCGTCGCTCACCGCGAGCTGCTCTACGTGATCACGTGGCGAGAGATCAGGGTGAAATACAAGCAGTCCGTGATGGGCATGCTGTGGGCGATATTGATGCCCCTCGTGATCGTGGCCGCCGGCTTCATCGTCCGCTTCGCCTTCTCGAGGATCTCGGGGAAGCCACTCGCCATGTCGGACTTGACTTCCGTCGCCGTGAAGGCCGCGCCATGGGCTTTCTTCGTGGCCGCGATTCGCTTCGGGACGAACTGCCTGGTCGCCAACTCCAGCCTGGTGACGAAGATCTACGTACCACGCTTGATATTCCCGATCTCCGCTGTCCTGTCGCAGCTGTTCGATCTCGTCATCGCGGGCGTGGTGATCAGCGTCATCATGCTGGTCACGCGAACCGGAGTGAGCCTGCAGCTCCTGTGGCTTCCGCTTCTGCTGGGCTCGCTAATCCTCCTGGCGACGGCTCTCGCGATCATGTTCTCGGCAGCGAGCCTCTTCTTCCGTGACGTGAAATACATCGTGGAGGTCCTCCTCACCTTCGCCATCTTCTTCACCCCCGTCCTCTACGACTCTTCCGTCTTCGGATCACGAGCGCCCCTGCTGCTCGCCAATCCCGTGTCCCCGCTGCTGGAGGGGCTTGCCTCCGCCGTGGTGCTGCACCAGTGCCCTTCTCTTCCGTGGGTCTCCTACAGCGTCGCGTGCTCTGCGCTCCTCTTCGTGGCGGCGCTCGGGGCGTTCAGGAAGGTCGAACCGTACTTCGCAGAGAGCATCTGAGTTCACGCCATGGCCGACACCGTCCTGGAGGTCAAAGGAGTCTGCAAGAAGTTCCGCCGGGGCGAGTTCCACAACTCCTTGAGGGATCTCGTCCCTGCGTTGATGAGCAGCCTCTTCCGGGGCGGGCGCTCGCAGGAGCTCGAACGCCGAGAGTTCTGGGCCCTGCGAGACGTCTCGTTCAGCGTTCAGCGCGGCGAGGCCGTCGGCATCATCGGCGGGAACGGTGCGGGGAAGAGCACCATCCTGAAGCTGCTGACCGGCATCATGCGCCCGACCATGGGCTCCATCCGGGTGGCGGGGCGGGTATCCGCCGTCATCGAGATCACCGCCGGCTTTCACCAGGACCTCACCGGGCGCGAGAACGTCTATCTCAACGGCGCAATACTGGGCATGACCAGGCAAGAGATCCGGCGACGCTTCGACGAGATCGTCGCCTTCGCTGGGCTCGAGGAGTTCATCGACACGCCGGTGAAGCGCTACTCATCGGGCATGTATGCTCGCCTCGGATTCTCCGTCGCCGCCCACGTGGATCCTGACGTCTTGCTCGTCGATGAGGTGCTGAGCGTCGGCGATTATCTGTTTCAGCGAAAGTGCGTCGAGCGAATGAACGCCGTCATCGCAGGGGGTTCGACGGTCATCTTCGTGTCCCACAATCTCCGGGAGCTTGCGAACGTGTGTCATCGCAGCGTGCTGCTGGACAAGGGCAGGGTGAAGATGGTCGGGCCCACCGATGAGGTGATCATGGCCTACTACCGCGCCGGACAGAAGGATCGCGCAGCCGACGCCGAGCGGGGGGTGCTGATCACCGAGGTCACGACGCACGACGAGAGTGGACCGCGCGTCGAGTTCGAGACGGGCTCGACACTGGGCATCACCGTCCATGCTCGTGCTCGCACGCGGCATGACGACATGACCTTGGTCATCCAGATCGTCGACGAGAACCAGTATCCCGTGTTCGACACCTGTACGCAGCGCCTGGGTGGGGGAGCGATCACCCTCGACGGCGAGCAGACGCTGAAGTGTACCTTCGAGCTGGATCTCAATCTCGCGGGAGGCATGTTCTACGTGAATGCGTACTTGCACCGGTATCTCACGGACCTGCCGTACGATGCCTGGTCCTGCGCGGCCACCTTCTTTGTCAAAGGGCCCGTCGAGGCACGAGGAATCGTGGCGCTCCACCCACGACTCGTGGAGCGCCATGTCAGCGCAGCTGCGTCGGGAGTCTTGCACTCTCGTCGCGACGATTCGTCGCCAGCAAGCTCGCCGAGAAGGTCAGCATCCACGACGTGAGGAGAAGGACCGCCGGTCTCATGAGCCACTCCGCTCCGCTGGTGTCCATCATTACTCCCGTCTACAACGGAGAAGCATTTCTCGCGGAATGCGTCGAGAGCGTTCTAGCCCAGACCTATGAGAACTGGGAATATACCATCGTAAACAACTGCAGCAACGATGGTACTTTGCAACGAGCTCAATACTACGCCAACAAGGATCGGCGCGTCAGAGTGGTGAGCAACAGTCGTTTCGTCGATGCGATCGAGAACCACAACATAGCATTTAGGCTCATCTCCACACACAGTAAATACTGTAAGCTGATTTCGTCGGATGATTGGATCTACCCTGAATGTATCTCGAAGCTGGTAGACCTGTCAGAACGTAACGATACGGTTGGGATCGTTGGGGCGTATTCCATCCATGGTGACGAGATCAAGCATCCCCGGCTCCCTCATCATTCCTCGGTCTTCAACGGCCGCCAGGTGTGCAGGAACTTTCTGCTCGGCTCCATAGACGTATTTGGGTCGCCAACCACGGTCTTGTATCGTTCGTCTCTTGTGAGGGCGTTCGACCCGTTCTTTCCCGGCCCCGGTCCGAGCGCCGACATGGCCGCGTGCCTCATCTGTCTCGAGTCATGCGATTTCGGTTTCGTCCACCAGATCCTGTCGTTTGAGAGGGTCCACGATGAGGCGGTCAGCGCCAAGCTGCTAGAGCTCAACAGCTTCTTCGTCGATCGACTGGAGTTTGTCGTCGAGTACGGGCCCCGATATTTGACTCAGAGCGAGAGCGAGGAGCGCATCTCGGACTTGCTCAGCGCCTATTATGACTACCTCGCTGCGGCAGTATTTCGGCGACCGAGGACCGAGGCCTTTTGGACCTATCACAGGGAAAGGCTTGAGAGGCTAGGTTATCATTTATACGGCACCAGGCTGGCAACAGCCATTGGCATGAAATCCATGGATCTGCTGTGTAATCCGAAGCAGACGTTCGAGAAAGCACTGAGGCGTCTGATCGCCAAGCCACGAGCTGGTCGCCGGTCTTGGAGCTGACGAGCCACCGCCGCCGTGGCGCCTCGGTGACCGACCCTGCGGGCAGGCGCACTGTGCGTCACATCGGCGTGCCTCAGCCCCTCGTGTGACATAGGGTGTACCTGGCTCGATGGTGGCGCGTGGGCGTGCGCCGATGACCAACCGCTGGAACGCCTTCTGGGCGTCGCGGTGGTGTCGAGCACCTGGCTCGCGACACTGGCGGGGCGCGGAGGATACGCAACCCTGAACCGGGTCTTGCCGGTGATCGCCGGAATCGGACTGGTGCTCATGTCCGTGGGCGCCCGGCACCTCTGGGATCACCGGCGCCAGCTCGCCTTGCTCGCGCTGACGTTGCTCTGTCCGGTCCCGTTCGCGCTTCAGCAGCTGCTCACGCCGACGCGACTCACCGCTGCCCTGGCGACGGGGCTCGTGAGAGTCCTCGGCGTCCAAGCGCGGCTAGCTGGGACGGTTCTGGTCTTCCCGGATACAGATGCGACGCTGCGCGTCTGTGGACGCTCGTCCTCCGTCGCGGAGCGGTGGCAGCGGCCAGCTGAGCGGTCAGCTGACGAGCCGCGCGCACCGTCCGTCCGGGCGCTCGTGTCCCGTGAGTCTTCCCCTCGAATTGATCTATCTCATTTATCGCATCGTAAAACACGCGACCGAGCGCGTGAGTGTCCCGTCTGAGGGTCTGTCACCCACGAGTAGTGAGACCTACTGTGGGACATCATGCGACATTCGACCACGCTCCGGGATGTGTCCGTGCACATTGCATAGACACGACTTCGAGCAATCAAGCAATCGAGCAGCTGATCCCACCCAGGCGCCGGAACCAATTGCAGGCGGGGCAGAGGCGATGAGCGCCGATCACAGTGACACGCACACGCTTAGTGATACCACCAGCAGCGCCGGCAGGGCGGAAGATGCCGTTGGCCGAGAGGCGGACCGGTCGCGACGCATCTACGATCGCGCTCGCGAGGCCGCCGGGAGCATGTCCGCCCCGCTCTGGCTCTGGAGCTGCACGCACGTCGGCGTGAGGCCGCGGACGCTGGGCCGACCACGCGTCCTGAACCGCGGGCAGATCGAGATCCACGACCACGTCGTCATCGATTCCCGGTTCAGCCGTACCGAGCTCGTGACGGCGCCACGCGGGCGCATCGTGATCGGCAGCGGAACGCTCGTCGAGCACGGGGTCATGCTCGTCGCGAACCGACTCGTCGAGCTCGGGGACCGAGTCCTGCTGGGCGCCTATTGCATCGTGACCGACAGCGACTCGCCCGATCTCACGTCGGGTGCGATGTCGGGGGACGCGAAGCCGATCTGGATCGGCGACGAGGTCGTCATCGGGGCGCGGGTGACGGTGCTACCCGGTGCGACGATCGGCGCACGGTCCCAGATCCTGCCCGGCAGCATCGTCTCGGGGGAAATCCCCCCTGGCGTGATCGCCGGTGGGAACCCTGCCCGCCCGCTGCGGAAGCTTCGCCGGGCTGCCGCCCCGCCGTCGGCCCTGGACGCGAAGGTCCCGGGCGCGCCGCTGCTCGGCCGGCCCGTCGACGCCGCCCTCGGGGCGCCGCGATGAGCCCCCGATCGTTCCTGGCGTCCATGCGCGCGAAGATCGCGCTCCGCGGCTGCGACGCCGTCAGTCAGGACGTGCGACTGATGGGAAGGCCTTCGATCGAGAACCACGGTCGCCTGGACATCGGGCGCGGCACGGCGATCTGCTCACGGCCGATCGCGGCTCAGCTCGCCACCGGCGCGCATGGCACCCTGCTCATCGGCGAGTGCGTGACGATAGGTTATGGATGCTCGATCGTCGCGGAAGGACTGATCACCATCGGCGAGGGGACGCGCATCGGGCCCTTCGGGATGCTGTGCGACGCCGAGGACGACGGACTCAGCGGGTGGCGACACACGGCGCGCCCCATCGTCATCGGCCGGAACGTCAGGATCGGCAGCAAGGTGGCGATATTGCCCGGCACCTATGTCGTCGACGGTGCCGACATTGCCGCCGGAAGCGTCCTGTCGGGCACCATCGCGACGAAAGGCGGGGCGACGGGAGCCCCTGCCGGCACGAGCGGTGCGCACACGTTCCCCGCGGCGGATGTCGAGCAGCGGATCGCGTTGCTCCTGAGGGACGTGTTCGATCGCACCGGCGCCACGTCGCCGTCACTCGAGCTGGAGCGGATCTCGGGCTGGGGCGCAGGTGGCGCGCTGCGGCTTCTCCTCGCGGTCGAGGAGGAGTTCCACGTGACGATACCGGACGAGGATTGGCTCGCGATCTGCACGCTGGGAGACCTCGTCCGCACGATCGAGCGATGGACGGCCCCCACCGCACGACACTTTGCCCCGCCCGAGCTCCTCGCGAGCCGCGTCCAATAGGAGGCAACTGTGCTCAAGCAGAATGCGCGGCTGCTCCTGCTCGGCGTACGCATGGCTGACATGGCCGTCCTGACGGCAGCTTTCCCGCTCGCCTACCTGCTGCGCGATCGCATGCAGTCGGGGACGTTGCCACGGCTGTATCCGATCACGAACTACTGGCCGGTCGCGGCCCTCACGCTCCTGCTGTGGATCGTCGTCTCGTGGGCGACGAAGGTCTACGACTCGTACAGCACGCACCCCGTGACGACCGAGCTGTTTCGCCTGCTCCGAGCCATGGTGATCGTGGCCTGGGCGATGTCGGCCCTGGGCTTCCTGACGCACCAGCACGGCGTCTCCCGCCTGTTCGTGGGGCTGTACTTCGTGCTCGGACTCGTCCTGCTCGTCATCGATCGCGCCGTGGTCCGGATGACGGCCCGCTCGATGAGCCGTGGCTTCAACGCGCATCGCTTCGCCGTGGTGGGGTGCTCCGCGTTCGCGCGGGCCGTCGTCCGCAACGTCCACAGGCGGGCCACGTGGGGCTGCGAGTTCGCCGGGTTCATCGTGGACGGAGAACCCCCGGGCGCGCTGGTGTCGACGAAGATCCTCGGTTCGCTGACCGATCTGCCCCGCCTGCTCAAGGGCCACGTGCTCGACGAGGTGATCTTCGCGTTGCCGCGTGACCGGTTCGACGAGGTCGAGGATGGGGTCCTGCAGTGCCAGGAACAGGGGATCTCGGCGCGCGTGTGCGTCGACTTCTTCGTCCAGGGCGTCGCGAAGATGACCATGGACGACTCGCTCGACGTCCCGACGTTCTCCTTCACCATGACGCCGTCGGATGCGGTGGCCCTCGCGGTCAAGCGTCTCTTCGACGCCGTGTCGAGCGGGGCGGCGCTCGTGCTCCTCTCCCCCCTGTTCCTCGCCATCGCCATCGCGATTGTCGTGGATTCGCCTGGCCCGATCCTGTTTCGCCAGAAGCGGCTGGGGATGAACGGCCGGGAGTTCTGGTTCTACAAGTTCCGCAGCATGCACAGGGGCGCCGAGCAGCGCCTTCAGGCGCTCATGGCGTGCAACGAGGCCGAGGGGCCCATCTTCAAGATCAGGCGAGACCCGCGTATCACGCGGGTCGGGGCCATTCTCCGCCATACGTCGCTCGACGAGCTCCCGCAGTTCTGGAACGTGCTCCGTGGCGAGATGAGCATCGTCGGGCCGCGGCCGCCGCTCCCGGCCGAGGTCCAGAAGTACGAGCGATGGCAGCGTCGGCGGCTCAGCATGAAGCCGGGCATCACCTGCATCTGGCAGGTGAGCGGGCGGAGCGAGCTCGGCTTCGACCGCTGGATGGAGCTGGACCTTCGCTACATCGACAACTGGTCGCTGTGGCACGACCTCGAGATCCTCGTGAAGACGGTGCCCGCCGTCCTGACGGGGCGCGGAGCGCACTGATGTCGATCACCGGCGAAGCCGGCTCGTTCGAGGAGACACGAGCCCGCTCCTCGACCTCGCGGCGATATTGCGTGATCACGCCATGCCGCGACGAGGCGCGCTACGCCCGACGCACCCTCGAGGCGGTCACGAACCAGAGCGAACCACCGTCGCGGTGGATCATCGTGGACGACGGCTCGACCGACGCGACACCGGAGATCCTCGCCGAGTACGCCGCGCGCTTCCCTTACATCGAGATCGTGCGCCGGCCGGACCGCCGCGTTCGCAAGCTAGGCGGCGGCGTGGTCGAGGCGTTCTATACAGGGTACGACTTCATCGCCCCCTCCGAGTTCGAGTACATCTGCAAGCTCGATCTGGACCTCGACCTCCCTCGGCGCTACTTCGAGCTCGCGATGAACTGGATGGAAGGCCATCCGCGCATCGGAACGTGTTCGGGCAAGCCGTACTTTCACCGCGATGGAAATCCCTCCACCCCGGAGCTCTTCCCATTGACCGATACTTCGGCGCTCGTCGCCGAGCGGTGCGGGGACGAGAACTCGATCGGCGCGATCAAATTCTATCGGACGAAGTGCTTTCAGCAGATCGGGGGGTTCGTGCGGGAGGTGATGTGGGATGGGATCGATGGCCATCGGTGCAGGCAGCGCGGATGGATTGCCATCTCCTCGGATCGCCCCGAGCTGCGCTTCATTCACCTGCGCCCGATGGGTACGAGCCACAAGAACTGGTGGACGGGACGCGCGCGACACGGGTTCGGGCAGTACTTCATGGGCACGACCCCCGTGTACATGCTCGCGAGCGCAATGTCCCGTGTGTTGCACCCGCCCATGATCCTTGGCGCGATCGCCATGGTGTATGGATACTTCAGGAGCATGATCGCGCGGCGCCCGCGCTATGGCGACGGGGAGTTCCGGAGCATGCTGCGTCACTATCAGTGGGCTTGCCTCGTCAAGGGCAAACGCAAGGCCACGGCGCAGCTCAATGCAGAGCGGGTGGTGGCGTGGGATCCTGGTGATATTCGGGGTTCATCGACCGCTGCGACCATGCCCCGGACGCACGTGACGCCCTCGCTCTCCTCGATCTGAGGATACCCCCGTGACCGTTCTCGGCAGTCGTATCGCTTCCCGCAGCGCGGTCGTGGGCGTCGTCGGGCAGGGATATGTGGGTCTCCCGCTGGCGCTCGTGTTCGCGGAAGCTGGCTTTCGGGTGCTGGGCTTCGACGTGGATGCCGCCAAGGTGTCCGCCCTGTCTCGTGGCGAATCCTACATCAAGCACATCGGCCCCGAGCGCGTGCGCGACGCTGTCGCGAGCGAGAGGTTCATCGCCACGAGCGATTTCGATCGCCTCGCGGAGTGCGATGCGATCCTCATCTGCGTGCCGACTCCCCTCGGGGCGCATCGTGAGCCGGACAACTCGTTCATCCACGAGACGGCGCGTGCCATCGCGCCCAGACTCAGGCCTGGGCAGATCGTCGTCCTCGAGTCGACGACCTACCCCGGAACGACCGAGGGAGAGGTTCTGCCCATCTTGCTGAAGAGCGGGCTGAGGTGCCCTGACGACTTCCTGCTCGCGTTCTCACCCGAGCGAGAGGACCCCGGCCGGAAGAACTTCACGACGACGACCACGCCGAAGCTCGTCGGCGGGGTCAATGATGCGTCCACTCGGACCGCGGCAGCGCTCTACCGTGGTTGCCTGGAGCAGGTGGTCGAGGTCAGTCATGCGCGGGTGGCCGAATCGGCCAAGCTCCTCGAGAACGTCTTTCGTTCCGTGAACATCGCGCTCGTCAACGAGCTCAAGGTCACCTTCGAACGCATGGGGATCGACGTCTGGGAGGTCATCCGAGCCGCGGAGACGAAGCCGTTCGGGTTCATGGCGTTCTATCCAGGTCCCGGACTGGGCGGCCATTGCATCCCCCTGGACCCGTTCTATCTGTCTTGGAAGGCAGCCGAAAGCGGTGAGTGGGCGCGCTTCATCGAGCTCGCGGGCGAGATCAACTCGCGAATGCCGCGCTATGTCATCGAGCGCGTCGTACACGCACTCAACCAGGACGCGAAGGCGGTCAAAGGGTCCCGCGTGCTCGTCCTCGGCCTCGCGTACAAGGCCAACGTGGATGACGATCGAGAGTCACCGTCCTACGAGCTCCTGGAGCTGTTGCGAGAGGCTGGGGCGCTCGTCGACTACTGCGACCCGCTCTTCCCGGTCATGCACAAGACGCGCAAACACGATCTGGGCTTGCGATCGGTGTCGTGCGCTCCTGCGACCTTCGCCAGCTACGATGTCCTGGTGCTGTCCACGGCCCACGACTGCTTCAAGAGCGCCGAGCTGTACGCGGGCGCCCAGCTCGTCGTCGACACGCGCAACGTCCTGGCGGAGTTGTTCCCGGACGGCGGTGGGCCGCGGGTCGTCAAGGCATGACGCGAGAGCGGCGGCGCGCGGGCACCGTCAGCGCCGACACGCCTCGCGCACGCAGGCGATGACGCGGTCCTGATCGGCCTCGGCCAGCTGATCGAACAGCGGCAGGATGACGCCCTCATCCTGCGCGCGTTCGCTCTCCACGAGGCGCTCGCACTTGCCGCCTGGACAGTCGCAGGAGCGGCTCCCGGGCCGGCAGGTCCAGGTGCCGGGTCCGTACGCGGGCTCGCGGTGAGCGCACATGACCCCGCGCCGGGTGGCGATAGCCTGGTCGAGGAGGCGCTGCATGAACGCTCGCTGCTGGAGGCCGTCGCCGACCCGCACGCAGAAGCTCTGCCAGTTGGTTCGCGCCCAGGAGGGCTCGACGGGGAGGGTGAGTCCGGGAGTTCCGCCGAGCCCTTCGAGGTACCGACGCGCGAGGTATCGACGCCGCTCGAACATCGCGGGTAGCCGCTTCAGCTGTTCCCGGCCCACGGCAGCCTGGATGTCCGTCAACCGGTAGTTGAAGCCCAGCTCGGGGTAGGACTCGAAGATGACCTCGCGCGCCGCGTGCCGCGCGGTGTCCGGGACGCTCATCGCGTGCTGGCGGAGGAGCCGGAAGCGCGCGTCGAGCTCGGCGCGGGCGGTGGTGAGCATGCCGCCGTCGCCCGTCGACACGACCTTGCGCGGATGGAACGAGAAGCACGCCACGTCGCCATGCGGCCGTCCGATGCGCTGCCAGGCACCGCCCCAGCGGATCTCGCTCCCGGCGGCGCAGGCGGCATCCTCGACCAGCGCCACGCCGTGTCGCCGCGCGAGCGCGGAGATCGCCTCGAGGTCGCACGGCATGCCGATCTGGTGCACGGCCAGGATGGCGCGTGTGCGGGGCGAGAGCGCAGGCTCGAGCCGCCCCGGATCCATGTTGAACGTGTCGGGCTGGATGTCGACGAAGACCGGCAGTGCGCCGCAATAGCGGATCGCGTTGGCGGTCGCGATGTACGAGTGGCTGACCGTGACCACCTCGTCACCGGGGCGCACGCCCACGGCGAGGAGGGCGAGGTGCAGCGCCGTCGTGGCGCTCGAGACCGCGCAGGCATGCGGCGCCTCGACGTAGGTCGCGAACTCTCGCTCGAACGCCGCCACCTCGGGCCCCTGCGTGACCCAGCCCGAGCGGATGGCGCGCCCGGCGGCCTCCACCTCGGCGTCGCCCAGGAGCGGCTTCGCTACGGGGATCATCGGCGGCGTTTGGGGCATGCTATCTCCTACGCCGTGCGGCGGATCAGCGCACCGAAGCGATGTTCTCGTCGAGCCAGCGGACGAGGCGCGCGAGCCCCTCCTCGAGCGGGACCTGCGCCTCGAACCCGAGCAGGCGCTTCGCCTTCGTGGTGTCGGCGAGCCGCCGGCGCACCTCCACCGCCTTGCGCTCTGCCGGCAGGGGAACGTGCTTCGGCTCGAGCCGCGAGCCCATCGCGGCGAGCAGGGTGTCGCAGAGCTGTCGGAGCGACGTCTCGCGCTGGCTGGCGACGTTGAACACCTCGTCCGACGCGCCTGCCTTCAGGGCGAGCACGTTCGCGCGGGCAACGTCCTCCACGTACACGAAGTCCATCGTCTGGTCGCCTGCCCCGAACAGGAGAGGCGGCTCGCCCTCCTTGATGAGCCGGTACCAGCGGATGAGCACCTCCGTGTACTTGCCTTCCATGTCCATGCGGGGCCCGTACACGTTGAAGAACCGGAGCGCGACGTAGGGGAGCCCGCACATGTCGTTGAAGGCTCGGTACATGAGCTCGTTCGCCAGCTTGGCCGCGCCATACAGCGTCCGGTTGTTGTACGGGTGGTGGTCCTCGGGCGTGGGGAACTCGTCGGCCGTGCCGAGCACCGACGCCGAGGACGCTGCCACGAGCTTCTTCACGCCGTGTCGAGCGCACGCCTCGACCACGTTGAACGCACCGTCGTACATGACCTCGAGCGCCTCGCGCGGGTTCTCGGCGCAGCGCGTGATGCGCAGCGCGGCCATGTGGAAACAGTAGTCTGCCCCTGCGAGGAGCTGGTCCACGAGCGCGCGGTCGCGGATGTCACCTTCGACGAGCCTCGCCCGACCGGACCGAAGCGCGTCCTGGACGTTGCGGGGGGCCCCTCGGAGCATGTTGTCGAGCAGCACCACCTCGCGGACGCCCTCGCCCGCGAGGAGCTGGTCGGCGATGTGCGAGCCGATGAAGCCGGCACCGCCGGTGATGACCACCCGCGAGCCCTGCAGATCGTGCACGGTGGACCTCCGGTATCCCAGACTAACTCTTGTCCGGTGTGCTAGGTGTGCGGCGCCTCGCGGCCGGAGAGGCCCGTCGCATGCGCCTGCCGGAGCAGCGCGGCCACGCCGTGGTACGCGTGCAGCCGGTGGTTGTGGGCCACCACCTCGATCTCCCCGTCTTCGGCCAGGGTGCGGCCGATGAGCTCCTCGCCGAGCGAATCGACCCGCGCCAGCGGGCCCTGGCAGAACGAGCACACCTCGTCGTGGGTCATCCCGAGCGCCTGGCAGTTGTGGCAGCGCCAACCGGATTTCTGGAAGTCCTCCTCCAGGATGAGCCGATGCACGCGGCGCTCGTTCACCGCCAGGACCACGTCCTCGGCCCCGAGCACCGCCAGCCCGCCGCGCAGGGCCTCGCCGATGGCGTGCTCCACCTGCTCGGCCTCGGCCGCCCGCTCGTGCGCGATCACCTCCTGCACCGCGCGGCGGAGGAGCTTCGCTCTGACTTCTCCGGGGCTCGCGTGCTCCGGCGGCCGCGGCAGGCGCGCCACCACCTTTTCCCGCATCCGCTCCGGGAGCTCGCGCTCGAACGCCGCCACCTTCTCGCTCGTGCCGACGAGCACGAGGTGAGCGCGCGGGTCGCGCTCCCAGACTTGCCTGAGGAGCTCGACCGCCTCGCGCCGCACCCGTCCGATGACCTCCTCGACGTGCCGCTGGTTCTTCCGTTCGCGCTCCACGCGCGAGAACGCGCCGGCGGTGCCGCCCGCCGAGGGCATGGCGCCACCGTGGACCCGCCCGCCCTCGCCATGCCGGCGCGGCACCGGCCGCTCGATGGTGGCCTCGTTCACGATCGTCCCCAGCGCCACCTCGTAGACCTGGGCGCCGTGATCCTGCACCAAGGCGATGATCGCGGGCTCCGCGTCGTCGGCGAGCCGCGACAGCTGCAGCAGGTGCGGGCGGCCGTCCACGCACAGCTCGGACCGGAACGGCCGCGGCACGAGGAGCACGCGCCACAGGCCGAGCGCCTCGCAGGCGAAGATCGCCAGCCCTTGGTGTGGCTGCGCCTCGTCGGCCTGCTCGACGTGGAGCGCCACCTCCGAGGCGACCCGGCCGAGCGTGCGGCGCAGCGCCTGGAGCTGCGGGTGGGCCTTGTGATGATCCACGGCCAGCCGGATGGCGTCGTGCACGTAGAGCCGGGCGCGTTCCCGCTGCTTCTCGTCGGACCAGTGCGCGTCGAGGTACAGCGATACGATCGGCTCGCCGTCGCTGCGCGCCTCGGATAGGTTCGTCAGCGCGGCCATCAGGTCTGTCTGGGTCATGTTGCTTGAACCCTGGACACGGCCGCGCGGAGGCGCGACGCCCGTGGATGGCACGCCCGGCCGCCCTTCGGCTACGGGCCGCATGGCGGCCCTACGCTCAGGGTGAGCGGCGCTTGAGTCCCGTTCGGCCTGAGCGTAGCGAAGCGGAGTCGAAGGCCGAATGTTACAACGGCGGCCGTGGCCCTGCTCGACGCCCTGCGCGCGCTCACCTCCTTCGACCCACCGCCCGAGCTGCCGCCGTGCGACCTCGGGGAGCTGGCCGACCTGCTCGATGCGCACGGATTGGCGCCGCTCGCCTCCTACCAGCTCGAATCGCGGCGGCTGGGCGCCGGGGTCCCGCGGGCCCTGCGCGAGCGACTGCTGCCGCTCTACCAGGGCGCCATCAACGACAACGTCTTCAAGCTCATGACGTTGAAGGGCGTCCTCCGCCACGTGGACGTCCCGGTCGTGGTGCTCGGCGCCGCCTCCTACCTCGACTGGCTTTACCCGCACCTCGCCTTCCGGCCGGTGGGGGAGCTCTCACTCGCCGTCCGGGGCGCCGACGGGGAACGCTTCGCCGCGGCGCTGGCGGGGGTGGACTTCACGGCCGTCCAGACGGGCCCCGGCGGGCACACCGCCACCTTCGACGACGGGCGGCTGCCGCTCCACATCCAGGAAGGTTTGATCGCCGGGCGCGGGGATGAGCTCGGGCTCTTCGACGGCACGGAGCCCCTGCCGGCGCTGGGCGCGACGGCGGCGCGACCATCGGCCGAATCGGCGCTCCTCCACGCCGTCGGCGAGCTGGCGCAGGCTGGCCTCTATGCGCCGCTCCTCGCATACATCGACGTGCGCGAGCTCTTGCTCCTGCCGGCATTCGGCGAGGCGGGGAGCCGGGCGAGCGTGCGAGCGCGGTCGAGCGCGGCAGGCCTCGACCGCGCCTTGTATGGTGCCTGCGCACTCGTCGCTCACTACTTCCCGAAGGCGGCCGAACGAGCGAGCGCCCTGTCGCCGGCGCTGGGGCGGGCCGAGCGCGCAACCGTCCAGGCGATCGTGGAGAGCGCAGGCGATCCGGCGAAGCTGCGGGTGGCGCGGGGGGCCGAGGCAGCCGCGAGGTTGCTCCTGGCACCGTGAAGCGCCTGCCCTGTGCTAGGTTCCGGCCGCCCAGCCAGGGGAGCACGCCTTGAAGATCGCCGTCATCGGAACCGGCTACGTCGGCCTCGTCACGGGCACGTGCCTCGCCGAGTCGGGGAACGACGTCACCTGCGTCGACCTCGACCCGAAGAAGATCCTGACGCTCCGCCAGGGCGGAATCCCGATCTACGAGCCCGGCCTGGAGGAGCTCGTCCGCCGCAACACGCGCGAGAAGCGGCTCCACTTCACCACCTCGGTCGAGGAGGCGATGCAGGAGACCACCGTCGCCTTCATCGCGGTGGGCACCCCTCCCGGCGAGACCGGCGAGGCCGACCTCTCCCACGTGCTGGCGGCCGCGGAGGAGCTCGGCCGGAGCCTCGACCGCTACACGGTGGTGGTGAACAAGAGCACCGTCCCGGTGGGGAGCTCGGAGCGCGTGCGCGAGGCGGTGGCGAAGGTGGCGCGCGCCGAGTTCGACGTGGTCTCGAACCCCGAGTTCCTGAAGGAGGGCTCGGCGATCGAGGACTTCATGCGGCCCGACCGGTTGGTGGTGGGCGTCGCCTCGGACCGCGCCCGCAAGGTGATGGCGGAGCTCTACGCCCCGTTCGTGCGGACCGAGCAGCCCATCCTCTTCATGGATCCGCGCTCGGCCGAGCTGACCAAGTACGCGGCCAACGCCATGCTGGCGACGCGTATCTCGTTCATGAACGACGTGGCGGCGCTGTGCGACCGGCTCGGCTGCGATGTGGACCAGGTCCGGCGCGGCATGGGCTCCGACAAGCGCATCGGCTACCCGTTCCTCTTCCCCGGGGTGGGATTCGGCGGCTCGTGCTTCCCGAAGGACGTGCGGGCGGTCATGACGATGGCCCGCCAGCTCGGGCTCGACTTCGACCTCCTCCGCGCGGTCGAGCGGGTGAACGAGCGGCAGAAACGGCTCATGTTCGACAAGGCGCTGAAGCACTTCGGCTCCCTCTCGGGCAAGCGCTTCGGGCTATGGGGCCTCGCCTTCAAGCCCAAGACGGACGACATGCGCGAGGCGCCGTCGCTCACGCTCATCCAGCTGCTCACCGGCGCCGGGGTCGAGGTCACCGCCCACGACCCGGTGGCGGCCGAGGTCGCCCGCCCGCTCCTCGGACCGCACGTGCGCCTCGCCGAGGAGCCCTACGCGGCGGCCGAGGGCGCCGACGCGCTCGTGCTCGTCACCGAGTGGAACGAGTTCCGCTCGCCCGACTACGAGCGGCTCGCCCGCGTCATGCGGGGCAGGGTGCTCTTCGACGGGCGGAACGCGTGGGACCGCCAGAGGGCCCGCGCGGCGGGCTTCACCTACTTCGGCGTCGGACGGGCGGCCCAGTAGGCGTCCTCAGCGCGCCCGCGCCTGCTTCTGCAACAGCCTCTCGATCTCGTCCATCGTCGCGTTCATCTCGGCCATCGCCGCCTTGAACGGTGCCGGCGTCGTCATGTCGACCCCCGCGTCCCGCAAGAGGTCGATCGGATAGCGCGAGCCGCCGGCGGCGAGCATGCCGAGGTACGCGTCCCGGCGCCTCGTCTCGCCGCGGGCGGCCTCCTCGCGCACGCCGCGCGCGAGCGACGTCGAGGCGACGAGGCTCGTCGCGTACTGGTACACGTAGAAGTTTCGATAGAAGTGCGGGATCATCGCCCACTCGGTCGCGACGAGATCGTCGACCCGGCAGACGCCCTGGTCGTGTCCGTAGTACTCGCGCGTGATCTTGAGATACAGCGCCGAGAGGTTCTCGCCGGTGAGCGTCTCGCCGCGCTCCGCCAGCTCGTGGATCGCGAGCTCGAACTCCGCGAACTGCGTCTGGCGGAAGAGCGTCTGGCGCAGGTTGTCGAGCTGCGTGCCGAGCAGGAAGAGGCGCGTCGCGTCGTCCTTCGCCCGCCCGAGCAGGTGGTGGACGAGCAGGTTCTCGTTGAAGGTGGACGCGACCTCGGCGACGAAGATCGGGTACTCGAACGTGGGGTACGGCTGGTGCTCGAACGCGAGGGCGGTGTGCATCGAGTGGCCGGACTCGTGCGCGAGCGTCGAGAGATCGAGGTAGAGGCCGTTGAAGTTGAGGAGCTGGTAAGGATGGACGCCGTAGACGCCCGTCGAGTACGCGCCGGCGCGCTTGCCCGTCGTCGGGAGGAAGTCGGTCCAGCGGCTCTCGAATCCCTTCCGCAGCTCCTGGACGTAGGCCGTCCCGAGCGGCGCGAGCGCGTCGAGCGTCAACGACCGCGCCTCGTCCGGATCGAAGCGCAGGTCCACCGTCGCCACCGCGGGCGCGTAGAGGTCCTGGTAGCGCAGGACGTCGAGGCCGAGCATTCGCTTCCGGAGCGCGAGCGAGCGGTGGAACGTGGGCAGGCTCGCGTGCACGTCCGCGAGGAGCCGGCGGTAGACGGCGGTCGGGATGTTGTCGGTGAAGAGCGCCGCGGCGAGCGCCGACTCGAAGCGCCGCGCGGTCTTCGTGAAGAGGTGCCCCTTCACCTGCGCGTAGAGCGTCGCGCCCATCGTGCCCTGGTACGTGCGGAGCGTGCCGAGGAAGGCGTCGAAGACCTTGTCCCGATCCTCGCGAACCTTCGAGGCGCGGTGCAGCGTGAACGCGGAGGGGTCGATCCGCGCCTCGCCCGTCGTGAGCCGCACGGTCGGCCACGGGATGTCGGCGTCCTTGAGGATGCCGTATGCCGATCGCGCCCCTTGCCCGACGCCCTCGGCCTCGGCGACGAGCTTCTCCTCCGACGCGGAGAGCGTGTGGGGCTTCGCGCGCAGCGTGTCCTCCAGGAAGAAGCGGTAGGGGGCGAGCCGCGGGTCCTTCTCGACGAACCCGCGCACCTTCGCGGCGTCGAGACGCAGCAGCTCCGGCCTGACCCAGGCGAGCGCGGCGCCGAGGTCGACCTGGAGCTGCTCCGCCGCCTGGCGCAGCTCGCGCGGCCGTGCGGCGCGCGTGTCCTCGTCGGACAGCGCCTCCGCATAGACGGCCAGCCGCGACAGCTCGAGCTGCGCGCCATAGATGGCATCGAGGGCGCGGAACAGCGCCTCGGCCGAGTCGCCGAGGTGGCCCTGGTGCTCGGCGAGCCGCGGGAGCCGCGCGCGCAGCGCGTCTCGCGCCTTCGTCCAGGCGGCCTCCGACGGATAGAGGTCCGCGAGGTTCCACTTGTACTTGTCGGGGACCTCGGAGCGCTCGCGAGCCGAGACGGGCGCGGCCAGGAGCGGAACGACGAGCGCGAGGGCGCGTGCGAAGTGCATGCCCCTCCTTAAGCCACTCCGCTCGACCCGGCAGCACGCTCCGGGCCCGCTCCCGCGCCCACTCCCGACGGGGGCTCAGCCGCGCCCCACCCCGCGGCTCACGCGCTCGGCGTCCGCCCGCGCGACAGCATGAGGATGACGCTCGCCACCTCGCCGGTGACGAGGTCGAGGCGCTTCGCGAGATCGAGCTCCTCGATGACGGCGATGCGGGGCCCGGGCTCGCTCACCACCGCGGCGGCCACGAGGTCGGCGAGCTGCGACGGCGACTCGGTGCGGGTCGCGAGCTCCGCGAGCTGCGGGGCGCCCGACTCCGGCGGCAGCACCTCCGCCAGCCGCAGCACGCACGCCTCGAGCGCCTGGCGCTGGCGGACGAGCGCGGCCGAACCGGCGGGCGGGTAGACGTCCTCCAGCACCTCGCCCCGGAACTCGCGGTACGGCTTGCCGTTGTCGAGCTCCTCCACCAGCCGGACCCGCTCCAGCCCCCGCACCACGATGTGGTAGCGGCCGTCGGGGAGCTGCTCCTCGGCCTCGATGAAGCCGGCCCCGGCGATGGGGTGGATGGGGGCTCGATCCTGGCTCGCGCCCTCCTCGGAGGCGAGGGTCGCCACCGCGACCATGCGGTCGCCCGCCAGCGCGTCGGCCACCAGCGTGCGGTAGCGGGGCTCGAAGATGTGAAAAGGCGTGGGCGTCCCCGGGAGGACGACCACGCCCGGCAGCGGGAGGACCTTCAGCGCGCGACAGGACCCGGCGAGCGCGGCGCGCAGGTCGTCGAGGTCGTAGTCCGCGTCGTCAGGCATCGAGCACCCGGTGGCGGGGAACAGGAGCCCCCCGCCCCGGCCGCGGACTATCCGTGCGCCGAAGCTGCGGCGCTGGCGCTCTCCTCGGCCGCGGCCGCCCCGGCCTTGATGCGCATGGCGTAGAACGAGCGCCACACGAAGACGAGCGCGACGGCGAGGAACACCAGGAAGGCGCCGATCTTGACGTTCGTCTCGACGCGCAGCGCCAGCTCGACCGCCAGCAGGCCGAAGAGGGTGGTGAACTTGATGACCGGGTTCATCGCCACCGACGAGGTGTCCTTGAAGGGGTCGCCCACCGTGTCTCCCACCACGGTCGCGTCGTGGAGGGCGGTGCCCTTCGCCTTCAGCTCCACCTCGACCACCTTCTTGGCGTTGTCCCAGGCGCCGCCGGCGTTCGCCATGAAGATGGCCTGGAAGAGGCCGAAGAGTGCGATGGAGATGAGGTAGCCGATGAAGAAGAACGGGTCGAGGAAGGCGAAGGCGAGCGTGGCGAAGAAGACGGTCAGGAAGATGTTGAACATGCCCTTCTGCGCGTACTGCGTGCAGATGGCGACCACCTTCTTCGAGTCCTCCACCGAGGCCTTCTCGACGCCCTCCAGCCTGATGTTGGCCTTGATGAACTCGACCGCGCGGTAGGCGCCGGTGGAGACGGCCTGGGTCGAGGCTCCCGTGAACCAGTAGATGACGGAGCCGCCCATGATGAGCCCGAGCAGGAAGAGCGGGTTCATGATGGAGAGCTTCTCGAGGTCGGAGGTGAGGCCGCCCGTCAGCACCATGATGATGGAGAAGATCATGGTGGTGGCGCCCACCACGGCGGTGCCGATGAGCACCGGCTTGGCGGTCGCCTTGAAGGTGTTGCCGGCGCCGTCGTTCTCCTCGAGGAAGTGCTTCGCCTTGTCGAAGTTGAGGTCGAAGCCGAACTCCTTCTTCACCTCCGCCTTCACGTTGGGGACGTTCTCGATGAGCGAGAGCTCGTAGACCGACTGCGCGTTGTCCGTCACCGGGCCGTACGAGTCGACGGCGATGGTGACCGGGCCCATGCCGAGGAAGCCGAAGGCCACCAGGCCGAAGGCGAAGACCGCCGGGGCCAGCATGAGCGCCGAGATCCCGAGCGTCGAGACGGCGTAGGCGCCGCCCATGAGCGCGGCGATGACGAGGCCCATCCAGAAGGCGGAGAAGTTGCCGGCGGTGAGGCCGGCCAGGACGTTGAGCGACGCGCCGCCCTCCCGCGAGGCGGTGACGATCTCGCGCACGTGGCCGGAGGAGGTGGAGGTGAAGACCTTCACGATCTCGGGGATGATGGCGCCGGCGAGCGTGCCGCAGGTGATGATGGTCGAGAGCTTCCACCACAGCGAGCCGTCGCCCAGGTCCGCGATGAGCGCGTACGACAGCACGTAGGTGAGGATCACCGAGACGATCGAGGTGAGCCACACGAGCGAGGTGAGCGGCGCCTCGAAGTTCATCACCTCGGCGTTCTCGTACTTCGCCTTGGCCACCGCCTCGTTGATCCAGTACGAGGCGACCGAGGCGATGATCATCATGATGCGCATCGCGAAGATCCAGACGAGGAGCTGCACCTGCGTCGTCGGGTTCTTCACCGCCAGCAGGATGAAGCTGATGAGGGCGACGCCGGTCACGCCGTAGGTCTCGAAGCCGTCGGCCGACGGGCCGACCGAGTCGCCCGCGTTGTCGCCCGTGCAGTCGGCGATGACGCCCGGGTTGCGCGCGTCGTCCTCCTTGATCTTGAAGACGATCTTCATGAGATCGGAGCCGATGTCGGCGATCTTCGTGAAGATGCCGCCCGCGATGCGGAGCGCGGAGGCACCGAGCGACTCGCCGATGGCGAAGCCGATGAAGCACGGGCCAGCCACGTCGCCGGGCACGAAGAGGAGGATGATCAGCATGATGATCAGCTCGGTGCTGATGAGCATCGTGCCGATCGACATGCCCGCCTTGAGCGGGATGGCGTAGGTGGGGAAGGGCTTGCCGCGGAGGGAGGCGAAGGCGGACCGCGAGTTCGCGTAGGTGTTCACCCGGATGCCGAACCAGGCCACGCCCGAGCTGCCCAGGATGCCGATCACCGAGAAGAGGAGGATGACCGCGACCTCGCCGGGCGACTTGTGCGGCTCGGTGAGGAAGCCGAAGTAGGCCACCATGATGACGGCGATGAAGGCCCACAGGACGGCGATGAACTTGGCCTGGGTGACGAGGTAGGTCTTGCAGGTCTCGTAGATGAGCTCCGAGATCTCCAGCATGGACCGGTGGACGGGCAGGTCCTTCAGCTGCCTCGAGATGGCGAGGCCGAAGGCGAGGCCGGCCAGCGAGACCAGGATGCCGATGGAGAGCAGGCCCTTGCCGGACAGGCCGAGGAAGCTCACCGAGGAGAGGTCGGGCAGGATGAGGTTCGCCTCGCCCCCGCCGGTGTGCTCCGCAGCGGACAGGGCGAGGGATGAGGCGAGGGTAGAGAGGTTCATGAGCGTGCGCTTCCGGTGAGGACCCTAGTGGCCGGGAGTGAGGGCGCTGCGAATGGGCCAAGAGCCCGAAATTCGGAGGGCCGCAATTTACCGGGGGCGGCGCGGCAGGGCAAGAGGCGAGGGGGGGCTGCCCTGCCCTACTTCTTGGTGACTTCGTCCAGCGTGGCGAAGTTCACGTTGCCGTAGCCGGCCTCGGCGGCCGAGGCCATCACCCGCCGCACGAGGCGGAAGGGGACCTTCACGTCCGCCTGCACGTTCACCTCACCCTTCCAGTTCTTCTCGCGGTCGCGATCGTTCTGGTGGATGAAATCGTAGCGCTTCTTCTCGTCGCGCAGCTTCTCGACGAGGGGCGCGATGATCTGCGACGGATCCTTCTCGACCTCCGCGACCTCGGCCACCTTCATGCCGGAGATGACCACCTGCGTCGCGCTGATCGCCACCACCGGCGCCACCTCGATCGTCTGGCCGTGGTGCGCGTCGGGCAGCTTGATGTCCCGCTGCATGTAGAGGACTTCGCCCGTGGCCGAGAACTGCTGCAGCAGGAAGATGACGAGCATCGTCATCATGTCGACCATCGGCACGACGTTCAGGTCGACGTTGGTCGTGCGGTGGCTGCCGTGCATCTTGCCGCCGATGACCTTCGAGGCGGCGAAGCGCTTGGCCGGCCGCTTTCCTGGCGCGACGATCGGCATCTAGCCGGCCCCCATGACCGAGACGTTGGCGAGGCCGGCGCCCACGCAGGCGTCGATGGCGTGGATGAGGTCCGCGTAGACGACGGCGTCGTCGGCCGCGACCGTGATGGCGGCCTGGTCGGGGAACTCGGACTTCAGCTTCTTCAGCCGCTCGGCGAGGCCCTTCAGGTCGTACTGGACGCTGCCGTCGGCGCCGCGGCCAGCGGCCGGCAGCTCGATCTGGGCCCCGGCGCTGGTGGCGAGCACGTAGCCGCGCTCGCCGATGGTGAGCGTCACCGTGAGCGACTTCGTGGTCTGGGTCTCGGCCGGCAGTCCGCTGTTCCCCATGGGCGCGGCCTGCAGGCGGGAGATCTGCGTCCACACGGCCGTGAAGAGGAGGAAGGAGATGCAGCAGGAGAGGAGGTCGATGGCGGGGACGACGTTCACCACCGCGTCGAGCGCCCGCTTCTTCTTCTTGCCCCCGGCCTCGGGCAGCGCAGTGCCGCCCATGGCTTATTCCACCGTCTCCTCGACGGCGGCCTCGGCCGCCGCCGCAACGGAGGCGGGCATCTTCATCTTGTCCCGGTTGGCGACGATGAGGTTCAGGACGCCGACCGACGACTCGTTGATGTCCTCCACCATCGACTGCGTGCGGCCCTGCAGGACCGAGTAGCTGACGAGGGTGGTGATGGCCACGAGGAGGCCGAAGGCGGTGCAGTACATCGCCTCCGAGATGCCCTGGGAGAGGATGGTCGCCTTGTCGGCCGGGTTCGCGTTCGCCACCGCGCCGAAGCAGTGGATGAGGCCGATGATGGTGCCGAGCAGGCCGAGCAGGGTGGCGACGTTCGAGATCATCGCCAGGTAGCCGGTGCGGCGCTCGATCTTGGGGCTCTCGCGCAGCGAGGCCTCGTCCATGGCGGCCTGCACGTCGTCGTCGCCTTTCGGCACGTTGATGAGCCCGGCCTTCACCACGGAGACGAGCGGCACCTTCTTCTGACCGGCGCAGTAGCTGATCGCCTTGTCCAGATCGCCGGCGTAGATGTGCTTCTTCAGTCCTTTGAGGAAGGGCTCCTTGTCGATCGCCGCCCGCGCATAGAGCACGTAGATGCGCTCGATGATGATGGCGACGCCGAACAGGAAGGAGATCGAGATCGGGTACATCCCGATCCCGCCCTTGTCGAACGCTTCGAACATGCTGCCGAACAGGTTGCCCATCGCGACGCGTCCTCCAGGCTGGTCCCGAGCGGGGGACGGGCGACCCGTCCTGTACCCCGCGCGCACGACACCGACGTGACCCGTACCACGGGGCAGGAAACACCGTCAACGCGGTGGTTTACGCACTTCGGCTCACCCTGCGTGAGACGGGCGCGACCCTGACCAGCATGGTCTTCATGCACGGCCCGGGTCGCAATTGCCCAAGGGGCGCGGCGCGTTGTACCGTGCCCACCCCTCCCCCATGGCCGTCCACAGCGCCTTCGCCCCATATCGGTTACCCGCAGGTGCTTTGCCGCGAGAGGCCTCCCGGACGGCGCTCGCCGCCGGCGCCGAGCCCTTGGTTGTTCGGATCGACGAGCCGCTGCCCGGAGGCATGGCCGGCGAGGCCCTGGCGGACGTCGTGGCCGGCCACGCGGGGGCGCCCGAGGAGGCGTGCCGCGCCGCCGACGGCAGCCTCTCCGGCGCGCCCGGCCAGCTGCGTGCCTGCCTCGTCTCGTTCCGCCACCGCGCCCGCATCGAGCAGGCGGTGGCGGGCGCGCTCCAGGCTGGCTTCGCGGGGGTGTGCCTCGACCGCCCCGATGCGCCCATGGCGCAGGGCATCCTCGGCTCGGGCTTCTGCCCGGACTGCCAGCGCGCCTTCTCGAAGGAGCTCGCGCGCGAGTATGGCGAGCACTTCATGCCCCTCGACTACCTCGCGCTCGCGCGCGAGGCGCTCGCGAGCGCCTCGGGCGCGGTCAGTCACGCCCAGCTCCCCTTCGGCCGCGACTTCTGGCGCTTCCGGGTGGCCGCGCTCGACCGCGCCGTCGGCGCCTACGCCCGCGCCGCCCGCGACGCCTCGCGCGCGACCGCCCGGCCGTTCGAGGTCACGGCCCAGTTCGAGGCCATCGGCCCGGCGCAGCTCCAGGCGGCGCGCCACCTCGACGCGGCCGTCTTCCCGGTCAAGGTCGAGACGCAGACCAGTGGCGCGGGCCTGTTCCGGCTGCTCCAGGCCGGCATGGGCCGCCGACCCTGCGCGGCGGCGCTCGGCGGGGCGGCCCCGCTCGCGCTCGTGCAGCGGCTGGCGGCCGTCGCAGCGGCCTGCGGCGTGGAGCTCGTCGCGGAGCAGGCGGTCGACGCGGAGCGGAGCCTCGCCACCGTGCGCCGCTTCGCGCGGCAGGTGCGCGCTGACCACGGCGCGGTGGTCCACGACGCGGTGGCGGAGTGCGCCATCGTGTACTCGCCCGAGGCCGACCTGTGGACGGGAGGCGATCACCGGCAGCAGGTCGAGCGGACCGGAGACGCGCTGGCGGCGCTGCACATCCAGGCGCCGGTGGTGATGCGGCTCGCCGACGCGCCGGCCGGGGCGGTGCTGGTGCTGGCCGGCGCGGGGGGCCTACCGCAGCTCGAGGCGCACGAGCTCTCGCGGCGCGTCACGGCGGGGGCGAGCGCGCTCGTCGTGGGCGAGCTCTCCGCGGTGGACGCCGCCGGCCGCCCCGCGGCGCCGCCGCTCGCGGCCGCCAAGCCGACCGGCACCAAGGTCGGCACCGGGACGGTGGCTTCCCTGCCGGCGATCGCGGCGCCACGGCCGGGCGCGCTCCTCGAGCCGGCGCAGCTCGAGCCGCTCGGGCGCGCGCTCTCGGCGCTGCTCGGCAAGGGCCGGCGATCGGCCGGCGTGGCGGGGCGCACTCCCGTCTTCGTGGCGCTGGCGAAGGCGGGCGAGAAGCTCGAGGCGCACCTCGTGACGCTCGGTCCGGCAGCGGCGCAAGGGGTGACGCTCTTCCTCGGGCTGCACGTCGCCGGGACTGCGCGCCGCGCCCGCTTCCAGTCGGCCGATGGGAGGGACGAGCGGATCGCCATGAATCCCTCGGGCTACTCGATCTCCACCGTGCTGCCGGCGTTTCAGGGGTACGCGGTGTTGACGATCGGGGGGTAGGCAGGGGCAACCCCGACCCCGACCCTCGCCTCCGACCGCCTACTTCCGCTGGGCCCGCCACGCCGCCTGCGCCGCGGCCATCACTTCCTTCACCGGCACGCCGCGCTCCCGGGCGCGGGCGGCGCAGTCTTCGTACTCGGGGTGCGCGGAGAGCACCTTCCCCTCCCGGCGACCCACCTTCACCCGCACCGGCCCGTGCTCGGTCTCGACCGGCACGAGCTCCCGCTCGAGCTCGATCCGATCGACCGGCCAGTAGCGGAGGCCCAGGCTGGTCGTCTCGGCCAGGAGCGCCTCCGCCACCGCGTCGCGCCGCGGGAGGGGGGCGAGCGCGGCGAGGACGAGTCCAGGGCGGCCCTTCTTCATGGTGCAGGGCGCCGCCCAGGCGTCGAGCGCACCGGCCTCCAGGGCGGCCTCGATGGCGCGCGCGACGAGCTGGCCCGGGCAGTCATCGAGGTTCAGCTCGAGCTGGAAGATCGAGGGCTGGCCACTCCCACCCCCCGCCTGCGGGGAGAGGGGGAGGATCTTTCCCAGCGTCATCCGCAGCACGTTCGGCCGGTCGGGCCAGCGCTTCGTGCCGACGCCGTAGCCGATCTTCCTGGGGGTGAACGGCGGTGGCAGGCCGAGCGTGCACAGGCCGGCGAGGAGCGCGGCGCCGGTGGGGGTGACGGCCTCGCCGACCGGGCCGCCGGGGGTGATGGGCAGTCCGCGCAGGAGCTCCAGCACGGCCGGCGGCGGGACGGGCAGGAGCCCGTGCGCGGTCTTCACGAAGCCCTGCCCGAGCTGGGGCGGCAGCGCGACCACCTCGGGCCAGCCGAGCAGGTCGAGCGCCACCGCCGCGCCGCACACGTCGACGATCGAGTCGATCGCGCCGACCTCGTGAAAATGGACCTCCTCGAGTGGGACGCCGTGCACCTTCGCCTCGGCGCGACCGAGGCGCTCGAACAGCGCCAGCGCCGCCTCGCGCGCGCGCGGCGTGAGCCCGCTCGCCTTCACCAGGGCGACGATCTCGCCGAGGCGCCGGTGGTGCGGCTGCGGCCCCTCCACCACCACGTCGAGGTGCGTGCCGGCGATGCCGCCCGCCTCGACCCGCGTCACCAGGAGCCGGAAGCCCGAGATGGCGAGCGTGGCGAGCGCTGCCTCCAGCTCCGCCTGCGGCAGGCCGAGATCGAGCGCGGCGGCGAGGAACATGTCGCCCGCGACACCGCCCACCGGCTCGAGGAAGAGGAGCTCCGGCACGTTCACTCCCGGGCGATGAGGCCGGCCACGAACCCCGCCCCGAACCCGTTGTCGATGTTCACCACCGTCACGTTGGGCGAGCAGGAGTTCAGCATGGCGAGCAGCGGCGTGAGCCCCGCGAACGAGGCGCCGTAGCCGACGCTGGTCGGCACGCCGACGACGGGGCGGCCCACGAGTCCCCCCACCACCGACGGCAGCGCCCCCTCCATCCCCGCCGCCACCACCACCGCCCGGCAGTCGTCGAGCTCGCCGCGCCGCGCCAGCACCCGGTGGATGCCCGCCACGCCGACGTCGTAGATCTTCACCACCTCCACCCCCATCACGTCCAGGGTGGCCGCGGCCTCCTCGCAGACGGGGATGTCGCTCGTGCCGGCGCAGCACACCGCCACTGGACCGCGGGTGGGGAGCGCCATCCGGCCCCTGCGGAGCGTACGGGAGACGGGGTCGTAGATGGCCCCCTTCACGGCCCGCCGCGCGAGGCCCGCCTTGCCGGCGTCGAGCCGGGTCACGAGCAGCGGCCCGCTGGCGGCGATCCGCTTCGCGAGGGTCGCCACCTGCGCCGCCGTCTTGCCCTGCGCGAAGATCACCTCGGGCATGCCGACGCGCAGCGCGCGGTGGGTGTCGAGCGTGGCGAACTCGCCCACGCGCTCGAAGGGCGCGCCCTTGAGCCGCGCCACCGCATCCGCGACGCCGGCCTCGCCGTCGCGGACGCTCTCGAGCAGCGCGCGCAGGTCGGTCTCCGTCACGGCGTGAGCCCGCCCAGGTGCGTCTCCATGCCGCCTTCTTAGCGCGGGTCGGCCAGGGAGGCGAGCAGCTCCGGAAGGCGCGCCGGCTCGGGCATGACCAGGATGAGCCCCTCCAGCCCGGCGGGGCCGTCGGTGGAGAAGCGGGTGGCGAGGGCCACCTTCCCCGC
>DASPZP010000379.1:0-11966 GCA_035636195.1 Anaeromyxobacteraceae bacterium
GACCCACGGTGGAAGGGGGTCTCCTCGCTGCTGCTGCTGCGCGAGATCGCGCGCAAGGCGGGCGAGGCGGGCTGGCAGGTGGGCAACTGCGACGTGACCCTGGCCGCCCGCCGGCCCAAGATCGCGCCGAGGGCCGAGGAGATGAGGGCGAGGCTGGCCGAGGCGCTCGGCGTCGGGCCCGGACAGGTGAACGTGAAGGCCACCACCGGCGAGAACCTCGGGTTCGTCGGCCGCGGGGAGGGGATCGCGGCCCACGCCGTGGCGCTCCTGCTGCGGGTGGTCGGGTAGGATCGCGCCATGTCCATCCAGATCCACGACACGCTCACCGGCAAGAAGCGGGAGCTCGTGCCGCTCGAGCCGGGCAGGGTCCGCTTCTACTGCTGCGGGCCGACCGTGTACGACCACGCCCACGTGGGCCACGCGCGCTGCTACGTGGCCTGGGACGTGGTGGTGCGCCACCTGCGCGCGCGCGGCCTCGAGGTGAAGTACGTCCGGAACTTCACCGACGTGGACGACAAGATCATCAAGCGCGCGAATGAGCGCGGCGAGGACCCGCTCGCGTTCGCCGAGCGCTACGCGCGCTCCTACGACGAGGACATGGACGCGCTCGGAAACCTCCGGCCCGACGTGGCGCCCCGCGTCTCGGATCACATCCCGCACATCGTCCGGATGATCTCGACGCTGGTGGAGAAGGGCTTCGCCTACGCCGCGTCGAACGGCGACGTCTACTACCGGGTGCGCAAGTTCCCCGAGTACGGCCGCCTCGCCAAGCGGAACCTCGACGACCTCCTCTCCGGCGCGCGGGTGGAGGTGGGCGAGGCCAAGGAGGACGCGCTCGACTTCGCCCTCTGGAAGGCCGCCAAGCCGGGCGAGCCGGCCTGGGAGTCGCCGTGGGGGAAGGGCCGCCCGGGCTGGCACATCGAGTGCTCGGCCATGGCCGCCGAGCACCTCGGCACGCCGATCGACCTGCATGGGGGCGGCAAGGACCTCGTCTTCCCCCACCACACGAACGAGATCGCGCAGTCCGTCGCCGCGCTCGGCGACGGCCAGCATGCCGAGGGGTTCGCCCGCTACTGGGGCCACAACGGGTTCGTGGAGATCGACCAGGAGAAGATGTCGAAGTCGCTCGGCAACTTCTTCACGATCCGCGACGTCCTCGCCAAGTTCGACGGGGAGGCGGTGCGGTTCTTCCTGCTCGGCACGCACTACCGCAACCCCATCAACTACAGCGACGCGGTGCTGGCCGAGGCGGAGAGGCGGCTCGTCTACCTCCACGAGACGCTCGAGAAGGCGATCCGCCTCGCAGACGGCGCGCCCACCGGCGAGGGCGCCGAGACCGACCTCGTCGAGCGCTGCCGCGCGACGCTCGACGACGACTTCAACACGGCGGCCGTGCTGGGCCTGCTCGCCGACGCCTTCACCGCCGCCAACGCGCTCGCGGACAAGAAGGGGAAGAGGACGGCGGAGGACAAGGCCGCCCTCTCGCGCTTCGCGCGCGACGCGCGGCTGGTCGGCCTGGAGCTGGGCCTCTTCGCGCGCGCGCCGGCCGAGGCGCTCGGCGCGCTGCGGGGCAAGGCCGCGGCGCGGCGCGGCATCGACGAGGCGCTCGTCGCGCGGAAGATCGCGGAGCGCGTAGCGGCGCGCGAGGCGAAGGACTTCGCCCGCTCCGACGCCCTCCGCGACGAGCTCCTCGCCATGGGCGTCGCGCTCATGGACGGGCCGCGCGGGACGACCTGGAAGGTGGAGTGATGCTCGGGGCCGGCGCGCGTCGCTGAGCAGGCGCGCCCGCCGCATTACAAAGGGCGGGTGCCCTTCCACATCAAGCGCGAGTTCCAGCCCACCGGCGACCAGCCGCGCGCCATCGGCGAGCTGCTGGAGGGGCTGCGCCGCGGCGATCGGGCCCAGGTGCTGCTCGGGGTGACCGGCTCCGGCAAGACCTTCACCGTCGCCAACGTGGTGGGCGAGGTGAAGCGGCCGACGCTCGTCATCGCCCACAACAAGACCCTGGCGGCCCAGCTCTACGGGGAATTCAGGGACCTCTTCCCGGACGCCGCCGTCCACTACTTCGTCAGCTACTACGACTACTACCAGCCGGAGGCGTACGTCCCCTCGACCGACACCTACATCGAGAAGGACTCCTCCATCAACGACGAGATCGACCGGATGCGGCACGCGGCCACGCACGCGCTCCTCACCCGCAACGACGTCCTCATCGTCGCCTCCGTCTCCTGCATCTACGGCCTCGGCACCGCCGAGGCGTACTTCGGCCTCCTGCAGCAGCTCGAGCGCGGCCAGGAGTTCGTGACGAACCGGTTCATCCGGTCCCTCATCGACATCCAGTACGAGCGGAACGACCTCGACTTCCACCGCGGGACGTTCCGCGTCCGCGGCGACACCATCGAGGTGTTCCCGCCCTACGAGGAGGAGCGGGCGGTCCGCATCGAGTTCTTCGGCGACGTCATCGAGCGGATCACCGAGTTCGACCCGCTGCGCGGGGTGAGCCTGGGCGAGCTCGACAAGGTGGCCATCTTCCCCAACAGCCACTACGTCTCGGCCCCCGAGACGCGCCGCCGCGCCATCGCGGGCATCCGCGAGGAGCTGCGCGAGCGGCTGACGGAGCTCCGGACGCAGGACAAGCTCGTCGAGGCGCAGCGGCTCGAGCAGCGGACGATGTTCGACCTCGAGATGCTGGAGCAGATGGGCTTCTGCTCCGGCATCGAGAACTACTCGCGCTGGCTGTCGGGGCGGAAGGCCGGCGATCCGCCGCCTTGCCTCATCGACTACTTCCCGAAGGACTTCCTGCTCGTCATCGACGAGTCGCACCAGACCATGCCGCAGATCGGCGGCATGTACCGCGGCGATCGCTCGCGCAAGGAGACCCTGGTCGAGTTCGGCTTCCGCCTCCCCTCCGCGCTCGACAACCGGCCGCTCAAGTTCGAGGAGTTCGAGCGCATCGTCGGGCAGGGCATCTACGTCTCGGCCACGCCGGCCCGCTACGAGCTCGACCTCGCGGGCGGCGTGGTGGTGGAGCAGATCATCCGCCCCACCGGCCTCGTCGATCCCGAGGTCGAGGTGCGGCCGGTGGGGACGCAGGTCGACGACCTCCTCGGCGAGGTGCGGGCGCGCGAGCAGGCCGGGGAGCGCGTCCTCGTCACGACCCTCACCAAGCGCATGGCCGAGGATCTGACCGAGTACTACACCGACGTCGGCGTGAAGTGCCGCTACCTGCACTCCGACATCGACACGCTGGAGCGGAGCGTCCTCATCCGCGATCTGCGCCGCGGCGAGTTCGACGTGCTCATCGGCATCAACCTCCTGCGCGAGGGGCTCGACATCCCGGAGGTGTCGCTCGTGGCGGTGCTCGACGCCGACAAGGAGGGGTTCCTGCGCAGCGAGGTGTCGCTCATCCAGACCATCGGCCGCGCCGCCCGCAACCTGAACGGCCGCGTCCTGCTGTACGCCGACAAGGTCACCGCCTCGATGCGGAAGGCGCTCGACGAGACGAACCGCCGCCGCGAGCTCCAGCGCCGCTGGAACGAGGAGCACGGCATCACGCCGCAGTCCGTGCGGCGCGCCATCAGCGACCTGCACATGGGGGCGGCGCCGGCGGAGGAGGTGGCGGTGGTCCTCGCCGCCGAGGGCGGGGCCGAGTACCAGCCGGAGGAGCTGCCGCGCATGATCGCGGAGCTGGAGCGCGAGATGAAGGCCGCCTCGGAGGCGCTGGAGTTCGAGCAGGCGGCGCAGCTCCGCGACCGCGTGCTGGTGCTGAAGGACCTGCAGCTCGGCGTCGTGCGCAAGGGCGCGATCGGCGCGCGGGGCCTCCTCGGATCGGGCGCGAACCTGGCGGCGGGCGGGTCCCGGCCGCTCCGGCGTGCGCAGGCGCTGCGCCGGCGGAGGCGGTAGCGCCACCGGGCTGCCGTCGAGCACGGCGGGGGCCCTCCGGGTTAGAAAGCCGTCGGGTGGACACCGCGCTCCGACAGAAGCTCGCCGACCTGCCGGCGGAGCCGGGCTGCTACCTCATGAAGGATCGGCAGGGCGAGGTGGTCTACGTCGGCAAGGCGTCGAGCCTGCGGGCGCGCGTGAGGAGCTACTTCGGTGGGCTCGGCGGCGGGGGACAAGCCCCCGCCCTACAAGCTGCCCGGGGCGACGAGCGGGCCTTCGTGGCCCTCCTCGACGAGCTGCTGGGAGACATCGACGTCATCGTGACGAGCTCGGAGAAGGAGGCCGTCCTCCTCGAGAACGAGCTCATCAAGAAGCACCAGCCGCGCTTCAACATCCGGCTGCGCGACGACAAGGACTTCATCGTCCTGCGGCTCGACGAGCGCCACGCCTACCCACGGCTGGAGGTGTGGCGGGCGCGCCAGCGCAAGGAGGACGGCGCGCGCTACTTCGGCCCGTACTCGAGCGCGAGCTCCATCCGCGAGACCCTCCGCGTCGTGAATCGCTGGTTCCAGCTCCGGACCTGCACCGATCACGTCTTCGCCCACCGCAAGCGGCCCTGCATCCTGTACCAGATCCACCGCTGCCCGGCGCCGTGCGTGTACGAGGTCCCGGCGCAGGACTACCGGCAGGCCGTGGAGGACGCGATCGAGTTCCTGGAGGGCAGGGAGGGCGAGCTGGTCGAGCGGCTCCGCCGGCGCATGCGGGAGGCCGCCGAAGCCCAGCGCTTCGAGGACGCCGCGCGCGTCCGTGACCAGCTGGTGGCGGTGGAGCGCAGCCTCGAGAAGCAGCGCGTCCTCATGTCCGACGAGGCCGATCGCGACGTGTTCGGGCTCTACCGCGAGGGCCCGGAGCTGGTGGTGGCGGTCCTCTCCATGCGGCGCGGCAAGCTGCAAGATGCGCGGACCTATCCGTTCCGTCACCAGGAGTTCCCAGCCGAGGAGACCCTCTCCTCCTTCCTCGCCCTGTACTACGAGCAGAATCCGGCTCCGGAGGAGGTGCTCCTGCCGCTCGAGGTCGAGGGGGCGTGGGCGCTCGCCGAGGTGCTCTCGGATCGCCGTGGACGGAAGGTGAAGCTCCTCACGCCCCAGCGCGGCGCGAAGGCCGACCTGCTCGAGGTGGCGGCCCGGAACGCCGCCCAGGGCTTCAAGAGCTGGCACGAGAAGGACGAGCGGCGCGACGAGGCGCTGGCAGCCCTGACACGCGCGCTGCACCTGGCGAAGGAGCCGCGCTGGATGGAGTGCTACGACATCTCGACCTTCCAGGGCGCGCTGGCGGTCGGTTCGGGCGTCTCCATGAAGGACGGCGAGCCGGACAAGGCCGGCTACCGCCGCTACAAGGTGAAGGGCGTCGCCGGCCAGGACGACTTCGCCATGCTGCACGAGGTCATCACCCGACGGCTCAGGCGCGCGCTCTCCGAAGGCTGCTTCCCGGACCTGCTCGTCATCGACGGCGGCAAGGGGCAGCTCAACGCGGCGCTGGCCGCGGCGCACGACCTCGGCGTCCCGACGAAGCGGGTCGCGGGCAACGAGGGGGCGCCGTTCGTGGAGATGGTCGGCCTCGCCAAGAGCCGGCTGGTCGACTTCGGCACGGCGCGTGTGATCTCGGGGCGGCGCAGGCTCGCCTCCGCTCGCGCCGGGCCCACCGCGGCGGACGCGAGGCAGGCGGCCGAGCTGGTGGACGTGGCCGACCTGGCGCAGCGGGGCTTCGTGGCGGAGGCCGAGCGCACGCCCGAGCGCGTCTTCCTGCCCGGTCGCAAGGATCCCGTCGTGCTGCGCCAGAACTCGGCCGAGCTCTTCCTCCTCACCCGCCTGCGGGACGAGGCGCACCGCTTCGCCATCACCTTCCACCGCAAGCTGCGCCGCTCCCGCAACTTCCAGTCCGTCCTGGAGGAGATCCCGGGCGTGGGCGCCGGCCGGCGCAAGGCGCTCCTGCGCGCGCTCGGGTCGCTCCGGCGCATCAAGGAGGCGAGTCTGGAGGAGCTCTCGAGCGTGGAGGCCTTCGGGCCCAAGGCGGCGGAGGCCGTGTGGGCGTTCTTCCACCCGCCAGAGGCCGCGCCCGCGCCCCCGGCCGCCGAGCCGGGCAGCGGCGCGGCCCTGGACGTCACCGAGGACGACATCGACGCCGCGCTGGCCGACGAGGCGGGCGGGGTCGGCGGGTGAGCCGCGCTTGCGGCGACGCGCACCTTGCCGCACACTCGCGAGTCCTCGCCGCGTGCCGCGGAGAGGCGGGAGGAGCACTTGGAACAGCACACGAAGACGAGATCGCTGTCGCTGGCGCCGGTGGTCGACGAGCTGTGCCGGGCGGCCAGCGCGCTCGGCGCGAGCCGGAACGGCGGCGGCCGGATCGTCCTGCCCTCGCGCGACGTCGTGATCGGGTGCGTGGAGGGGCTGCGGTCCGTCTTCTTCCCAGGCTACTTCGGCGCCACCGACCTCGCCGACGAGCACCTGCACTACTACATCGGCGCGACGCTCGACCACGTGCTGCACGCGCTCGAGGAGCAGATGCGGCGCGGGATCGCCTTCGCCGAGCGGCACGACTACGAGACCTGCGTGCACTGCGCCGAGCGCTCGGCCGAGGTGGCGCGCGCCTTCGTGGCGCGCATCCCGGACGTGCGGCGGCGCGTCAGCTCCGACGTCGACGCCGCGTACGAGGGAGACCCGGCGCTCAAGATCAGGGACGAGGCCATCTTCAGCTACCCCGGCATCCTGGCCGTCACGAACCAGCGTATCGCGCACGAGCTGTACGCGCTCGGCGTGCCGCTCATCCCCCGCATGATCACCGAGCACGCGCACGCGCTGACCGGGATCGACATCCACCCTGGCGCACGCATCGACGAGCGCTTCTTCATCGACCACGGCACGGGCGTCGTGATCGGCGAGACGGCCGTCATCGGCGCCAACGTCCGGCTCTACCAGGGCGTGACGCTCGGCGCGAAGAGCTTCCCCAAGGACGAGAAGGGCACGCCCATCAAGGGCATCGACCGGCACCCCATCGTCGAGGACGACGTGGTCATCTACTCGGGCGCGACCATCCTCGGCCGCATCACCATCGGGAAGGGCTCCTCCATCGGCGGCAACGTCTGGCTCACCCACGGGGTGCCGCCCGGCAGCCGCGTGACCCAGGCGGAGGTGCGCGAGGCGGGCTTCGAGTACGGCGGCGGGATCTGACCGACCGTCGTTCCCCCACCGCCGTGCGGTCCTGAGGTAGTCTCGCGCCCGTCTCGCCCTACGAGGAGGGCCGTCCTTGCCCACGCACCCGTGGCACGATGTGGAGCTCCCCCGCTTCGTGGAGGACCCCGTCCCCGCCATCATCGAGATCCCCACCGGGACGAAGGTGAAGTACGAGCTCGACAAGGCGTCGGGCCTGCTCATCGTCGATCGGGTGCTCTTCTCCTCGGTGCACTACCCGGCGAACTACGGCTTCGTCCCGCGCACGTACTGCGACGACGGCGATCCGCTCGACATCCTCGTCTACTGCCAGGAGGCCATCCAGCCGCTCGCGATCATGCGCGCCAAGGTCATCGGCGTGATGAAGATGCGGGACGACAAGGGCGAGGACGACAAGCTCATCGCGGTCCACGCCGACGATCCCGAGTATTCGCATTATGCCGACATCTCGGAGATGCCCCCGCACCGCATGCGCGAGCTCCGGCGCTTCTTCGAGGACTACAAGGCCCTCGAGAACAAGAGGGTGCTCGTCTCCGAGCCGCAGGGTCGCAGCGTGGGCCTGCAGGCCCTGCGTGACGCCATGAAGCTCTACCAGCGCGAGAAGGATCGCCTCATCGGAGCGGAAGGGACGGCGCCCCGCCGGCGTCGCCCCCGCCGCAAGCCGGCGCGGCGCCGTGCCGCGCGCTCCAGCTGAAGACGGTCGGGGTAGGCGGGGCGACGTTCGGGGCGGAGCTCCCTTGGGTACGGCTCCCGGCCGCGCTACACTCGCCCGGGTGCAGCGCCCCCAGCGATCCACCGACTTCACCCTCGAGTACGTCGCCGACGTCCTGGCGCGCGGCGGTCTCATCTCCGACGACGCCCGGCGGACGGCGTTCGCGCGCGAGGCCGTGCAGCGGGCGCGGCTCCTGCGCGAGCAGTCGACGCGGGCGGGGGGGCGCGCGCTCCGCAGGGGCGAGCTGTCGCCCATCGAGCTCTTCGCGTCGTTCCAGTTCCCGGACGTGCGGCGCGAGGGCGAGTCGATCGACGAGGACAAGGCGGCCCGCGCGGTGGCGGAGGCGACCGGGATCGACTACCGCAAGATCGATCCACTCAAGCTCGACGCCCACCTCATCACCCGCACCCTGTCACGGCCCTTCGCGCGGCGCCACGCCGTGCTGCCCCTGGAGCGCCGCAACGGGGCGCTGGTGGTGGCGTCGGCGAACCCGTTCGACCGGGAGCTGTTCGAGAACCTGCGCGCCCTGACCGGCGCCGAGATCCTGCCGGTGCTGGCCTCGCCCACCGACATCCACCGCGCCATCGCGGAGGTGTACGGCTTCCGCCAGCAGATCCACGCGGCCCAGACGCAGCTCGACGCTGGCGCGCCGGCGGTCGACGTCGGCAACCTGGAGCAGTTCGTCGACCTGTCCGGCATCGAGGCGCTCGAGGCATCGAGCGAGCCGATCATCGCCGCCGTCGAGTACCTCCTGCATTACGCCTTCGAGCAGCGGGCGAGCGACATCCACGTCGAGCCGCGGCGGGAGGAGTCGATCATCCGCATGCGCATCGACGGGATGCTGCACCCCGTCTACCGCATCCCGAAGGGCGTGCACGGCGCCATCGCCAACCGGTTCAAGATCATGAGCCGGCTCGACATCGCCGCCAAGCGCCCGCAGGACGGCCGCATCCGCACCGCCCGCGGCGACGCCGAGATGGAGCTGCGCGTCTCCACGGTCCCGACGGCCTTCGGCGACAAGATCGTCATCCGCATCCTCGATCCCGCCGTGCTCGTCCGCGACCTCTCCGAGCTGGGGTTCCTGCAGGACGAGCGCGATCGCTTCGAGCGCTGGCTGGAGCGGCCCCACGGCCTGGTGGTGGTCACCGGTCCGACCGGCAGCGGCAAGACCACCACGCTCTACTCGGCCCTGCAGGCGCTCGCCTCACCCGAGGTGAACGTCGTCACCATCGAAGATCCCATCGAGATGGTGCACGAGGACTTCAACCAGATCGCCGCCAACCCGAAGACCGGGACCAGCTTCGCCGAGGCGCTGCGCCATGTCCTGAGGCAGGACCCCGACGTGGTGATGGTGGGCGAGGTGCGCGACGCCGAGACCGCCAGCCAGGCGGTGCAAGCGGCGCTGACCGGGCACATGGTGCTGACGACGCTCCACACCAGCGATACGGTGGGCGCGGTGGCCCGCCTGCGCGACCTGGGGGTGCCGAGCTTCCTCATCGGCGCGACCTTGACCGGCGTGGTGGCGCAGCGGCTCGTCCGGCAGGTCTGCCCGTCGTGCGCCGAGGACGTGTGCCTCACCGCGGACGAGGTGTCCGAGCTCGGCGTCAGACACCCGGAGGACTGGGCCGGCAAGCTCATCGGGCGCCGCGGCCAGGGCTGCGCCAAGTGCCGCTACACCGGGTACTACGGGCGGACCGGCATCTTCGAGGTGCTGCCCATGAACGCGCGGCTGCGTCACCTCGTGGCGGAGGGGGCGACCCCGGAGGTCCTGCAGCGGACCGCGCGCCAGGACGGGCTGCGCTCGCTCCGGGAGCACGCGGTTCGCAAGGTGGCGACCGGCGTCACCTCCTTCGAGGAGGCGGTGCGCGGCACCGCCGACGCCGAGAGCTGGCGATGACGCTGCAACCGCGCGCGCACCGCGCGCTCGCCACGTTCAGGGCGCCTGGGCGCCGGGAGACGACGTGTCCTTCGTAGACGAGCTGGGAGAGCTGCACCGCACCGGCGCCCGTATCCTCTACGTGGTGACCGAGGAGGAGGAGCGGGCCGAGGCGCTCTGCCGCGCGGCGCTCGGACCGGGTCCGTCCGGCGCGGGGGCGACCGTGGCGGTCTGGTCCCGCACGCGCGGGCTCGAGCCCATCGCCCCGGCGGCCCGCGCGCCCCTCGCCGCGCTGGAGGCGCTCTTCGCGGGCCCGCCCGAGCCGCCGGTGGCGGCGCTCCTGCTCGACTTCCACCACGAGCTGGAGGACCGCGTGGTGGCGCGGCGGCTGCGCGATCTGCTGCCAGCCTTCTACGCCCGGCGACGCTCGGTGGTCATCATCGCGCCCACGCTGCGGCTCCCGGAGGGGCTCGCCGCCGAGACGACCGTGCTGCGCCTGCCGCTGCCCGACCGCGCCGAGCTCGGGGCGGTGCTCACCGCGATGCTGGCCGGACGGCCGGCCGCCGAGGCGGCCACCCACGCGCTCCTCACCGCGGCGGCGGGGCTCGGGTACACGCAGGCGCAGCGCGCCTTCAACCGCGCGCTCTACGCCGATCCCACGCTCGGGGCCGCGGCGGTGTCGGTGGTGCTGGCGGAGAAGCAGCGCCTGCTCGCCCACGATCGAGGGCTCGAACTCGTGGAGGTGACGGAGCAGCCGGACGACCTGGGCGGCCTGGAGAGCTTCAAGGCGTGGATCCGTGAGCGTGCCCTCGCCTTCGCACCCGATGCCAAGCGCTTCGGCCTGCCGGAGCCGCGCGGCGTCCTGCTCCTCGGCGTGCAGGGCTGCGGAAAGTCGCTCGCCGCCAAGGCGGTGGCGGGCTTCTTGCGCATCCCGCTCTTGCGACTCGATCTCCCGCGCGTCCTCGGGGCCTCCGACGGCGCGGAGGAGGGCCTGGCGCGCGCGCTCGCGTCGGCGGAGGCCATCGCCCCGGTGGCGCTCTGGGTGGACGAGATCGAGAAGGGCTTCGCCGGCAGCGCGCCAGGGCAGGGGGGCGACGCGCGCGCGGCGCGCCTGCTCGGGGCCTTCTCCACGTGGCTGCAGGAGCGGAAGAGCCCGGTCTTCGTGGTCGCGACCGCGAACGACGTGACGCGCCTGCCACCCGAGCTGCTGCGCCGCGGCCGCTTCGACGAGCTGTTCTTCGTCGATCTGCCCGACGTCGAGGCCCGCACCGCCATCCTCGGCCTGCACCTCGCCAAGCGCGGGCGGAGCGCGGAGGCCTTCGACCTCCTGGCCGTCGCCGAGCTCTGCGACGGCTACTCGGGAGCGGAGCTCGAGCAGGTGGTGGTCGGCGCGCTCCACCGCGCCTACGCCCTCGGACGCGAGCTCGAGACGCAGGATCTCCGCCGGCTCGCGCAGGACCTCGTGCCGCTTTACCGGACGTACGAGGAGCAGATCAAGTCGCTCCGCGAGTGGGCGCGCGGCCGGGCCCGCATCGCCGGCCGCGAGGCGGTGGTGGTGGACCTGTTCCGCCAGATGGTGCCGTAGCGACATTCGTCGCGGTCGCGGTCGCGGTCGCGGTCGGGGTCGGGGTCGGGGTCGAGGTCGGGGTCGGGGTCGAGGTCGAGGTCGAGGTCGGTGGTTTCGCAGGCTCGCGCCAGCCGGAGGCTGGCACTGCGCCTGCCATCCGAGGTTCTCTCTCACGCGGAACCGTGACGTTCATGGCCGTCGTCTCCTCCCGGCTCGCGAAAGGAGCCGCCGGCCATGAACGACACGCTGTTTCCTCGGGTTTCCAGCTCTCCCACCTCCTCCAGTTCGTCAGTCTCTCCCGCTCTCCCTCACCACAGGTTGCTCGCCTACGGAGTCGCGGTGGAGCTCTTGCTCGCCGTACGCCGCGCCTCGGTCCGCGACGCGAAGCTGCGCGACGAGGCGCTCCGCTCAGCGAAGAGCGCTTGCCTCAACTGCGCAGAGGGCGCCGGCCGGGTCACGCGCGGTGACAAGGCGCGCGCCTTCGCGGTTGCGCGGGCCGAGGCCACCGAGGCCGCCGCGGCGGTCGAGATCGCCGCGCTCTGTGGCGACGCGAGCGCCGGGAGCGCCGCCGAGGTGGCGCGGCTCGCGTCGCGGCTCGTGGCCATGCTCACCCCGCTCGTGCGGTGAGGAGCGCCCGCAGCATGCGCTTCACCCGCACGGCGAGCGCCTGCGCCCGCCGCGCGGGTTCTGGCGCGAGCGCCC
>DASPZP010000380.1:0-19228 GCA_035636195.1 Anaeromyxobacteraceae bacterium
CGGCTCGTGGAGACCCCGCCGCACGCCTTCGCGGCGCTCAACGCGGCGCTCTTCGAGGACGGGGCGCTCGTCGAGGTGGGCGAGCGGGTGGCGTGCGCGCCGACGATCCACCTGGTCTTCACCTCGGCCGGTGGCGCAGCGGCGGTCGCCTCGCATCCCCGCAACCTCATCACCCTCGCCAAGGACGCCCGCGCCACCGTGGTGGAGCACTACCGCGGCGCCGGCGCGTACCTCGTGAACGCCCTCACCGAGGTGTCCGTCGGCGAGGGGGCCGAGCTGGAGCACGATCGCCTGCAGGAGGATGGGCCGGAGGCCTTTCACGTCGGCCTCCTGAAGGTCGCGCAGGGCGCCGGGAGCCGGTTCCTCGGGCAGTCGGTGGCGCTCGGGGGCAGGCTGGGGCGGGTGGAGGCGTGGGCGCTCCTCGGCGCCGAGCGCGCAGCCTGCGACCTGAACGGCCTCAACGTCTCCGCGGGCGCGCAGGTCCACGATCACTTCGTGCGCGTCGACCACGCCAGCCCGCGTTGCACGAGCCGCGAGGTGTTCAAGGGGGTCCTCGACGGCCACTCCCGCGGGGTCTTCGCCGGCCGGGTCCACGTCCGCCAGGACGCGCAGAAGACCGACGCCGGCCAGGTGAGCTCGAACCTGCTCCTCTCCGAGGACGCGACCGCGAACACGAAGCCGCAGCTCCAGATCAACGCCGACGACGTGAAGTGCTCGCACGGCGGGTCGGTGGGCCAGCTGCGCGAGGACCAGCTCTTCTACCTCCGCACGCGCGGCATCGGCGGACCGCTGGCCAGGGCGCTCCTCACCTGGGCCTTCGCGAGCGACATGGTGCGGCGGGTCGGTCCGGAGGAGCTGCGGGCGCGCGTGCGCCGAGCGGTGACGGCGCGCCTGCCGGCGGGCGAGCTGCTGCGGGAGGTCGCATGAGGGTCGTCCATCCCAGTCCGCCCGAGGCGGAGGTGGTGACGCTGCACAAGCCCGTCCCCGACGTCTTCGACGTCGACCGCGTCCGCTGCGACTTCCCCATCCTCGCCCGGCCGGTGCGCGGCAAGCAGCTCGTCTACCTGGACAGCGCGGCGACGACGCAGAAGCCGCGCCACGTCGTGGAGTCGATGGCGCGCTTCTTCGACCAGGAGAACGCCAACGTCCACCGCGGCGTGCACTTCCTCTCCGAGCGCGCGACCGCCGTCTACGAGGGCGCGCGCGAGCGGGTGCGCCGGTTCCTCAACGCGAAGCAGGCCTCCGAGATCATCTTCGTGCGCGGCACGACCGAGGCGATCAACCTGGTGGCCTTCACCTTCGGCAAGCAGCGGGTGGGTCCCGGCGACGAGGTGCTCGTCACGGGCATGGAGCACCACTCGAACATCGTCCCCTGGCAGATGCTGTGCCAGGAGAAGGGCGCCCGGCTGGTGGTGGCGCCCATCGACGACCGGGGCGAGCTCCTCGTCGATGAGCTGGAGAAGCTCATCCGCCCGCGCACGAAGCTCCTCGCGCTGACGCACGTGTCGAACGCGCTCGGGACGGTGAACCCGGTGAAGCGGGTGATCGAGCTGGCGCACGCGCGAGGGGTGCCGGTGCTGGTCGACGGGGCGCAGGGCGCTCCTCACGTCGCGGCCGACGTGCAGGACCTCGGCTGCGACTTCTACGCCTTCAGCGGTCACAAGATCTACGGGCCGACCGGCATCGGGGTGCTCTACGGAAAGACCGAGCATCTCCAGGCGATGCCGCCCTGGCAGGGCGGCGGCGACATGATCCTGTCGGTCTCCTTCGAGCACACCGTCTACAACGACCTCCCGTACAAGTTCGAGGCGGGGACGCCCAACATGGCGGGCGCGGTGGGGCTCGGCGCGGCGCTCGACTGGGTCGAGGCGCTGCCCCGCGCGGCGGCCTGGCAGCACGAGGACGAGGTGCTCGCCTACGGGGCGGAGCAGCTGCGGCACATCCCCGGGCTGCGCATCGTTGGGGATGCACCTCACAAGACGGCGGTGCTGTCGTTCGTCATGGACGACATCCACCCGCACGACATCGGCACGGTGCTCGACCGGGAGGGCGTCGCCATCCGCACCGGTCATCACTGTGCGCAGCCCCTCATGAAGCGCTTCGGGGTGGCCGCCACGGCGCGCGCCTCGCTCGGCATCTACAACACCAGGGCGGAGATCGACGCACTGGTGGTCGGACTGGAAAAGGTGAGAAGGATGTTCTCATGAGCAGCGAGCTCGACGACCTGTACCAGGAGGTCATCCTCGACCACGGCCGCAAGCCGCGGAACTTCCGGGTCATCGCCGACGCCAACCGGCAGGCCGAGGGCCTCAACCCGCTCTGCGGCGACCACTTCAAGCTCTACGTGAAGCTCGATGGCGAGCTCATCGAGGACATCGCCTTCGAGGGCTCCGGGTGCGCCATCTCCAAGGCCTCGGCCTCGCTCATGACCTCGGCGGTGAAGGGCAAGACGGTGGCCGAGGCGGAGCAGCTCTTCGCGCGCTTCCACACCCTCGTCACCGAGGGCCCGGACAAGGTGCCGGCCTCGGAGCTGGGAAAGCTGGCGGCGCTCTCGGGCGTCTGCGAGTTCCCCACGCGCGTCAAGTGCGCGAGCCTCGTCTGGCACACCCTCAATAACGCCCTGCACACGCAGCAGACGGTCGTCTCGACGGAGTGACCATGGAGCGCAGGGAACCGGTCCTCCTCCAGCGCGGCTGCGACGCCACCCAGATCCCGAGCGGCTTCAAGGTGCGGCTCGAGCCGGGCAGCTACGTCATCCCGCAGCAGGTGCTCGACGGGAACGTGACCGTCATGACCGAGCGTGGGGGGCTGGCGCGCATCGTGGCCGCCGACGCCGACGCGCTCGGCGCCGAGTACGTGGCGCTGGCGCAGAAGGCGGCCGAGGCGCGCGCCCGCCGCACCGAGGGACCGTTCGACGAGCAGAAGGTCTGGGAGGAGCTGAAGACCGTCTACGACCCGGAGATCCCGGCCAGCATCGTCGACCTGGGGCTCGTCTACCTGGTCGCCTCCGAGCAGGTCGAGGGTGGCGCGAAGGTGCTCGTCACCATGACGCTCACCGCGCCCGGCTGCGGCGTCGGCCCCGTGCTGGTGGAGGACGTGCGGAGCAAGGTGGCGCGCGTCCCCGGGGTCAAGGACGTCGACGTGCAGCTCGTCTTCGAGCCGCCCTGGGACCAGAGCATGATGAGCGAGGCGGCGCGGCTCACCCTCGGCCTCATGTAGGCGACCGAGGGCAGCCGCGCGAGGGCTCGCCCGTCCTTGCCGCGCTTACGGCGGGGGTTGGTGCGGGAGCCCGGCCGTCCCAGGTTATGGGTCGAACCCAATGAGGAGGGGGGGACCCATGCTTCGAACGAGGTGGATGATCGCGGCGATCGCCGCGGGGTGGATGGGCGTGGCGGGCGCGCAAGGTGCGGGGGCCGGCTCGGGAGCCGGGGCAGGCGGATCGGGAGCCGGGGCAGGAAAGGACACGAGCAGCAGCGCCGGCAGTCGCACGCCTGGAAGCGCCGACATGCAGAGCGGTACCGGGACGGGACCGCGCGACAGCGCGACACCACAGAAAGCGGACGAGAAGGCGATGGGCACCGGGTCGTCCGCCGGCTCGACGAGCAGCTCGACGGGCGCCATGGGCCCGAGCGACACCAAGTCGACCGGGCAGGCGGGGAGCACCGAGATGACCGCCACGCTCGCCACGCTGCACGCCGGCAACGAGGTCGAGGTGCAAGCCGGGAAGTACATGCAGCAGCAGGCCACGAACGGGAAGGTGAAGGACTTCGCGAAGAAGATGGTCGACGACCACACCGCGCTCGACGAGGACGGGCAGAAGTACGCTCAGAAGCATAGCCTCGACCTGACGACGGCCCCCGAGTACCAGGCCAAGTCCACCGAGAGCAAGTCGATGCTGGACGAGCTGAAGTCGATGCAGGGCGCCGAGCGCGACCGGCACTACATGCAGATGATGGTGGCGGACCACCAGAAGGACGTGAGCGAGGTGAAGCAGGCGGCGCAGGCGGCGAAGCAGTCCGGCCAGGACAAGGAGTACACGAAGCTCCTGGGCAAGGCCGAGAAGAAGATGGAGGGCCACCTCAAGGACGCCCAGAAGATCAGCCGAGATCTCGGCTCCCGCCAGGCGCGCACGCCGGCCAACCAGTAACGCCGCTCCACGTCACCCCGAGGCCCGCGGCCGACGCACGGCTGCGGGCCTTGATCTCTCGGGTGCTGTCCGGTCTTCTGTCGACCCGGGGTCACGGGGGAGGGTTCGAGGTGCCCGGGCTAACTGGACCCGGGCGGCGCGCGCGGCAAGTCCCGGAGATGAGGCCCCGCCCGTCATGGCGCGCGGGGTGCACTCCGCTGTGCGGCCGGTCGAGCACGGCCTCCGGGAGAACGTGTGAGCCAGCGACTCCGCATCGCGATCAACACCGGAGGTGGCGATGCCCCCGGGCTGAATGCCGTCATCCATGCGGTGACGCTCGCCGCGTGTCGCCGTGGTTGGGAGGTCTTCGGGATCCAGACCGGCTACGCCGGGCTGCTCGACACGAGCCGGCTCGTGCCGCTCACGCCGGAGCGGGTGGCCGGCATCGTCTCGCTCGGCGGGACGATCCTCGGGACCACGAACCGCGGCGACCCGTTCAACATCCCCTATCCTCAGCCGGGCGGCGGCGTCGCCTACCGCGACGAGTCCGACCGCGTGGTCGCGAACTTCCGCCGGCTGGGGCTGGACGTCCTCGTCGCGGTGGGGGGCGATGGCAGCCTCTCGCTCGCGCACCGCCTATCGCAGAAGGGCATCCCGGTCGTGGCGGTCCCGAAGACCATCGACAATGACCTCGAGGGCACGCTCCGCACATTCGGGTTCGACACGGCCGTCGCGACCGCGACCGACGCCATCGACAAGCTCCACTCCACCGCCAGCGCGCACGAGCGCGTGCTCGTGGTGGAGGTCATGGGGCGCTACGCTGGATGGATCGCGCTCCACAGCGGCGTCTCCGGCTCGGCGGACGTCGTCCTCATCCCCGAGATCCCGTTCGACCTCGAGAAGGTCGCCGCGCGCATCGCGGAGAACGATCTGCAGGGCAAGCGCTACGGCATCGTGGTCGCCGCCGAGGGGGCGCGCCCCGTCGGAGGAGACATGATGACGCGCGAGCACGACGCCGTGGGGCGAAGCGAGGTGTTGCTCGGCGGCATCGCCGAGTGGGTGGCGCGGGAGCTCGCCCGGCGGACGGGGAAGGAGACGCGCTCGATCGTGCTCGGCCACCTGCAGCGGGGCGGCTCGCCCACCACGTTCGACCGGCTGCTCGCGCTCCGCTTCGGCGCGGCTGCGGTCCGGCTCATCGCCGAGGGCAAGCGCGACGTCATGGTCTCGTATCGCCCACCCGAGATGGCCGCTGTCCCGCTCGCCGAGGTCGTCGCGCGCAGCAAGCGGGTGCCGCTCGACAGCGACACCATCGCCACGAGCCGGGACCTGGGGATCTCCCTCGGAGACTGACGGTTCACTTCACGCGGACGCAGCGCTGACCTTCTGCCCCGTCCGGCCGGTACTCGAACTCGCCGAGCATCCCTGGGCCTTGTTCTGCGCGACGCAGGCGCGAGCTGCTTTGACCCTCCGGGCTCTCCCCCGCTAGAGTCGGGGTTCCGTAGAGGATTGCATGAGCTCCTGCTGCCCCCATCAAGTGAACGAGTTCTGCCGCAAGGTGGGCAGCGCGTACTGCCGTCCGGGGATGCGCGGCTGCGTCCTCTTCGGAAAGGTCACGTTCCAGGACGGCGAGGTCCCGTACCCGGTCTGGCCGCCCGGCGCCGATCCGCGGGAGCGCGGACGGGCCGAGGCGCAGCTCCGGGCCCGCGGTGGCCCGGACCGGCGCGAGCGCTGAGCGACCCACGCTAGAACGAGCTGAACGAATGACTCAGAATCAGCTCCACCACGCGCGCCACCCGTCCGCGCGACCGCTTTCGGCGGCTTGCATGCCGCGTCGGAAAGCCTCCTCGTTCACGGCGGCGAGCGCGCTCTTTCCGTGCAGCGCCTGCCGGATCGCCGCGAGGAACGTCTCGCCAGGGAAGAGCCCGGTAGCGCCCGAGAGCGCTCCGAGGGCGACCGTGTTCTTCACCATGGCCTGCCCGAGCTCGCGGGCGATGTCCGAGCAGGGCACGCCGATGGCGCGGACCGCGGGGTCCATCGCCGGCAGTCCCTGGATCACGGAGCTGTCGTAGACGACGACGCCGCCCGACACGACCGCCGGCCCGAACTTCGCGAGGCTCGGCGCGTTGAAGGCGACGAGGACATCGGGCACGGGCACGTCGGGCGACAGCACCTCGTCTTCTGCCAGCCGCACGTCCGCGTAGGAGGTCCCGCCGCGCGACTCGGGCCCGTAGCTGGGGATGTGCGTCGCGTCGAAACCTTCGTTGATGGCGGCACGCGCGATGACCATCGCGGCGGTCTGCGCGCCGTCGCCCCCGGCACCGGCGAGCTTGAGCCCGAGCTCGACGCCGAACGGCGTGCGCGGGAATCCAGAGCAGAAACGAGGCGACGGAGCGGCGCGAGCGCCGACCAGCGCCAGCAGCGTCTCGGGATCGAAGGTGGGCTCTCGCCACGTCCCCCACTCCGCGGGCGGAGCTTCCTTCTTCACGCCGAGCGGGAACACCTGGACCATGGTCTCCTTCACCCAGCGCTCGGCCTCCACGGGCGTCATGCGCAGGTGCGTGGGGCATTCGGCGAGCACCTCGACGAAGGCGAAGCCCCTGTTCTCGGCCTGGAGCTGGACCGCCTTCTTGATCGCCTTCATCGCCCGCGCGCGCTGCTTCGCGTCGAAGAGGGCCACCCGTTCCACGTAGACCGGTCCGTCGAGCTGGGCGATGAGCTCCGCCATCCGCAGCGGCTGGCCCATCGAGGCGTCTCGCCCGTGGGGGCTGGTGGTCGTCCGCTGGCCCATGAGCGTCGTGGGCGCGAGCTGGCCGCCCGTCATTCCGTACACGGCGTTGTTGACGAAGATGACCGTGATCGGCACGCCGACCTGGGCGGTGTGAATGATCTCGGTGAGGCCGATCGAGGCGAGGTCCCCGTCGCCCTGGTAGCTCACGACGACGCTGTCGGGGTTCGCGAACTTGTGGCCGAGCGCGACCGCCGGCGCGCGCCCGTGGGCCGCCTGGGAGTTGCCGACGTCGAGGTAGTAGTAGAGGAAGACGCTGCACCCGACCGGCGAGATGGCGATGGTCCGATCCTGGACGCCGAGCTCCTCGATCGCCTTCGCCAGGTACTTGTGTACGAGGCCGTGGCCGCAGCCGGGGCAGTAATGCGTGCTCTGCCCCTTCAGGCGCTCCGCGTGGTCGTGCCGCTCGAAGACCTCGTAGAACGCGCTCATGCCGCCACCGCCTCGTCCGACGATCGCCCGGCCCGGATCGCATCCACGATCTGGCGCTGCGAAGGGAGGACTCCACCGAGGCGGCGCACGTGCTGGATGTCGATGCTCGCGGAGACCCCCGCATGGCTCAGCGCGAGCCGCAGCTCGTCCTCGAGCTGGCCTGCGCTCGCCTCGACCACGACGATGCGGCGGGCGCGCTCGAGCAGCGGAAGGAGCTGCCGGATCGGGAACGGCCAGACCGTCTGGGGACGGAACAAGCCGGCGGCGATCCCACCGGTGCGGAGGGCCCGGACCGCGCCCTTGGCCATCCGGGCCGGAGTGGTGCAAGCGACCAGCAGCACCTCGGCGTCGTCGCAGCAGAAGAGATCGGCGCGCTGCTCGGCGTCAGCCATGCGCGCGTACTTCTCGACGAGACCCCGGTTGTGCGCTTCCTGGTCGGTCTCGTTCAGGAGGATGGAGCTGATCAAGTTCCTACGGTGGTCAGCGTCGCCCGACACGGCCCAGCGAGGAAGGCCCGGCCGCACCAGCTCGCGCGGCAGGGTCACCTTCCCCGTCATCTGGCCCAGATGGCCGTCCGCGAGGATCACGACCGGGTTGCGGTAGCGGAAGGAGAGCTCGAAGGCGAGCATCGTGAAATCGAGCATCTCCTGCGGCGTCGCGGGGGCGAGGACGACCGCGTGCGTGTCGCCGTGGCCGAGGCCCCTGCAGGCGAGCTTCACGTCCGCCTGCTCCGGTCCGATGTTCCCGAGCCCCGGCCCGGCGCGCATCACGTTGACGAACACCCCCGGCACCTCGGCGCCGATCATGTACGAGATCCCCTCCAGCATGAGGCTGAACCCGGGCGAGGAGGTGAAGGTCATGACGGGGCGCCCGGCGCCGCCGCAGCCGTACATCATGTTGACGGCGGCCACCTCGCTCGGAGCCTGCTGGAACGTTCCGCCGAGCATGGGCAGCAGCTTCGCCATCAGCTCGGCGCCCTCGGTGGACGGCGTGATGGGGTAGCCGAAGAAGTGACGGCAGCCAGCGAAGAGGGCGCCGACAGCGGCCGCGTGCGTCCCCTTCATCACGAGGGGTGGGGCATCCGGCAAGGCCACGCGCTCCGCCGAGACCTCCTCGGCGTGCGCCGCGCTCGGCCGCGGTGAGCGGCGGCGGTGTGGGCTGGCCTCGAGCTCGGCTGCGAGGACTGCCTCCACCAAGCCGTATGGCTCCGGGCAGGCGTCGACGCACAGCCCGCAGGCAGTGCAGGTCTCGAGCCGAAGAGTGACTGGCACCAGCCCGCTCGCGGGCTCGGCCAGGGTCCCGGCCTCGATGGAGCCTCGGGCGCACGCTTCGAGGCAGCGACCGCAGCCCTTGCAGTACTCGGAGCGAAGCACCGGCTTGGGACGGCTCTCGGCGTGGGCCATGTGTGACGACCGTAGGGATCGGGAGCAGATAAGTCAAAGTGATTGTATGAATGACATCATAACGTTCCGTGATAAGAGTGCCGACCTCTCCAGCGAGGACCAGAAGTGGATCTCAACCAGCTCGAGGTGCTCGTCGCGGTCGCCCAGGAGCGGGGGTTCTCGCGCGCGGCGGATCGCCTCGGGCGGACGCAGCCGGCGGTGAGCCAGGCGGTCCGGCGGCTCGAGCTCGAGATCGGCGCGGAGGTCGTCGATCGCTCGTCGAAGGACGGGACGCTGACGGACACGGGGCGCGTCCTCTACGCGTACGCGCAACAGCTGCTCAACCTGCGGCGCGACGCGCATGACGCGATGCAGGAGCTCGGGGATCTCCAGCGCGGGAAGGTGGTGATCGCGGCGAACGAGTACACGGTGATGCACCTGCTGCCGATCGTGAGCACGTACCGGGCGCGCCACCCGCAGATCAAGATCGAGATCAAGCGCAGCCTGGCGAGCCGGATCCCCGCCGAGATCCTCGGGCGCGAGGCAGAGATCGGCGTCGTCACGTACCGGCCTTCTCAGCCCGGGCTGACGACCATGACGATCGCAAGGGACGGGCTCGCGCTGCTGGTGGCGCCCGGCCACCCGCTCGCGCTCGCCGCGCGCCCCGAGGTGTCGATCCGCGAGCTGGGAGCGGAGTGCTTCCTCGCGCATAACATCCGCTCGCCGTACCGCGAGCGCGTCGTGCAGACGTTCGCGCGATACCGGACGCCACTCCAGATCGTGATGGAGCTTCCCACGCTCGAGGCCATCAAGCGGCTCGTCGCGCACGGGCTCGGCGTCGCGCTCATGCCGAGGCGGGTGGCTCAGACCGAGATCTCTCGCGGCGAGGTGGTGGCGCTCACCGTCCCCGAGATGCGCTTCGAGCGCCCCGTCCAGCTCATCTACCGGAGCGCCGCGAACCTGTCGCACGCAGCGCGTGCGTTCCTGGCTTGCGCGCGGGACCGGCACCGCGGGAACGATCGGCCGAGCGGCGGGCCCTGAGGAGCCGCCGAAAGGCGCCGGCTAGAGCCGGCGCAGGACCTCGTCGGTCATCTGCCGGGTCGAGAGCGTGCCGCCCAGGTCGCGCGTGCGGCAGCCGTCCGTGATCGCGCGGTTCACCGCCTCCTCGATGGCGGCCGCCTCGGCGGTGAGGCCCAGCGAGTGGCGGAGCAGCATGGCCGACGAGAGGATGGTCCCCACCGGGTTGGCGATCCCTTGGCCGGCGATGTCGGGCGCCGAGCCGTGGATGGGCTCGTAGAGCCCGGGGCCGCCGTCGCCGATGGAGGCCGACGGCAGCATGCCCATCGAGCCCGCGAGCACCGAGGCCTCGTCGGTGAGGATGTCGCCGAACATGTTCTCGGTGACGACCACGTCGAAGCTGGCCGGGCTGGTGATGAGCCGCATCGCCGCCGTGTCCACCAGCATGTGGTCGAGCGCCACGTCGGAGCTGGCCTTGCCGAGCGCGGTGGCGATCTGCCGCCACAGGCGCGAGGTCTCGAGCACGTTGGCCTTGTCGACCGACGTCACCTTCTTCTTGCGGCCCCGGGCCAGGTTGAACGCCAGCTCCACCACGCGGCGCACCTCGAAGTCGTAGTACTCGAGCGTGTCGACCGCCCGCTCCCTGCCGTCCTTGGCGTCGCGCCCCTTGGGCTGGCCGAAGTAGAGGCCGCCGGTCAGCTCGCGGATGACGAGGATGTCGACACCGGCGAGCCGCTCGGGCCGCAGCGGCGACGAGCCGACCAGCGCCGGGTGCACCTTCACCGGGCGCAGGTTGGCGAAGACGCCCAGCCCCTTGCGTAGCGCCAAGAGCCCCTGCTCCGGCCGCACCTTGGCGGCGGGGTCGTCCCACTTCGGGCCGCCGACGGCGCCCAGCAGCACCGCGCTCGAGGCCTGGCACGCCTTCAGCGTCTCCGGTGTCAGCGCGGTGCCGTGCCGGTCGATGGAGCAGCCGCCCATGAGCTGCTCGCTGAACTGGAACGCGTGGTGGCCCTTCCTGGCGACGGGCTCGAGGACGCGAAGCGCCTCGGCCGTGACCTCTGGGCCGATGCCGTCACCCGGGAGGACGACGATGGTGGCATTCATGGCTGGACCCTCCGCTCCGTGCCGCTCTCGACCGCGATGGTCAGGCCGTACTCCAGCGCGTCCGCCAGGGCGCGCCAGCTGGCCTCGATGATGTTGGTGCTGGCGCCGACGGTGCTCCAGCGCCGCGGCCCCTCCTGCATGTCGACCAGGACCCGGGTGACGGCCGCGGTGCCCTCGCTCCCGTCGAGGATGCGGACCTTGTAGTCGGCCAGGCTCAGCCCGGCGATCCGCGGATAACGTCCGACCAGGGCCTTGCGCAGCGCCGCGTCGAGGGCGTTCACCGGACCGTCGCCCTCGGCGGCGGTGTGCAGGATCTCGCCGTCCACTCGCACCTTCACCATGGCCTCGGAGAAGATGCCGCGCCCGGTCCGGTGCTCGACATTGACGAGGAAGTCGATGAGCTCGAAGAGAGGCTTGTAGCCCGGCTGCTGCCGCTTCATGAGCATGGCGACCGAAGCCTCGGCGGCCTCGAAGGAGAAGCCCTTGGCCTCGAGCTCCTTGATGGCGGCCAGCACCTCGCCCATGTCGGCGCCGCTCCCGGTCGCGAGGCCGAGCTCCTCGGCCTTGCTGAGCAGGTTGCCGCGCCCCGACAGCTCACTCACCACGACGCGCATCTTGTTGCCCACCAGCGCGGGATCGATGTGCTGGTAGGAGGTCACGTTGCGCCGCATGGCGGCGACATGGATCCCGCCCTTGTGCGAAAAGGCCGACTTGCCGACATAGGCGAGGTGCTCGTCGGGCGGCAGGTTCGCCACCTCGGCGACGAAGTGGGAGACGTCGTGGAGCGTCTCGAGCCTCCCCTCCGGCAGGCAGCGGCGGCCGAGCTTGAGCTCCAGCGCCGGGATGATGGAGCAGAGGTTGGCGTTTCCGCAGCGCTCGCCGTAGCCGTTCACGGTGCCTTGCACCTGGATGGCGCCCTGCTGGACGGCGGCCAGCGAGTTGGCCACGGCGCACTCGCCGTCGTTGTGGGCATGGACGCCGAGCGGGTGGGCGACGGCTGCCTTTACCGCCCCGACCACCTCGGCGATCTGCCAGGGCAGCGATCCGCCGTTGGTGTCGCAGAGCACCAGGGTCTCGGCGCCGCCGCGCTTCGCCGCCCGGAGCGTCTCCAGGGCGTAAGCGGGATCGGACCGGTACCCGTCGAAGAAATGCTCGGCATCGTAGATCACCCGACGACCCTGCGCCGCGAGGTAGGCCAGGCTCGCCTCGATGAGGCGCAGGTTCTCATCGAGCGTGGTGCGCAGCACGTCCGTCACGTGCAGCGTCCACGTCTTCCCGACGACGGTGCACACCGGGGCGCCGGACTCCAGCAAGGCCCGGATGTTGGCGTCGTCCTCGGGGCCGCCGCCCACCCGGCAGGTGGCGCCGAAGGCTGCGATCAGCGCCCGCTGCCAGGGGAGATCGCGCGCGCGGGCGAAGAACTCGGCGTCCTTGGGGTTGGAGCCCGGCCACCCGCCCTCGATGAAGGTGACGCCCAGCTCGTCGAGCCGGCGTGCGATCCGCAGCTTGTCGTCGCAGGAGAGCGAGATGCCCTCCCGCTGCGTGCCGTCCCTCAAGGTGGTGTCGTAGATCTGGATCATGTCGGCACCCGCGGGTGGGCGCGCCGTCACGGCGCGAGACCGTTCCTTCGCTCGTACTCGGCGATGCGCGCGGCGAAGCCCTGGATGTAGCCCAGCTCGTCGACGCCGTTGAGGAGGCAGGTCTTCGAGAAGGCGTCCACCGGGAAGGTGGCCTTCGAGCCGTCGGGCAGCGAGAGCGTCTGGGCGGCGAGGTCGACGGTCACCGAGGCCGCCGGCTGTTGCCGGAGCTGCGCGAGGAGCGCGGCGTGGGTCTTCGCGCCGACAGCCACCGGCAGCAGGCCGTTCTTGAGCGCATTGTTGCAGAAGATGTCGGCGAAGGAGGTGGAGATCACCGCCCGGAAGCCGAAGCCGGTCAGGGCCCAGGGCGCGTGCTCGCGAGAGCTGCCGCAGCCGAAGTTGTCGCCGGCGAGCAGCACCGCCGCGCCCGGCGCCCCGGGCTGGTTGAGCACGAAGTCGGGCCTGGGCGTGCCGTCGTTGGCGTAGCGCCAGTCGGCGAAGAGGTTGGCGCCGAGGCCGGCCTTGTCGATCACCTTGAGGAACCGAGCGGGGATGATCTGGTCGGTGTCGATGTCGTTCACCGGCAAGAGGACGACGCGGGAGGTGAGGGTCGTGAACTGGGCCATGGGGTCGTCCTGGGTCCTGGGAGCGGGTGCGAGGCCTAGAGGGCGGGGAGCGTCCGCACGTCGGTGACCGTGCCGGTGACGGCGGCGGCGGCGGCCGTGAGCGGGGAGGCGAGCAGCGTCCGCCCGCCCTTGCCCTGACGCCCCTCGAAGTTGCGGTTGCTGGTCGAGACGGCGTACTGGCCGGGGGCGATCTGGTCTCCGTTCATGGCGATGCACATCGAGCAGCCGGGGTTGCGCCACTCGGCGCCGGCCTCCTCGAAGATCCGGTGCAGCCCCTCGCCCTCGGCCTGCGCCTTCACCGCCTGGGAGCCGGGCACCACGAGCATCCGCACCTTCGGCGCCACCTTCCGCCCCTTCATCACTCGGGCGGCGTCCCGCAGGTCGGAGATGCGGCCATTGGTGCAGCTGCCGATGAAGACCACGTCGACGGGCTGGCCGAGCAGCGCCTGGCCGGGCCGGAGGCCCATGTACGTCAGCGCCTTCTCCACCGCCGCGCGCTGCGAGGCGTCGGGGAGGGCCGCCGGGTCGGGCACGCGCTCGGTGATGGCCATGCCCATGCCGGGGTTGGTGCCCCAGGTGATCATCGGCGCCAGCGCAGCGGCGTCGAGCGTCAGCGAACGGTCGAAGCCGGCGCCGGCGTCGCTGGGCAGCTGCCTCCAGGTTGCCAGGGCCGCGTCCCAGGCGGCGCCCCGGGGCGCGAGCTCCCGGCCGGCGAGGTACTGGAAGGTGGTGTCGTCGGGCGCCACCATGCCGGCGCGCGCGCCACCCTCGATCGACATGTTGCAGACGGTCATCCGTTGCTCCATGTCGAGCGCGCGGATGGCCGAGCCGGTGAACTCGAAGACGTGCCCTGTGGCGCCGCCCACGCCGATGCGGGCGATGAGGCCGAGGATGATGTCCTTGGCCGACACTCCCGGGCCGAGCTTCCCCTCGACCTTGATCTCGAACGTCTTGGGGCGGTTCTGCAGCAGGCACTGGGTCGCGAGGACGTGCTCCACCTCGCTCGTGCCGATGCCGAAGGCGAGCGCGCCGAAGGCGCCGTGCGTCGCCGTGTGGCTGTCGCCGCAGACGATGGTCATGCCCGGGAGCGTCAGCCCGAGCTCGGGCCCGATCACGTGGACGATGCCGTTCTTCGGGCTCCCGCGGCCGTAGAGCGTGATCCCGAACTCCCGGCAGTTCGTGTCGAGCTGCTGGAGCTGCGCCTTCGCCTGGTCGTCCACCACCGGACCGCGGGTGGGCGTGCTGTGATCGGCGGTGGCGACCGTCCGGTCGGGCCGGCGCACCACGAGGCCGCGGCCGCGCAGGGCGGAGAACGCCTGGGGCGACGTCACCTCGTGGATGAGCTGCCTGTCGATGTAGAGCACCGCCGGGGAGCCGGGCTCGTGGGCGACGACGTGGGCATCCCAGATCTTCTGGAAGAGGGTACGGGTCTGAGTCATGGGTGCGGCACTTTGGCACAAGAGGTGCGGCACCTACCAGAGGGTCGCTGCCTCTCCGGCCGAGGCGGCCGGTCCGCCGTCGGGCGGCGGCTTCCCCCGGGCGCATCGCCACTTAGCCGCAGATGCCCGCTGCACTCGGGCAAGCGAGACCACCGCACTCGGAAGTGGATGCCCCAGCTGACGAGCGGCGCACGCGGTCGCGCTCGAGGGGTGGTGCGGCACTCCGCGCGACCCGTTCGTGACGCAGGTCAAGGCGACCACGTATTCACCGAGGGACAATGCCTCCCAGGGGGGGCCATGTCCAAGCTCGCGCGGTTCGCAGCACTCGTGTGCGTTGCTGCTATCACCGGTTGTGGGTCCGGCAGCAAGCCGCTCGACGCCGACTATGCGCCTGCCTTCGCCGGAAACTGGAACGGCACGCTCGTCGCCAACTTGAACGGCCAGGCCGAGTCGTTCCCGACCGGCCTGGAAGTCACCGCGAAGGGCGTCAACCTCCTCGAATTCCCAGGCTTCTGCGGCGACGGATCGGGGCCGACGGCCAGAGTGACGACGCCCTCGCAGTTCCAGCTCACCGGCCACGTCTGCCCTGCGACGGCGATCGGCAGCTGCCCGTCCGTCACCGTCGCGGTCCAGGGCGGAACCGGTTCCCTCGACGCGACCGGGAAGACGCTCGCGTTCCTCATGAACGCGACCGAGAGCGGATGCGGGAAGGCCATCTCCTTCACGATGCAATTCACGGGCACGCGTTACGACCCGCCGCCCGTGGTCAGCGTCACGCTCACCCCCGCCATCCCGGCGGCGACCGATGACATCACGGCCCATGTGGAGGCGTACGATCCGGACGGCGACCCGCTCACCGTCACCTACGCGTGGGAGCGCAACAGTGTCGTGATCCCGGGGCAGACGGCCGCGATCCTACCCGCCGGATTCGTCTGGCCCGGCGACTACGTCATGGTGCTGGTGGCGGCCTCGGACGGTACGAGCGTGACCCGCACGACGGCGAGCGTCGCGATCCCGGGCTGGAGCTACAACCAGCCGCCGGTCGTCAGCGTGACGCTCAGCCCGGCCGCCCCGCGGTCCACCGACGACATCACCGCCCACGTCGACGCGCGCGATCCCGACGGCGACCCGCTGACAATCTCGTACGCCTGGAAGCGCAACGGCGCCGTCATCCCCGGGCAGACGGCCGCCATCCTGGCCGCCGGGTCCGCCGCCACGGGGGATGTCATCACCGTGGTGGCGACGGCGTCGGATGGGAGGACTTCGACGTCGTCCACGGCGAGCGTGACCATCCCCCCCTTCGTCGTCTCGGGCTCCCCTCCGGATCAGGTCGACGCCGGTCAGAGCGTCGCCTTCCAGCTCACCGCCACCAGCTCCGACGGCTCCCAGCCCGGCGCGTTCGTGCTGGACTACGGCCCGGCCGGCATGGCGGTGAGCCCGGCGGGACTCGTGTCCTGGACGGCCTCGCTCCCGATGTTCGACCGCTCCATCGACGTCCACTACGCGATCAGCGTCGCGAACTCCCCCGCGAGCCGCCTCGCGGGGACGATCCAGGTGGCCGATCCTCAGCGCCAGCTCCCGCTCTACAGGACGGGGATCGAGGTCCCCGTCTGGCACTCGGGGCTACAGGTGCTCGATCTCGATGGGGACGGCCGAGCCGAGATGCTCGTCGCGAGCACGAGCGGCGTCTACGAGCTGGCGCGCTCGGGCAGCGGGTACGCCCAGCGCTGGGCGTATCCGTTCTCGCCGGGCGACACCGACACGGTGCAGGCGATCGTGGCGCGTGACCTGGATGGCGACGGCAAGCCGGAGATCTTCTTTGCCACCGGCGATCTCGTCGTCCAGCTCGACGGCGCGAGCCGCCGCGAGGTGGTGCGTTACAAGAGTAACGGCGCGTTCTCCTGCCGCGACCTGAAGATCGCCGATCTCGACCGCGACGGTAGCCTGGAGCTGGTCTGCCTCGGCGGCACCTCGACGTACAGCTACGACACCGCTGGCAAGGTGGTGGTGTTCGACGCCAAGTCCCTCACCGTGAAGTGGCAGACGGCAAGCCTCTCCTCGCTCGGCGGAACCCTGGCGGTCGGGAACGTCGACGGGGACGCCGCGCTCGAGATCGTCACCTCCGGCGGTTACGTGTTCGACGGGGCCACGCAGCAGAACGAGTGGGCCTACGGCCCTGGGTTCGGCCGGGTGGTCGAGGTCGGCGACCTCGACGGCGACGGCGTCGCGGAGATCGTCGGGATGCAGTCCTGGGGCTCATTCCGCGGCTACAGCGCGACCCTCAAGTCTCCCCTCTGGGAGGAGCCACGCTCCAACGCCGGCGCCTTGCTCGTGGCCGACATCGACGGTGACGGCAAGGCGGAGATCCTGATCGGCGACGCCCAGTGGGGGAACGTCACCGCGTACCGGTACGCCGCGGCGACGAACACGCTCTCCACGATCTTCGACCTGGGGGGCCAGGGTTCGGTGGGCGCGATCGGCGTGGGCGACGTGGACGGCGACGGGGCGAACGAGTTCGTTTTCAGCTCCGAGCCCGACAACGGTGACTTCGGAACGATGTCGATGATGGTCGCCGGCCTGAACCCGGGCGTCACGGTGGAGTGGATGAGCCAGCATCCCGCGCAGCTCGACGGTCCGTTCGTCGGCGCACGATCGGCGCACCTCGCGACCGGCGCCGACTGGCTCCTGTTCGGCGTGGCCTCCACCAACAGCGGCTACGATGGGACGCGGCTCATCGCGCTCGATCCCGCGACGGGCCTCTTCGAGCTGAGCAAGGAGCTCGGCACGAACTGGAACCGGCGCGCCGCCTTCGACGTCGCGGACTACGACGGCGACGGCGTGGACGAGGTGCTCCTCGGCACGTCCGCGCTCTACAACGGCTACTTCACCGCCTTCGACTTCTCGGCGAACACCGCCGAGTGGACCTCGCCGACGCTCGCCTTCAACGCGACCGCGGCCGCCGTGACGCACGCCGACCTGAACGGCGACGGCTACGCCGATCTCGTCGCCGTCACGACCGACGGGTACGTGCAGGCGTACGACATGAAGAACCAGGCGCTCATCTGGAAGGGCACCAGCCTCGGCTCGAGCGGCGTGGACGTCACGGTCCTGGACCTCGACGGCGATGGGTCGCCTGAGATCATCGCGCTGGCGAGCGGCCGCGTCGTGGTCTACCACCGGACGGCTGGGGCCGTCGGCTACATCGAGTCGGCGTCGCAGCCCGTGACGAGCGGCGTGGACCTGCTGGTCGCGGACACCGACGGGGACGGGACGCCCGAGATCTACGTGCTCGGGAGCACTTACTCCGGAGCGTCGATCCTCCGGTTCGACACGGCGCTGAACGCCCTGGGGAGCGTCTCGCTGGACGTGCCCGTCCAGAGCCTCCACCTCGAGGACCTCGTCTCCGGCCACAAGAACCTCGTCGCGAGCGTCGGAAGTCCTGGCGCGTACCCGGTGTCGACGACGAGGCCCCAGCTGCGCGCGATCGATCCGCGCACCGGCGCCGAGGTGTGGCGCTCGCCCGTGCTGTGGGGGACCGTGCCCGTCAACAGCCTGAGCTACGTCGACGTGAAGGGCGACGGCGTGCGTCAGCTCGCCTTCGGCACGACGTACGGAATGTACGTGACGCGGTAGGGCGGCCGGCGCGCGCGGGCCCCGCCTGACGGAGCCCGGCGCCCGCATCCGCGGCTTGGCAAGACTTCACAATCGGGAAAGACTGGATAGGACGGGTAGCCTGCGTCCCGTCAACTGGACTCCTTCAGTCTACATGGCCGCCCGCGTCGCGCTCCTCAGGTCCCCCAGGCGCTCACCGTCCGTGGAACCTGGATCCGCTCGCGAGGCGCGCGACGCACGACCGGGGGAGCCTCCGGCGTAGCGATCGTCGGCGTGGGCGGCGGCGGCCCCGGCGGCGGCCGCTCGTCGGCGAAGCCGTCTGAGGTCGGGGTCGCGGTCGAGGTCGAGGTCGAGGTCGGGGTCGGGGTCGCGGCCCTTCGACTACGCGCCTCCTCCGGCGGCGCTACGCTCAGGGCGGACGGACCGCTTGGTCGTTCGGTCGCGGTCGGCGTCGAATGCGGGGCCCGCAGCGCCCCCGCCGCCGCGAGCCCCGCCACGGCCAGCGTGCCGACGGTCATCGCGATCGCCGCGAAGAGGAGGCCGCGGTCGGAGGACGAGCCCTTCATGGCAGCACCTCCACGTCTTGTTCGCCGCCTCCCAGCGGAGGGGCCGACGCGTCCACGGTGAACCTGCCAGCGGTCGGCGCGAGCAGGTAGACGTCGAGCGCACCGCTGCCGGACGCGAGCGCGGCGGTGGCGCCGAGCGCGATCGAACAGCCCGGATCTGCGAAGAACGCCGGTCCGGCCGGCGCGACGGCCAGCGTCAGCGGGATGGGTTGCACGGGCCCGGCGGCGTTGCCGAAGAGGTCCTGTGCCAGCACGGTGAGCGCAAGGGAGCAGCGCCCGGCGTGCGCCGTCCGCGGCGGGGAGACGAAGGAGATCCGATCCGCCGTGGCGGGGGCGACCGTCACCGCCTGGGCGACAGGCGGCAGCCCCGGTGCCTCGGCAGTCAGCGTCACCGGCCACGCCACGCTGCCCATGAAGGCGAACCACGCCCGGCCATCGGTCCCTGGTCGTGCTGCCGTGAGCTGCACCACGCAACTGGCGTCCTCGAAGAACGCGAGCCCGGCCCGCGGCGCCGCATCGAGCATGACCGCTACGTCGAGCGCGCGGGTGGCGTTTCCGAGGG
>DASPZP010000381.1:0-5165 GCA_035636195.1 Anaeromyxobacteraceae bacterium
CGCAAGCTGGAGAAGGACATCGAGGACATCTCCAACGACAACTACGTGCCCCCGGAGCTGGCCAAGGCGTTCAAGAACAAGCTCATCGGCGAGGACGAGGAGTACTGGCCGCCCGAGGAGGAGATCTGGGACGACGAGTACAAGGGCTGGAGATAGCAGCCCCCGGCTCGGGACCGGACTCACGCTCTCCTGGCGTTCTCGATGGCCTGCGCCACATGATCGCTGCCGAAGTCCTGTTCCGCATGAAAGCGATTGTGAGGCGGGCATTATGCCGACTCCGGGATTATGCCGCGTAGGGTGACCTCACCGACGGAGGGGCCGGCCGGCTACGCGGCATAATCCGGGTGGATCCTGGTCTTCTTCCGGCGGTCAGCCGGGGAGGAGGCCGGCATGTTCGATCCCGCATCGGTGAGGTTCAGGGGGCCGCTCACGCCCCATGTGGACGGGTTCTGGCAGGAGCTTGTGCGGTTGGGGTACGCGCCGCTGTCCGCGGGGCATCTGCTGCAGTTCGCCGCCCACTTCAGCCGGTGGCTCGCGGATCGGTCGCTCGACTGCGGCGACATCACCGATGAGCGCGTGGACGCGTTCATGGGAAAACGGCGCTCGCAGGGCTACACGCACTTTCGGTGGTCCCGGTCGCTGACGCCGCTGCTTCGCTATCTGCGTGGGCTTGGCGTCGTGCCTGCGTCCCGGTCGACCGTGGCCACGAGCCGAGTGGACCAATTCGTTGCGAGCTACGCTGGGTATTTGGCGCGTGAGCGCGGGCTCGCAGCGTCGACGATCCGCGGCTACAGCGACTTCGCCAGACGTTTTGTGATGGAGCGCCCCATCGGCAGCCGCCTGAGGTGGGAGCGGCTCAGGCCCGCCGACATCACGAGCTTCGTGCTGCGCGAGGCGCGGCGCTGGAGTGTGGGACAGGTCAAGAATGAGGTCACTGCGCTGCGGTCCCTGCTGCGGTATCTCCACGTCGAGGGACGGGTCCGCAGCGATCTTGCGAGCTGCGTGCCGGCGGTGGCCGGTTGGCGGTTGGCGGGGTTGCCGAAGGGGCTGGAGCCGGACCAGGTGCGGCGCATGCTGCAGGCCTGCGATCCGCGATCGACACTCAGGGTCGGGCGTCGCGACGCCGCGATCGTTCGGCTCCTCGTCCGTCTGGGGCTGCGAGCCGGCGACGTGGCTGCCCTCACGCTCGACGATCTCGACTGGCGGGCCGGCGAGATCGTCCTACGGGGTAAGGGCAGGCGCGAGGGTCGCTTGCCGCTCCCGCAAGACGTGGGCCAGGTGCTGGCTGCCTACCTGCGCGACAGGCGCGCGCCCACGAGTAGCCGGCGCGTGTTCTTGTGCAGCCGCGCGCCGTACACGCCGCTGACGACGAGTGGGCTGATCGGCGCGGTCCGGTGCGTGCTGCGCCGCGTGGGCATCATTGGCGGCGCTCACCTTCTGCGGCACACCGCCGCCACGCAGATGCTTCGCCACGGAGCATCGCTCGCGGAGATCGGACACGTGCTCCGGCACCGTCAGCTCGACACGACCGCCATCTACGCGAAGGTCGACTTCGCTGCACTGCGCACGCTGGCGCAGCCATGGCCGGGCGGTGCCGCATGAAGCGCCTCGCCGATGCCGCCAAGGAGTACCTCGCCGTCCGACGCGCCCTGGGCTTCAAGCTCTACCACCAGACCTGGTGGCTCCCCGATTTCGTCGCGTATCTGAAAGCGCAAGGCAGCGCCGTCATCACGACGAAGCTCGCGCTGCGCTGGGCACAAAAGCCAGATGCCTCTCCGCGGTGGTGGGCCGCCAGGCTCCGCGCCGTGCGCCACTTCGCACGGCACCACCGGGCATCCGATCCGCGGACCGAGGTCCCACCATCCGACCTGATTCCGTACCGCAAGCTTCGCCTGTCGCCACACCTTTACGCCACCGACGAGATCACCACGCTGATGCGTGAAGCGACCGGCCTGCGCCACCCTCTACGGGCCGCGAGCTACCCGACGGTCATCGGTCTGTTGGCCGTCACCGGCATGCGCATCTCCGAAGCGCTCGCGCTCGACGATGACGACCTCGACTGGGAGCGCGCGCTCCTCACCGTTCGCAGCAGCAAGTTCGGCAAATCGCGACACGTGCCGCTCCACCGCACCACGCTTGCCGCGCTCGGCGACTACATCAGGCGGCGCGATCGCCTGCGGCCACACAGAAGGAGCCCCGCCTTGTTCCTGTCGAACACCGGGACTCGGGTCATCTCGCAAAACTTCCAGCACGTCTTCCTGCAGCTGCTCGAGCGCACCGGCCTCGACCGCGGACGTGGCCGGCGCCCACGCATCCACGATCTACGCCACACATTCGCGATGAAGATCGTGCGCGACTGGTACCGCGCCGGCGTCGATGTCGAGCGGCGGCTTCCGTGGCTCTCGACGTACCTCGGTCACGTCTCGCCGTCGAGCACGTATTGGTACCTGACAGCGACGCCCGAGCTCCTCACCGCCGCCAGCGCGCGCGCGGAGCGCGCCTGGAAGGTGCGCTCGTGACGTCGCTCGCGCCGATCCTCGAAGCGTTCTTCACCGAGCGGCTCCAGCGCCAGCGCCAGGCCAGCGCGCACACCATCGCCGCCTACCGGGACACTTTCCGGCTCCTCCTCGGCTTTGCGGAGAAACAGCTCCGCAAGCCACCGTCGGGCCTGCTCCTCGCCGAGATCGATGCGTCGCTCGTCGGGTCGTTCCTCGACCATCTCGAGAAGGAGCGTGGAAACGGCGCGCGCACGCGCAACGCACGGCTCGCCGCCGTCCGCTCGTTCTTCCGCTTCGCGGCGTCGCGCGAGCCGGCGCACGCCGAGCTGATCCAGCGCGTCCTCGCGATCCCGCAGAAGCGATTCGACCGCGACCTGGTGAGTTTCCTCAAGGCGCCCGAGGTCGATGCTCTGCTCGCCGCACCGGATCGCAGCACGTGGCTCGGGCGTCGTGACCACGCGCTGCTGCTGGTCGCAGTCCGCACCGGCCTCCGCGTCTCGGAGCTCACCGGACTGCGCGTCGAGGACTGCGTTCTCGGCACCGCGGCCCACGTCCGCTGTCACGGCAAGGGGCGCAAGGAGCGCTGCACGCCACTCGGTCGCGACACCGTCGGTGCTCTGCGTGACTGGATCAAGGCCAGCGGCGCGACGCCCTCCGACTTCGTCTTTCCGAGCCGACGCGGTGGCCGGCTCAGCACCGACGCCGTCCAGCGGCTCCTCGCCAAGCACCTCGCGATCGCCGCGCGCTCCTGCGCAACGCTTGAGCGCAAGCACGTCACGCCGCACGTCCTGCGCCACACGACCGCCGTCCACCTCCTCGAATCCGGCGTCGACCGCGCCGTCATCGCACTCTGGCTCGGCCACGAGGGCGTCGAGACCACGCAGATCTATCTCGACGCGGACCTCGCGATGAAGGAGCGCGCGCTCGCGCGCACGGCGCCGCCCCACGTGGGTCGGCAGCGCTTCAGGCCGAAGGACTCGCTGCTCGCCTTCCTGGAGAGCCTCTGATTATGCCGCGTAGGACGAGATCACCACCGACGGGCGGCGCGAGCCTACGCGGCATAATCCCGGAGTCGGCATAATGCCGGTTATGCCGCGCGCGGCATAACCGGCAGCGCAGCGCCAGGTTCTCGAGGGTCGGCTGGCCACCGCGGGCGAACGGCACGACATGGTGGACCTCGAGCCGCTCGGTCGCGGTGCAGCGGATGCCGTTCGGGCCGAGGTAGGCACAGCGCGCCTCGTCGCGTCGCCAGACCGCGTCGCGAACGGCCGCCACGATGTACCGGCCTCGTGCCCGGCTCTGGCCGCCCGCCGCCCGGCCGGTGCCGCGCCGTCTCCTTTCGTAGTGCTCGAGCGCGACGCGCAGGCAGTGATGGATGACCGCCGGGATGTCCCCGCCGAACGCCGCGCGGGCCCGCGCCAGGTCGTCGGCGAAGTCCCGCCCGACCGTGATGCGGAGCACGCGGAGCTCCTCGGAGATCGGCTCGAGCTTGGCGGGCGGCCGCTCCGGGACCGCAAGCGGTTCCGGGCAGGAACCGAATTCTGTGACCGGCGCCGGCGCCGGCAGGCGGCGGAACAGATCCAGCGGCGCCGGCTTCGGCTCGAGCGCGGCCACGAGCTCCTTGATCTCGTCTTCGGTCTTCCCCGCGGCGCGTGCCAGAACCTCGTCGAGCCGGTGCTCGACGAGCACATCACGCAGCTGGACGAGCGTGGTGACGCACAGCCGGCCGTCGCGCAGGTGGTCGGCGAGCACCGGAAAGCGCGCGAGCAGTCGCGCCGCGGTCGAGCGACGGAACGCTTTGCTCTTGATGTGCCCGAGGAATCGCCGGCAGAAGTCGAACGTCGACCCGTACCCGAGCTCGAGGTGAAGGTTCCTGCGCTCGATCTCCGCCAGGTGGATGAGCTGCTCCACCACGATGGCCCGCTCCTCGCTGCACAGCCTGTAGACCCCCTCGGTGAGCTGGCCATCCGAAACTGCGACGAGATCTCCCACGTTGAGCTTGTCCATGCCTCTTTGTAACCCCGGGTATTTCGGCCTCGCCAAACGCGCCAGGCTGCGGCCTGCGCCCGTTTCGCCCGAGCCCCGCGCGACCCCTCCGCGCCCGACGCGGTCGTGGCCGAAGGACAAGGGCACGCGCAGCGACGGGCGTTGCCGACGATGCTCGTCACGGGACCGCGAAATCCGTGTCGAGGCTGTCAAGTGAATTCGTCCGCTGTCGTCGTCGGTGGGTGTCAACGTTCAGCCGCGACGATCGGCGCGGCGGCCACCCGCGCTACGGCGCTCGAGTTGCCTGCTGGAGCGCGGGCGGGGTGAAAGCAACCTGCGCGCCGCGCGCGACGAAGCCGTAAGCGCTGCGCAGGCGCCCCGACCCCGGCGGAAGACCCGGGCCGCCCCCTCATGGCCAACCCGCCCGGACCTCGGCGTGGTCCACAAGCGCCGGGCTGGGCCGATGGCGATGTGTAGAATCGTGAGGCCTAGGGCATCAGCGCCGACGACGCGCGCGCGATCTCGTCCGCCGACAGCCGGCGGAAGCGCAGGGGCGGCATGTGCTTGGGATCGTCCTCGGGCAAGTGGAGGCGATCCACCGCCGCCTGGCGCTCGTCGACCGGGAGCGAGCCGAGGCGGGTCACGTCGAAGCGCGCCTTGGAGATGGTCGTGTCCCCCTGG
>DASPZP010000382.1:0-8518 GCA_035636195.1 Anaeromyxobacteraceae bacterium
CGTGCGCCATTCCTGGGAAACGGGCGCGGTGCGATCGACGTGCTCGCGGTGCCTGCGGCCTACCAGCTTCTGCGTCTGCGGCGACCTCGTCCCGGTCGCCACGGCGACGCGCGTGGTGCTCCTGCAGCACCCGCGCGAGGCTCGCCTCGCCATCTGCAGCGCCTGGCTGACGCGCCTGGCGCTCGCGAACTGCGAGCTGCACCGGGGCTTCGCGTTCGGCAGCGACGATGCGGTGCAGAGAGCTGCGCTCTGGCCCGGCGCCGCGCTGCTTTACCCGGGGGCCGCGTCCATCCCGGCGACGGAGCTCGCCGAAGCGGTCCCCGTCCTGTTCGTCCTCGACGGGACCTGGTTGCAGTCCGAGAAGATGCTGGCCGCGAATCCCTGGCTCGCCGCATTGCCCCGCGTGCGCGTCGCTTCGGCCGCGGCGAGTGGGTACCGCGACCTCCGGCGCGAGCCTGCTCCCCACTGCCTCTCGACGCTGGAGGCCGTCGCGCTGGCGCTGGGCGAGCTGGAGGGCGACCCGTCGCGCTTCGAGCCGATGAGGGCGGCCTTCCGCCGGATGGTCGACCTGCAGCTCGCGTGCTCACGGGACGGGCGGCGCAGCCCGCGACACCGTCGAGCGCCGGCGGGACCTCAGGGGCCATCGTAGGCGGCGACGCCTCCTGCGGCGGTGACGAGCCCCTGCGCGTCGGTGGAAGCGCCATGGGCGAAGTAGACGATGCGCGGTGTCGTCCAGACGTCGAACTGGATGTTGAGCACCGGCTGCGAGGCGAAGGCGGGCGCCGCCGGGGTGGGATCGATCGCCTCGAACTGCCCGTTCCTGAAGCGCAGGACGCCTCCGGCGGCACGGCCGACCCAGAGCGAGCCGTCCGGATCGCACGCGACGGTGAGCGCGCCGGCGCCGCCGGGCAGCGGGAAGCGAACCGGCAGCAGCGCCAGGTTGTCGGTGTCGATGCGGGCGAGGCCGTGGGAGGTGGAAGCGACCCACAGCAAGCCGTCCGGACAGTGCGAGATCGAGCGGATGTCGTCGCCGAGCGGAAACTCTGGCCACACCGCCAGCGTGTTCGTCGAGAAGCCCCACTGCCGGTGGACGAGGTCCGGATATCCGAACATCCCGGTGGTGCGGATTCCGTTCGATCCCCAGGGCTGCCCGTTGCGCGGGTCGATGGAGACGCCGTAGCCCTCGCCCACGATGATGTCGCCCGGGACGGCGGGGTTGTCGACAGCGGGGTGCACGTGCTCCCAGACGTCCTTCGCCTCCTGCCACTTCGCGTCGAAGCCGAAGGCGGGGTCGACCGTATCGACCCAGCCGCGGGCCGGGGCGTTGTTGAGCAGGACCTGGAGCGTGCCGTGGTTGCCTCCCATCCAGACGTCACCGTACAGCTGCGAGCTCGGGTCGTGGTTCACGACGACGCGGCGGATCCGGCGCGTCAGGCGCCGCCCGTTCTCCCAGAACCAGAGGACGAGGGGCGGCTGCCCCAGGACCGGCGGAGGCTCCAGGCACGTGGTCACCCACTCCGTGTGCCCGTTGTCGCAGATGACGTGGGGCGGAGCGGCGGTGAGGACGTGCCGTGTCCTCGCCAGGGTTCCCTTCGCGGGATCGAACGCGACCACGTCCGCCCCACCGGTCTCGAGGGCCCACGAGGCGCCGCCGTCGCCTTCGTGACCGAAGCCGTCGAAGCCGACGATGGCCTTGCCTGGTGCCGCGCCCCCCACCGAGTTGACCGGACACTGGAAGAAGGGGGTCGTGGGGAAGTCGACGTTCATCTGAGCCGGGTCGTTGCACTTCCTGGAGAGGCCGGCGTTCTGCCAGTCGAACCTCAGAAACTGGTCGCCTGCGCGCTGCTTCGCGTAGAGCGCATCGCCGCCGGCCACGTACACGTTGCCGCCTTCGTCGGGCGAGGCGTCCCGCACGTCCTTCGACAGGCCCTGTCCCTCGCCGTAGTACGTCCAGCTGCCGATGCGGGTGGGCCCCGCATCGGGAGGGGTCACGACGGGCGGGGTGCCCGCGTCTAGCTCGGCCGCTGGGGCGGGATGTTTCGCGCTGCTGCAACCGAAGACCGCCAGCGCGCACGCGCCAGCCCTCGCGAACGAATCGAGCTTCATCGCCGGCCCCCACACGCCGTCCAGGGCGTGAAGGTGCGTCGCCTCGGCGGACGGCGGCAGGCCAGCTGTGGGGGCGCCCGGTAGGGCAGTCTCGGGGCGAGGGCTCGTTCAGGGCGCGACCACGTACCACTGGCCCTTCGCGCCCTGCTCGCGCTTGAGGAGCCCGTCCTTCTCCATCGTCTCGAGGAGCTTCTTGAACGTCGGGAAGCCGTGCTCGCGCTCGTCGAAATCGGGCTCCTTGCGGACGATGAACTCCTTGATGGCGGAGGGGTTCACCGGACCGGTGGCGCGGGCCAGGATGGCTGCGGCGGCCTCGCGCGCCACCTCCGGGATGACCGCCGGCTTCGGCGGACCCTTCTCCTTCTCGTTCGCCTTCTCGCGGTTGGGGGCGCCGCGGTCGCGCCGGTTCGAGGCGGGGCGCAGGTAGATGAACTCGTCGCAGGCCTTCACGAAGAGGGGGCTCGTCGCCTCGCGGACCCCCATGCCGATCACGGTCCGGCCCACCTCGCGCAGCTTGTACGCGAGCGGGCAGAAGTCGGAGTCGCCGGAGGCGATGACGAAGGTGTCGATGTGCTCGCGCAGGTAGGCGAGCTCGAGCGCGTCGATGACGAGCCGGACGTCGGCGCCATTCTTGCCGGCGCGGGTGGACGGGGGCACGTCGATGAGCTCCACGCCGTGCTCGTGCAGGTTGCGGGTGGCCGGGGCGAAGCGCGTCCAGTCGCAGTAGGCGCGGCGAAAGAGGACCTTGCCCTTGTCGAGCAGCGTGTCGAGCGCGGGCCCGACGTCGAACTGCTCGGCGGAGAGCCCGGTGCGGGTCACCAGGTTCTCGAAGTCCACGAAGAGCGCGATGCGCTGGCCGTCGGCGTCCCTTTTCATGGGCGGGGCGTATCAGGGATGCACCGCGGGGGCAAGCTTCTCCCCCGGCAGGCAGGCTGCTCGACGGCATTGAGTGGGCGGCGTGCTCCTGTCACCATGCTGACCGAGCATGTTCCTCGCCCTCTCCAAGATCCTCGACCTCGCGGTGGCGCCCGTGACCTGGGTGCTCCTCCTCATGCTCGCCGCGGCGCTCCCATCGCGGGCGCGACCGCGCCGGCCGGCCGCCCTGGTCATCCTCGCGGCCGCCGTCTTGTATCTCTTCTCGATCGAGCCGGTGGCGAACGGCCTCATGCGGCGCGTGGAGGCCTCCGCCATCTCGACCCAGCGCGCCGGCGTGATCTACGACGCGCTGGTGGTCCTCTCTGGAGAGGTCGACAGCCCCGCCGCGCGCGCGAGCGGCCGGCTCGAGCTGACGGCGGCCGCCGACCGCCTCGCCACCGCCTACACGCTGCTGCGCGAAGGGAGGGCCCGCAACATCCTCCTCACCGGCGGGTCCGTCCACCCGGAACCGGGCGAGCGCTCCGAAGCGGAGCTCGTGGCCGAGGAGCTCCGCGCCTGGGGCGTCCAGGCCGACCGCATCGTGGTCGAGCCCAAGAGCCGCAACACCCAGGAGAACGCCGCCTTCTCCGGCCCCATCGTCTCCTCCCGCGGCTGGCGCTCGCTGCTCCTCATCACGAGCGCCGCGCACCTGCCGCGCGCGCTGGGAGCCTTCCGCCGAGCCGGGATGAACCCGGACGCGCTGCCGGTCGACCGGCGCGCTGGCGATGGCCATGGGGAGAGCTGGCTGCCGCGCGCGGACGCGCTGAAGCAGAGCACCGATGCCTTGCGCGAGCTCGCCGGCCGCCTGGCTTACTGGGCGGTCGGCTACGCAGGGTGAGGGGCCGGATCTCCGCCCGCACCTTCCCGCGGTTCGCGATCAGGCCGCCACGCGCCTCGCCGGAGCCGCCCGCGACGGGTCGAGCAGCAGCCAGGGGCTCGTCGCCTCCTCGGCGCCCGGCTTGCCGGCTGCCACCCGCAGGAGCGACGGCGACCAGCCGCGCTCGCCGCGCGGCACGAGCGCCAGGGGCTCGTCGTCGGGCTGCATGACGGCGAAGCCGAGCCGCCGGTACAGCTCGAGGCAGCGCGGGTTCTCGGCCTGGAGCGCGATGCGCCCCCCGTGGCCGTTCAGCTCCGAGAGCGCCTCGGCGTGGTCGAGGAGCGCCTTGCCGACGCCCGGAACGGCGCGGAGGTCGCGCCCGCGCGGACCCCGCACGAGGTTCCAGGGCGCCGTCGCGAGCAGCTCGATGAAGACGCCAGCGGGGCACTCGAAGAAGGAGCAGACGCCCTGCATCCGGCCGGCGCCGCGCACGACGCACAGCTCGCGCTCCCGGGCGGTACCTTCGCCGGGCTCCTCGCCCGTGAGCACGCGCCGCAGCTCTTCCACGATGCGGAGGTCGTCCTCGAGCCGCGAACGCGTCTCGGTGTCCAGCTCACCGGCGCCGAGGAGCGCCCTGGCCAGGCGCTCCCACTCGGCGAGGCCGGCGCGCAGGGAATCATCGCCGGGATCGAGATGGTGAAGGGTGAGGCCCGCCCGCGCTGCGGCGCGGGCGTAACGTTCGTGCGGGTCGTCCAGGGAGCTCGTCATCATCATGGCGAGACGAAACCCAACACCTCGCCCGGGTAGGAGTCCAGAAACTAGGGTGAGACTCGCCGAATCACTCGTCTTGGCGCTGGTTTGGATTCTGGCGCGGGCGATGCTTTCAGGGGCGTCTCGCGGGCCATTTCAACCATGGTCGGGCGGAACCCTATCCCCCGAAAGAGGCGCTGGGCGGAGCGGTTCTTCGCCGCAGCTCCGAGGACGATGCGCGGGGCGCCCTTCGCGACGAGCGCCGCGCAGAGCTCCTCGACGAGCCTTCGCCCGATACCGCTGCCGCGCGCGCCCGGCTCGACGATGAGGTCGATCGCGAAGCCGCAACGATCGCGGAGGGCGTTCCAGTCGCGGGGCTCGAGGCGACCGTAGGCGTAGCCCACCACCCGCCGCCCACGCGCCGCGGTCAGGATGACCGCGCGCGGATTCCGGAGCTCCTTCCCGAGCCACCAGGCGTAGCCCTCGTGCATGTGCGGGGTGACGAAGAAGCGCTCGGGATCCCAGGCGTGGTGGGCCGCGGCGAGCGCCGCTCCGAGCCGGCCCAGCGCAGGCAGGTCGGAGGGGCGCGCCGGGCGGATGACGACGGCGGGTTTCGGCATGCGGCCCCGCCTTCTAGTGCCCCCGCGGCGGCCCTGCCCGGAGAAGGCGTCCGGCGAGGCGGGCGAAGGCCTTCTCCCGCCGCGCGATGGGCTCAAAGCCGCTGCACACCCGCGGCCCGCCGCGCTCCGGGCACTCCGCGCAGGGCGACCGGTCCGGACCGCGGCGGCGGTAGGCGAGCACGCCAACGGCCAGGAGGGCGAGCGTGCCCACGGCGATCGCCAGGCCGGTGGCCGAAACGGCGCGTGCGCCAAGGACGGCATGGCAAGCCGCGGAAGCGGCTGGAAGGCTGCGGGTGAGGAGCTTCGACGCGCGGACGGGATGGCGGTCGAGGTCGACGTCGAGGTCGGGGTCGGGGTCGAGGTCGAGGTCGAGGTCGGGGTCGCGGTCGCGCTCGGGGTCGCGGTCGCGCTCGGGGTCAGGGTGTAGGGCGGGGGCTTGTCCCCCGCCGCCCCCGCTGAGCGATGCGACCGCAACGGCGGTCGCCATCAGCAGCCCGCACAGCACCGCCGGCGGCGGGACGGGCACGGCGAACCCCAGCCCCACCCCGAGAAAGGCGCCGACGGCCGCCGCCGCGCACCCCTTGCACACGCGCCCGCGCCGCCCGACGCGGAGGGTCTCCCCGGCGTAGGCGGCGCAGAGCGGGTGGTGCGCGAAGCGGTGGAAGCGGTGCGCCTGCGCCGCAAGCCGATCGAGGCGGCGCGCAATGCGTATGGGCAGGCGGCTCGCGGCCACGCTCGACCGGACTACCGGACTCGTGAGCAAGTGGAGCGCTTGCTAGCCCGCTTGGGGCTGCCTTGTCAACGCAAGGAAACGGCCTCCGGCACCGTCTTCATGCGCGCAGCCGGCCCGCAGCTCGGGGTGCCGTGCTTCACGGTCGCAACGCCCGTTGCGCGACGCGCTGCGCCTTCGTGGCGGTGCCCGCCTTTCTTGGGTCCACCTGGCATAGCCACCCAACAGGGGGAAGCCGCGTGCGCCCTCCCTCCGGAAAAAGCCGTTTTTAGATCTCGGCGTCCGGGGGCTCACTGCCATGCAAGTCACCCGTAGACAGTTCGTGAAGTACGCGGCCGGCGGGCTCGGCGCGTCCAGCCTGGCGGCGCTCGGGTTCTCGCCCAGGCCGGCGCTGGCCGAGGTGCGCCAGTTCAAGCTCGCCCACACCTCCGAGACGCGCAACACGTGCCCGTACTGCGCGGTCGGCTGCGGCATCGTCATGTACGGCCTCGGGGATCGCTCCAAGAACGCGCGCAGCGAGATCATCCACATCGAGGGCGACCCGGACCATCCGGTGAACCGCGGCACGCTCTGTCCCAAGGGCGCCTCGCTCCTCGATTTCGTCCGCTCCCCGGACCGGCTCAAGTTCCCCGAGTACCGCGGGCCGGGCGAGACGAGCTTCAAGCGCGTCACGTGGGACTGGGCGCTCGACCGGATCGCCCGGCACATGAAGGACGACCGCGACAAGAACTTCATCCAGAAGAACGCCAACGGCCTCGCCGTGAACCGGTGGACGTCGACCGGCCTCCTCGCCGCGAGTGCGTCCTCGAATGAGGCGGGCTACATCACGCACAAGGTCGTCCGCGCGCTGGGGATGGCGGCCATCGACAACCAGGCGCGCGTCTGACACGCCCCCACGGTGGCCGGTCTGGCCCCGACATTCGGCCGTGGCGCGATGACCAACAACTGGGTCGACATCAAGAACGCCAACGTCGTCGTGGTGATGGGAGGCAATCCCGCCGAAGCGCACCCCTGCGGCTTCAAGTGGGTCATCGAGGCGAAGGTCAAGAACCGGGCGAGGCTGATCGTCATCGATCCGCGCTTCACGCGCTCGGCCGCCGTCGCCGACGTCTACGCGCCGATCCGCCCCGGCACCGACATCGCCTTCTTGGGCGGCCTCATCCATTACCTGCTCGCGCGCGACCAGATCCAGCACGAATACGTGAAGGCCTACACCAACGCGCCCTTCATCGTGCGCGAAGACTACCAGTTCGAGAACGGCCTCTTCTCCGGCTACAGCGCGGAGAAGCGGAGCTACGACAAGACGACCTGGGCGTACGAGCTCGACCCGAGCGGCTACGCCAAGATCGATCCCACGCTGCAGCACCCGCGCTGCGTCTTCCAGCTCATGAAGAAGCACTACGAGCGCTACACGCCGGAGAAGGTCTCCGAGATCACCGGCACGCCCAAGGACCTCTTCCTCAAGATCTGCGAGACCATCGCCACCACCGCGGTCCCGGACCGCACCATGACGTGCCTGTACGCGCTGGGCTGGACGCAGCACTCGGTCGGCTCCCAGAACATCCGCGCGATGGCCATGGTCCAGCTCCTCCTCGGCAACATCGGGATGCCCGGTGGCGGTCTCAACGCGCTGCGCGGCCACTCGAACATCCAGGGGCTCACCGATCTCGGGCTGCTCTCGAACTCGCTGACCGGCTACCTCACGCTCCCGACCGAGGCCGACACCGACTACAAGACCTACATCGAGAAGCGGACCCTGAAGCCGCTCAGGCCAGGGCAGATGAACTACTGGCAGAACTATCCCAAGTTCCACGTCTCGCTCATGAAGGCGTGGTACGGGCCGGCCGCGACCAAGGAGAACGACTGGGCCTACGATTTCCTGCCGAAGCACGACAAGTCCTACGACATCCTCGTCGCCTTCGACCTGATGTACCAGGGCAAGATGAACGGGTACGTCTGCCAGGGCTTCAACCCGCTCGGCTCCGCGCCCAACAAGAAGAAGGGGATCGAGGCGCTCTCCAAGCTCAAGTTCCTGGTGATCATCGACCCGCTCTCCACCGAGACGTCGAAGTTCTGGGAGAATCACGGGGAGTACAACGACGTCGATCCGTCGAAGATCCAGACCGAGGTCTTCCGGCTGCCCTCCGGTTGCTTCGCCGAGGAGGACGGATCGCTCGTGAACTCGGGGCGCTGGCTGGTGTGGCACTGGAAGGGCGCCGAGCCACCCGGTGAGGGAAAGACCGACCCGGAGGTCATCGGCGACCTCTTCGTCCGGATCCGCGACCTCTACGAGAAGGAGGGGGGCACGTTCCCCGACCCGATCCTGAAGCTCACCTGGCCGTACAAGCAGCGGAGGTTCCCGCAGCCGGACGAGCTGGCGCGCGAGTACAACGGCTGGGCGCTCGCGGATGTCCCCGATCCCAAGAGCCCGGGCCAGTTCCTCGCCAAGGAGGGCGAGCAGCTCGCCACCTTCGCTCATCTTCAGGACGACGGCACGACCGCGTGCGGCTGCTGGATCTTCTGCGGAAGCTGGACGCAGGCCGGTAACCAGATGGCGCGCCGCGATCCGTCGGATCCGAG
>DASPZP010000383.1:0-1679 GCA_035636195.1 Anaeromyxobacteraceae bacterium
GGAAGAAGCCGCCCTTCTCGAAGAAGAACGACCCGGTGGAGAAGCGCGAGGGCGTCGAGTGGCTGTAGAAGCCGAAGAAGGTCTGGGCCAGCCCGCGGAACATGAGGGAGAGCCCGAAGGTGAAGACGAGCCCCATCAGCAGCGGGTTCCCCTTGTGGCCGGAGAGCACCCGCTGGATGAGCGGCTGGATCAGGTAGCCCAGCGCCGCGAAGACGACGAAGACGACGGGGAGGAGGAGGAAGGGATCGACGTGGGTGCGCTGGTTGAGATGGAACCCGGCGAACGCACCGAGCATGATCCATTCACCGACCGCGAAGTCGATGACGTGCATGACGCCGTACACCAGGGAGAACGCGACCGCGATGATGATGTAGATCGCCCCCAGCATGATGCCGTCGACGAGGGCTTGCGGCAAAAGCTCCATGGCTCGTCACCTCCGGCCGGCGAGTCATCGGCGAGGACCGGGGCAATTGCGGCGACGCCCCGGCCCCCACCCTCCCGGGCTACCGCTTGGCCCAGGGCGTCATCGGGTACTGCGCCGGCGCGTCGGCGTCCTTCTTCGGCCCGACCACCGCGACCTTGCCGCCCTGGATCTGCACCGTGAGCGGCGCGAGGCCGACGTTGGAGTGGTAGAACTCGCCGTCGGTGGCGAACTTCACCTTGCCGTAGAAGGTCTCCACGTCGACCGCCTCCAGCGCCTTGATCAGCTCCGCCCGCTTCGCCTCCGAGAGGGGCGGCGCCGCGCCGACCTGCTGCAGGGCCACCTGGAAGGCGATCCCGGCCGCGGAGCAGCCCGCCTGCGTGTAGTCGGCGCCGACCCGGAACGCCTTCTGCGACGCCGCCTCGTAGGTCGGCGCGTCCTTCCAGAGGACCTGGCTCTTGGTCCGCGTGGTCGCGGTCCAGACGGCGCCCCCGAACACCTGGTTCGCGTCGCCCTTGAGGGCCTCCACGAACGCCGGCTCGGTCACGCCGTAGTGCATGAGGAGCGCGCTGGGCGTGAAGTCGATCTGGTGCATGCCCTTCACGAGCTTGATGAGCTCCTCGTCGTGGCCGCCGAAGGCGACCAGGTCGGGCCGCATCCCCTTCACGGCCGACATGAGCGGCGTGAGGTCCTGGCCCGCCGGGACGATGTTGAACTTGAGGACCTTGATGCCCGCCTTCTTGGCGGCGCCTTCGAACGCCTCGGCGGTGGCCTTGGAGAAGGTGTCGTTCGAGCCGAAGATGACCGCCGTCTTCGGGGCCGGAGAGAGGCCGGCCAGGGTCTGGATGGCCGCCGCGCCGGTGAAGTTGACCGGCGGGACGGTACCGAACGTGTAGAGGAACTTCTGCCGCCAGATCATGGGCGACTCGGCGGAGCCCGTGATCATCGGCACCTTGTACTTCTCGACGACGGGCGCCACGGCGATGGTCACGCCAGAGGCGTACGGCCCGAGGATGAAGTCCACGTGCTCCTGGGTGATGAGGCGCTCCGCCGCCGCGGCTCCCTGGGATGGGTTCGACTGAGCGTCCGCGTAGAAGAGCTTCACCGGGTACTTCTTCGCGCCGACGGTGATGCCGCCGGCCTCGTTCACGGCCTGGGCCCACAGGTCGTAGCCGCGCTTCGTGACGTTGCCGCCCGTGGCGAGGTCGCCGGACAGCTCGGCCACCACGCCCACCTTGAAGAAGTCCCGCGCGTCCTG
>DASPZP010000384.1:0-8546 GCA_035636195.1 Anaeromyxobacteraceae bacterium
CCCCTCGTGGTGGGGGCCATGACGGGGGGGACGCCGCGCGCCGGCGAGCTGAACCGGCGGCTCGCGCTCGCGGCCGAGGCGTGCGGGGTGGCCTTCGCGCTCGGCTCGCAGCGCAAGATGATCGGGGATCCCTCGACGCGGGGCACCTATGCGGTGCGCGAGGCGGCGCCGCGGCTGCCGCTCCTCTTCGGGAACGTGGGAGCCGTCCAGCTCAACTACGGCGTGGGCGTGCCCGAGCTCCGCCGCCTCATCGAGGCGGTCGGGTGCGACGCGTTCTTCTTCCACCTGAACCCGCTGCAGGAGGCGATCCAGCCCGAGGGCGACACGCGGTTCTCGGGCCTCGTCTCGAAGCTGCGGGCGGTGGTGCCGGAGCTGGGCGTCCCGGTCCTGTTGAAGGAGGTCGGCGCGGGCATCAGCCGCGCCACCGCGCTCAAGATCCGCGAACTCCCCGTGGCGGGCGTCGAGGTCTCGGGCACGGGCGGCACCTCGTGGTCGAAGATCGAGAGCCTGCGCACCACCGACCCGGTCCAGCGCAGCACCGGCGAGCTGTTCGCGCGCTGGGGGATCCCGACCCCGGAGAGCATCGCCATCTGCCGCAGCGTCCTGCCGGACCGGGTCGTGATCGCCTCCGGAGGGATCCGCAACGGCATCGAGGTGGCGAAGGCGCTCGCCCTCGGCGCCGACGCGGCCGCGCTGGCGCTGCCGTTCCTGCGCGCGGCGGACGAGTCGGTCGAGGCGGCCGTGCTCGCCATCCGCCGGGTCGTCGAGGAGCTGCGCACGACCATGTTCGTGACGGGCTGCCGTACGATCCCCGAGCTCGCGCAGCGCACGCTCTTGCGCGCCCCCGACCCCACGGCGGACGAATGAACGCCGTGGCCACTCCCTCGCGATACGACGCGATCGTGGTGGGCGCAGGCATCGCCGGGCTGGTGGCCGCGACCGATCTCGAGCGGCGCGGCCACCGCGTGCTCGTCCTCGAGCACAACCACCAGGCAGGTGGTCTCATGTCGGGGATGTGGCGCCGGGGCTTCTACTTCGACGTCGGGTGCCAGTCCTTCGAGGACATGGGCATCGTCTTCGCGCTCCTCGAGCAGTACGGCCTCTCGGACCTCGCAAGGTTCCGGCGCGCCCGCTACCGCCTCGTCATGCCCGGGCTCGACACCGTGGTCGAGTCCTTGCCGCAGACGCGGCGGGCCTTCCAGGAAGCCTTCCCGGAGAGCGCGACCGGGTTCGCCCGCGCGTTCGCGCTGCACGAACGCACCTCGCAGCTCGTCCAGCAGCTCTTCACGCCCGAGCGCGTGCCTTACGTGCAGGACGAGAGCCCCCTCTCGGTGGCGCGCTGGGTCGCCCGGGCACTGGTGGCCGGCTCCGCGACCGCCTCGCCGGCCGGCGCGCTGCGGCGGCTCGACGATCTCCGCACGTGGCTCCTCGGGGACTTCACGGCCTGGTACGAGCGGCAGCTCCCGCCGTCGGGCGTGCGCGATCTGCTCTCGCGGTGCGGGTACTCCCGCATGAACGTCTTCGTGGCCTCCGCCTTCTGGCACCTGTGGGCGCACGACTACTGGTACCCGGAGGGCGGGCTGCAGCCCTGGTTCGACCGCTGGGTGGCGCGGCTCCGCGAGCGCGGCGTCGACTTCCTCTTCAAGAGCACCGTGACCGCCCTGGAGAAGCGCGGCGATCGGGTCACGGCCGTCTTGACCCGGAAGGGCGGCCGGTTCGAGGCCCAGGAGATCGTCTACAGCGGCGATTACCGCCAGGCCGTCCACCAGCTCGTCGGCGCGGAGCGGTACCCGGCGCGCGAGCTCGCGCGCCTCGACGCGACGCGCCACTCGGACGCGATGGTCTCGGTATACCTCGGGCTCGACCTCCCTCCGGCCGAGCTGCGCGACCGGCTCCAGACCTCGCACGTCTTCTTCTTCCCGAGCTTCGCTTGCCAGACGGCGCTCGACCCGAGCGATCCGGAGGCGCACCGCAAGGCGTTCCTCGAGGTGACCGCGCACGACGTGGTCGACCCGGCCCCTGGCCGCGCGCGGTCGGCGGTGGTGCTGCAGGCGTTCACCCGGCACGACTGGAGCGGCGGCTGGGCTTCGGGGTCCACCGGCGATCCGGCCCGCGAGCGCGTGCCGCCGCCGCGGCCGCCCGACTATCGCCGCCTGAAGCGGGCCGTGGCAGACCAGCTCCTGACCTCGTTCGAGGAGCTCGTGCCCGGCGTGCGCGACCGCGTGGCGTACCTCGACGTGGGCTCGCCTTCCTCGGCCTTTCGCTTCACGCGCAACGCCTTCGGCGGCACCTGCGGCTTCGAGCTCAACTGGCGGAACTTCCCGTTCGCGAACCCGCTCGCCCATGTGGCGACCCCGCTCGAGAACTTCCACACGGCAGGGCACTTCACGGTCTGGCCGGGCGCCGTACCGACGGCAGCGCTGTCCGGGAAGATCGCGGCGGTCCGCGCGGACCAGCGGATGAACCGAGGGACCTGAGGGGACCCATGCAGATCGCATCCACCGACTCGACACCCCGACCCCGTGATGGCGTCTCCCAGGCCGCCCTGCTCCAGGGCTGGGCCGAGTGCTGGCAGATCCTGCGGGAGAACGGCAAGACGTTTCACATGATGGCGCGCGTGCTCGGCGGCGAGCGCGGCAACGCCATCGCCGCCCTGTACGGCTTCGCTCGCGTCGCGGACGACCTGGTGGATGAGCCCGCCCCCGGCGACACCCCCGCGGGCATCCGCGACCGCCTGCGCTGGATGCAGCAGGAGCTCCGCCGCGCCGTCGCCGGCGAGAGCCACGAGCCTCGCTTCGCCGTGCTGGGCGAGACCGTCCGCCGCTACCGGCTCCCGCTCCAGCCGTTCGACGACCTCGTGGCCGGCGTCGCCATGGACCTCGAGCCGGCGCCCTACGAGACCTTCGCGGACCTCGAGCTCTACTGCTACCGGGTGGCGGGCACGGTCGGGCTCATGATCACGCCGATCGCCGGTTACCGCGCCGGCAGTCGAGCGCTCGAGCACGCGAAGACGCTCGGCACGGCCATGCAGCTCACCAACATCCTGCGCGACGTCGGCGAGGACCTCGCCCGCGGCCGGCTCTACCTGCCGCGCGAGGACCTGCGCCGCTTCGGCTTGTCCGAGGCCGACCTGGGCACGGCCCGCGTGGACGGGCGCTTCCGCGCGCTGATGGAGTTCGAGATCGAGCGCGCGCAGGGCCTCTACCGGCGGGGGCGAGCGCTCATCCCGCTCCTCTCCGGCGCCCGGGCGCGCGTGGCGTTCGAGTTCGCCGTCGAGGCCTACTCCGGGATCCTCGGAAAGATCCGCGCCGCCGGATATGACGTCTTCCACGGGCGCGCCCACCTCGGCTTCGCCGCGAAGCTCGCCCTCATCCCCTCCTCCGCTTGGTGCGCCGCCACCTCGGGCATCGCGCTGCGGAATGGGGGGAGTGTTTGAGCGCGGCGCGGCTCGAGCGCGCCTCCCCCTCGCTCGCGGCGCGCGCCCGCCAGGCGGCCGCCTCGGCGCAGGACTTCCTGTTCCGGATCCAGCGCCGCGACCACTGGTGCGCCGAGCTCGAGTCGAACACCACCATCACCGCCGAGTACGTGCTCTTGCGCCACGCGCTCGGGCTCGAGCTCGCCGGGAGGAAGGACGGCATCGCCCGTTACCTGCTCTCGCGCCAGCGGAGCGACGGCAGCTGGGGCATCGGCGAGGGTCTCGCCGGCGACGTCTCCACCACCGTCGAGACCTACCTGGCGCTGCGCCTCCTCGGCCTGCCGCTCGAGGACGAGCGCCTGCTCCGGGCGGCGCAGCGGATCCGGGACCTGGGCGGGATCGCGGCCGTGCGCGTCTTCACGCGCATCAACCTGGCGCTCTTCGGGCTGTTCCCGTGGGCCGCGGTGCCGTCGATCCCCCCGGAGATCGTGTTCCTGCCGAGCTTCAGCCCCATCAACATCTACCGGCTCTCGAGCTGGGCGCGCAGCACGATGGTCCCGCTCTTCGTCGTGACCCACCACCGCCCGGTGTTCGCGCTCCCCAACGGCCGCTCCCCGGAAAACGACTGGCTCGATCACCTGTGGCTGGAGCCGGCGCGGAAGAGCGTGCCGTACCGCCCGTCGCTGCTCACCTCGCTGCGCGTGGACGGCCCCGGCTGGAAGGCCTTCTTCAACGGAGGGGACGCGCTCCTCCGGCTCCACGATCGCGTCCGCGACCTCGCCCCCCTGGCGCGGGCGCGGCGGGCGGCGCTGCAGGCCTGCGATCGCTGGATCCTCGACCACCAGGAGGAGAACGGCGACTGGGCCGGCATCTTCCCGCCGATGGTGAACGGCGTGCTGGCGCTCCACCTCGCAGGCCACGCGCTCGACTCGACGCCGGTCCGGCGCGGCCTCGAGGCGATCGAGCGCTTCGGCATCGCCGACGAGGGTGGCTTCCGCATCGAGGCGTGCCAGTCACCGGTGTGGGACTCGGCGCTCTCGCTCATCGGCCTCGCCGACTCGGGCCACGACGGACGGGACCCGCGGCTCGCGACGGTGCGCCGCTGGATCGAGGGCAAGCAGATCCTCGCCGAGCACGGCGACTGGCGGATCTACAACCGGCAGGGCGAGCCGGGGGGGTGGTCATTCGAACACGTCAACACGTGGTACCCCGACGTCGATGACACGGCCGCCGTGGTGCTCGCCTTCCTGAAGGGCGACCCCGCCTCACGTCGGACCGAGGCCATCCGGCGGGGGGTGGCCTGGATGGTCTCCATGCAGAACCGGGACGGCGGGTGGGCCGCCTTCGACCTGGCGAACGATCGCGAGTACCTGAACCAGATCCCGTTCTCGGACATGGACTCGCTCTGCGACCCGTCCTCGCCCGACGTGACCGGCCGCGTGCTCGAGGCGCTCGGGCTGCTGGGCGACCGCGCCCACCGGGCGGTCGCGCGCCGCGGGCTCGCTTACTTGCGGTCCTCCCAGGAGCCGGAGGGGAGCTGGTTCGGGCGGTGGGGCGTCAACTACGTGTACGGGACGTCGAACGTGCTGTGCGGGCTCGCCCGGCAGGGCGTGGCCGCGTCGGATCCGATGGTCGTGCGCGCCCTCCGGTGGCTCGAGTCGGTCCAGAACGCCGACGGCGGTTTCGGCGAGGGTCTGGCGTCCTACGCGGACCGCGCCTCCATGGGGCGGGGCCCGTCGACCGCGTCGCAGACGGCGTGGGGGCTGATGGGGCTCCTCGCCTACCGCTCGCCCATGGACGAGGCGGTGGCGCGCGGCACGGCCTGGCTCCTCGATCGGCAGCTCGCGTCCGGACCGGAGGCGGGGTCCTGGGCCGAGGCCGAGTTCACCGGCACTGGCTTCCCGCGTCACTTCTATCTCCGGTATCACCTGTACCGGCACTACTTCCCCCTGATGGCGCTCGGCCGATATTGCGCGGCGAGCGGCGCCTAGGCGGACATGACGGCCCCGGGGTTCCTGCCGCTGCTCTGGGGCACGGTCCTGCACCGGCCGTACGTCTACGCGTTCTTCGCCTGCTTCCTCGCCTTCGGCGTCTACCAGCTCGGCTGGAGGCGGACCGCCACCTTCGCGCTCTCGACCTGGCTCATCGCCTTCGCCTGCGAGTACAGCTCGACCCGCAACGGCTTCCCCTTCGGTCCGTACCGCTACTTCGACGCGACGCGCACCCGCGAGCTGTGGATCTCGAACGTCCCATTCTGGGATTCGCTCTCCTTCGTCTTCCTGTCGTACTTCAGCTACGTCCTGGCGGCGGCGCTCCTCTCCCCGCCGGAGGCGCTCGCGCGCGGCGACTGGCCGGGGCTGCGCCGCCGCTCGACCCCGCTCGTGGGGGGCCTGGTGATGATGCTGCTGGACGTCGTGATCGATCCGGTGGCGCTCCAGGGCGACAAGTGGTTCCTCGGGCAGGTGTTCGCCTATCCGTACCGCGGGTTCTACTTCGGGGTGACCGCGGCCAACTTCGCGGGCTGGTTCCTCGTCGGCGCGGCGAGCCAGTGGGCGTTCCAGCTCGCGCTGCGGGCGCTGCCGTGGTGCGGGGCTCCGTGGCGGCGCGTCCACCCGCGCTTCCTCTGGGCCGTGTACGCCGTCTACGCGGGCGTGTTCGGCTTCAACCTCGTCATGACGGTCGTCATCGGCGATCACGCGCTGGCGGTCGCCAGCGGCGCCGTCATCGCCGTGACGCTCGCGTCGCTGGCCTGGCGCTTCCGCCGGAGCAGCCTGGCATGATCCTCGTGTGCGCCGCGACCGGCACCGAGGCTGCCGCGTGCCGCCGCGGGGTCGCCGATGCCATGGCGCCGGGCATCGAGGTGCTCACGACCGGGGTCGGGCCCGCGCGCGCCGCGGCCGCGCTGGCGGACCGGCTCCTGGCCTGCGGCGGGACCTCGCCCGAGCCGCGCCCGGCGCTCATCGTGTCGTCCGGATTTGCCGGGGCGCTGACGGCCGGACTCGCCCCGCTGGCGTGGGTGACCGCCTCGAGCGTCCACCGGCTCGTCGAGGGCCGCGCCGTCGAGGTCGCGCTCCCGCGCGGGCTGCTCCGCGTGGCGGAGAACGCCATGGCCTGTCAGATGGTGTCGGCCGACCACGCCGTCGCGCACGGCGTCCTCGGACTCCCGGAGCCGGCGGCGGTGGACATGGAATCGGCGGCGCTCGCCGAGGTCGCGGCAGCGGCCGGGCTGCCCTTCCTCGTCCTCCGCCTCCTGACGGACACACCGGCCCGTCCCCTCGCGACCGTCGGGCGCTCCCTGGCGGCCGCCCTCGCCGCCGCCGGGCCGGCCACTCGTGCGGCGTACGGCGTGCGCGCCGCGCTCGACGCGGCCCGCGCTCCGGTCCGGGCCGCCACTTTCGTGCGCGATGCCCTGCGCTGGCGAGCCGAGCTCCGCGCGGGCTGGCGCGGGCACGCCCACCGCGGCGTGCCAGCGCACCCGCTCGCCTGAAGGGCGGAGGGCGGCCCAGACCACGCTCACACGATGGCCCGCACCACCCCGCCATCGACGCGCAGCGCGGCGCCGTTCACCCCCGAGGCGCGCGCGCTGGCGACGAAGGTGACGAGGCTCGCGATCTCCTCCGTCGTCTCGAAGCGCTGGAGGAGCGAGGTCGGGCGGGCGCTCTGGAAGAAGTCGCGCTCCACCTCCGCGCCGCTCCTCCCCTGCTGCCGCGCCAGCGCCTCGACGAACTGTCCCACCCCCTCGCTTCGGGTGGGTCCGGCCAGGATGCAGTTCACCGTCACCGCGGTGCCGCGGGTCAGCTCGGCCAGGCCGCGGGCGAGCCCGAGCTGGGCGGTCTTCGTCACTCCGTAGTGGATCATCTCGGCCGGGATCTGCAGCGCGCTCTCGCTCGAGATGAAGAGGACGCGTCCGAAGCCGCGCTGGAGCATGCGCGGCAGGTGGTGGCGAGAGAGGCGGACCCCGGAGAGGACGTTCACCTCCAGGAAGCGCGTCCAGTCGGCGTCCGAGATCTCGGCGAAGGGCTTGGCCTCGAAGATGCCGACGTTGTTCACCAGCACGTCGAGATCCGGCGCCGCAGCGATGACGCGCGCCGCACCCTCCGCGGTGGCGAGATCGGCGGCGATGCCGCGGACCTGCGCGGCTGAGCCAGAGGCCGCCTGCACCAGTCGCACGGCCGCCTCGACCCGCGCCTCGGTCCGGCCGTTCACCCACACCGCCGCGCCCTCGCGCGCCAGCTCGATCGCCGTGGCGAGACCGATGCCGGCGGTCGAGCCGGTGACGAGGGTGCGCTTCCCTTGCAGCCCCAGGTCCATGGCGCACGTCCACGGGAGCGGGAGCGCCGTGCTGGCGCTCCCTACCCGACCGACGGACGTCCCGGTGAGGGGCTAACGGGCGAAGAGGGCCGAGCTGCCAGCCGGCTCCTGCTGGACGGGCGCGGTGACGACCGGCCGCGGCTCGATGCGCTCCCCGTGGGAGAGCATCTTGAGGGAGAGGGTGAGCAGGCTCGAGATGAGCTCACCGGACCCGGAGACGTCGAGCTTCCGGTAGATGCGCTTCCGGCGGGCCCGGATGGTCTCGGGCGAGACGCCGGCCGCAGCGGCGGAATCCTTGCAAGCGAATCCTTGCGCCATGCGCAGGACCTCGGCGCGCTCGGCCGGGGTCAGGGTGGAACCCTCGAGGAACTTGGCAGCGAACGGGGCGAGAATCTCGACGTCGATATGGGGCATGGGAGCGTCCTTCTGACGTTCGGTTGGGCTGCTAGCCCAGTCTGTTGGCACGGCCGTCCGGGGGAGAGGGCCTCTACTGGCCCACTGTCCGCTCGGTCGCTTACTCCGGAAGTTAGGCACGCCCCCTCCGGTTGCAACCCCCATCGGGTACGATTTTCCTACCTACAAGTCGTACAACGACATACCAACCCTTTTTAGACCCCGCTCGCCGGCGAGCACGTCCAGGTGGAGGGTGGTCCAGTCGGCCAGGAACACCCGCTCCTCACCCTGCCCGAGATAGGTCTTGAGATACCCCTGACAGCTCTCGCAGCTGTCGATCCGCACCCGCGGCTCGCCCTCGATCTCGAGGGCGCCGAGCCGGTCGAGCGCGACGTTTCCGCAGAATGGACAGCCGGAGCGCCGGAAC
>DASPZP010000385.1:0-7679 GCA_035636195.1 Anaeromyxobacteraceae bacterium
ACCCTTGGCGCTCTTCAGATGCTCACTCACGCGGAACCTCGCGCCCCAGCGCGCGCACGAGCTGTGCGCGCGAGGTGGACAGGTTGTAGTCGGCCTGCGCCCGCTGAGCGGCGGCCGTGGTGAGCGCCACCTGGGCGTCCCCGAGGTCGACGAGGGTGCCGACGCCCTCCTGGTACCGCCGCTCCGCGAGCCGCAGCCGCTCGCGGGCGTTCACGACCACCTCGTCGGCGGCCCCCAGGCTGCCCTGGGCCGCCCGCACCCCGAGCCGCGCCTGATCGACGTCCACCCGGATCTGCTGTCGCAGCACCTCGGCCTGGGCGCGAGCGGCGGACAGGTTGGACCGCGCCTCTGAGACCGTCGCCCGGGTGAGGCCTCCCTGGAAGATGTTCCAGGTGAGCGTGGCGGTGGCGTTCCAGTTCCACACCGTCGCGTTGAGCGGGGGGGGGCCGGCATCCGTGAACCCGGTCGAGATGCCCAGCGCGGGACCGTAGCCGCCCTGCGCGGCGCCGACCGTCAGCTCCTGCGCGCGCGCCTGCTGCTCCAGCGCGGTCAGGTCGGGGCGGTTCCGCTCCGCCTCGCTCACCAGTGGCTCCAGTCCGCCGTCCTCGCCGACCACGGGCGGGAGCACCTCGCCCGCGACTTCGTAGTCGGTCGGGCCGACGACGCCCATGGCCTGGTTCAGCTGGGCGCGCGAGCTGGCGTAGGCATTCTCCGCGTTGATGAGCTGCACCCGACCGTTGGCTCGGTCGGCCAGCGCCTGGTACAGGTCCACCGCCGGGCGCGTGCCCATCTTCACGAAGGCCTGCACCTGCGCGAGGTGGGTCTCCAAGTTTTTGAGCGTGTCGCGCGCGACCTCGAAGAGCGCCTTCTGCTCGCGCGCCAGGAAGAAGGCGCTCCGCACCGTGAGGAGGGTCTGCGAGGCGGTGGCTCGCTCGCTCCCCCGCTGGGCGTCGGCCGAGGCCTGGGCAGCGCGCCAGCGGCCGGAGGTCTGGCCGAAATCGTACACGAGCTGCGAGGCGGTGAGCCCGAAGCTGAAGTAGTCGAAGGTGGCCCAGCTGGCCGCCGTCCGGGCCGTCGTCGCGCTGGGGAGCACGCCCGGCCGGGGGGCGAAGTTCCCGGTGAGGCGCTGGTAGGAGGCGGTGCCGCTCACCTGCGGCAACAGCGGCGCCCGCGCCTCGTCGGCGCGCGCCGAGGCCGCGTCGGCGGTGAAGCGTGCCTGGGCGAGCTGCGGCTGGTGCTCGCGCGCGTTGCGCTCGGCGTCGGCCAGGGTGAGGACCGGCGCCGCCCCGCGCGCCATCATCGCGAGCGCAGCCCCGAGCACGAGCACCGTCATGGCGAATCCTTCCGACGCACCCGCGCCTGGTAGCGATCGAGGTTGGCGATGACGCGCTGAAGACCCTCCCGCAGCGCCGCCACCTCGCGCTCGTCCATGCCGTCCACCAGCGCTGCCCGGACGTCGCGCGCCACGGGCGCGAGCTCGCGGGCCAGCCGCTCACCGCGCGCGCTGAGGTACATGCGCGAGCGGCGGCGATCGTCGGGGTCGGGCTCGCTGCGCAAGAGGCCCCGCTCGAGCAGGCCGGAGACGGTCCGCGACACGGTGGGCGCATCGGCCCGCACGCGCGCTGCCAGCTCCGCCTGGGAGAGCCCGGGGCTCTCGCGCAGGGCGATGAGCATCCAGAATTGCTGGGAGGTCAGCCGGTGCTGCGCCACCTGCGCGAGGACCACCTGCTTGATGCGGTGGCGGGCGGCGGCGATGAGGAGTCCTGGATATTGTTGCATCGGCAACCGTTGCCGACACAACTATCGAGGTCGGGGGCTGGCGTCAAGGCTCGGGCGGCGCGACCCGCACGGGCCACGCCGCCCTGCCGCATCGCATCGGAGTCAGTTCGTGGCGGCCTTCGCCGGTGCCGCCGCCTTCTCCTTCGAGGTCGACTTCTTGGCGTCCGACTTCGCGACGGGCTGTTTCTTCTCGGAGGTCGCGCTCTTCTCGCTCGAGGCGGTGGTCGCCTTGTCGCCGCACGGGAGCGCCGGTGCCGCGAAGGCGAGCAGCGCGAGCGCGGAGGTGGCGCGGAGGAGGTGCTTCATGGGGTGGGCTCCTTTCGACGTTCGGCCCGAGCATCCCGGGCACCGCCAGAGATGGAGCGCCGCCAGCCCTTCCGCAACGGTGAAAGCCCACTTACTGCTGGCGCAGCGGGCAGGCAGCCGCCCGCCCGCGCGGCTCACCGCCCTTCGCCGCTCGCGGCGGGATCGTCGCCCCAGGTGTTCAGGCCGGTCTTGCCGGGGAGCGGTCCGCGCTGCGGGTTCACCACGCAGAAGCGCTGGCCGGTGGGCGCCTCCAGCACCCACCAGCGCTTCACCTGCGCGACCCGCCGGGCGCCGAGCGCCTCCAGGCGCCGCACCTCGGCCTCCTGGTCGTCGGTCTCGAGGTCGAGGTGGATGCGGCTCGGATGGTCGACCTGCTGCACCATGACGAGCGCCTCCTCCTCCCGCGAGGTGAGGTCGCGGTAGGTGTCGGCCGGGTCCGCGACGGGCTTCACGGTGCGCCCGAGGGCGGCGGCCCAGAAGCGCGCGGCGGCTTCGACGTCGTCGACCTGGCAGTCGATGACGAAGGCGGCGAGGCGGGAGTGGTGCATGCGCCCTCTCAGAAGATCCCGGTCTCCCGGTATTGCCCCCACACCTTCCGGAACACCTCGCAGATCTCACCCAGCGTCGCGTACGCCTTCACCGCCTCCAGGACCGGCGGCACCAGGTTCGAGCCGTCCCGGGCTCTCCGCTCGACGGCGGCCAGGGTCTCGGCCACGCGCGCCGCGTTGCGCGACGCCCTCACGGCCTGCAGGCGCTCCACCTGCGCCCGCGCCACCGACTCGTCGATCTTGAGGATGGCGATGGGCTCCTCGCCATCGCTGCGGAAAGCGTTCACGCCCACGATGGTGCGCTCGCCGGCCTCGATCTCGCGCTGGTAGCGATAGGCGCTCTCGGCGATCTCGCGCTGCGGATAGCCCTCCTCCACCGCCCGCAGCATCCCACCCATGGCGTCGATGCGGCGGATGTGATCGAGCGCCCGCTTCTCCATCTCGTCCGTCAAGTACTCGACGTAGTAGCTCCCGGCGAGCGGGTCGACCACGCGGTCGGCGCCCGACTCGAAGGCGATGATCTGCTGCGTCCGCATCGCGATGGTCACCGCCTCCTCGGTGGGCAGCGCGTAGGTCTCGTCGAGCGAGTTCGTGTGGAGCGACTGCGTGCCACCCAGCACCGCCGCGAAGGCCTGCAGCGCGGTGCGCACGACGTTGTTGTAGGGCTGCTGCGCGGTGAGCGAGACGCCGGCGGTCTGCGCGTGCGTGCGCAGGAGCAAGGACTCGTTCCGCTTCGCCCCGAAGCGCTCCTTCATGGTGCGCGCCCAGATGCGCCGGGCGGCGCGAAACTTCGCCACCTCCTCGAAGAAGTCGTTGTGGACGTCCCAGAAGAAGCTGAGCCGCTGCGCGAAGGTGTCCACGTCCAGGCCGCGGTCGACGCACTCCTGCACGTACTCGAACCCGTCCGCCAGCGTGAACGCGAGCTCCTGCACCGCCGTCGCGCCGGCCTCGCGGATGTGATAGCCGCTGATCGAGACCGGGTTCCAGCGCGGCATCTCCTTCGCGCAGAACTCGATCATGTCGCAGACGAGCTTCACCGCGGGGCGGGGCGGGACGACCCACTCCTTCTGCGCGATGTACTCCTTCAGCATGTCGGCCTGGATGGTGCCGCCCAGCTTCGCGCGCGGGACGCCCTGCTGCTCGCCGACCGCCACGTACATGGCGAGCGCGACGATGGCGCTCGCGTTGATGGTCATCGAGGTGGTGACGTCGCCGAGCGGGATGCCGTCGAAGAGCACCTCGAAGTCGCGCAGGCTGGCGACCGAGACGCCCTCCTTCCCCACCTCGCCCCGGCTCATGGGGTGGTCGGGGTCGTAGCCCATCAGCGCCGGCATGTCGAAGGCGGTCGAGAGGCCGTGCATGCCGTGCTTGAGCAGGTACTTGAAGCGCTGGTTCGTGTCCTCGGGCGAGCCGAAGCCCGCGAACTGGCGCATGGTCCACAGCCGTCCTCGGTACATGGTCGGCTGTGGACCGCGCGTGAAGGGATAGCGGCCGGGGTAACCGACGTCGCGCAAGACGTCGGCCTCGCGCCGGTGGCCCGGGTCGAGGATGTCCGGGATCGGGATGCCGGAGTCCGTGGCGAAGGCCTGCTTGCGGCGAGGCAGCTTGGCGAGCACCTCCGCCAGCTCCTCCTTCGTCCAGCGCTCGCGCGCCGCGACGATGCGCGCGATGTCGCTCGCGGCATAGGTCGGGTGCTCGGCGCGCTCGGGAGCGGGCGGCGTCTCTCCGCGCGGACGGCTGCCCGTCTGGTCGGTGGTGGGCGGCGGGTTGCGATTCGGGCGCACGATCGGCCCCCCTGGCTGGAGTCCCCCCGGATGTAATGGCCGGGTGCGCCACGCCGCAGCCCCGCTCGGGGTCACTCGGTACCCCGGCTCCACGGGCACCCTGTCACGAGGTGCGCCGGGCAGCACCGCGGGGCGGCTCAGCTTCGGGCGCAGGCGCCACCTGACGCTCGTGCGCGAAGTGGTGAGCCGCTTGCACCCGTCGTGCGTGAGGCCCCTTGCGCGAGGTGAACTGCTTGGAATTGGAGAGCAAAGTTTGCGGCGCACCCTCGTCGCGGAGCGACGGCTCCGACTGGTGTCCTACATTCTGCCCGTCTGAAACGGACGCTGTCGGCTCGAGCGCCGAGCCGCCGTCGATGGGTCCGCAGCTCACCCTCGTCTCCCGGATCATGGGCTTCCTGGTCGCATCGATCGGGGCCTCCGTGCTCCTGGGCTGGGCGCTCGACGTCCCGCTCCTGAAGAGCGTTCACCCAGCGTTCATCTCGATGAAGGCGAACACGGCGCTGGCGTTCGTGCTGCTCGGGATGGCGCTGGCAGGAGGAGGCGCGGGCGCATTTCAGCGGTCGCTCGCGAGGGTGTCCGGTGCGCTGGTCGCGCTCCTCGGCGCGGCCAGCCTGATCCAATACGAATTCGGCGTCGATCTTCACATCGACGGGCTGCTCTTCCGGGAGCCGGCCGGGACGCTGCTCACGAAGCATCCGGGACGCCTCTCGTTCATCGCCGGCATGGGCCTGCTGCTGCTCGGGGTCGCGGTGCTGCTGGCAGTGGGGTTCCGGCGCGCGGCCCGCCTCGCGTCGTCGTTCGCCGCGGCCTCCTTCGGCCTCGCGCTCGTCGCCCTCGCTGGCTACGCCTACGGCGTCTCGCGGCTGTACGACCTGGCCTATGGCACGCCCATCGCCCTGAACAGCGCGGTGGCGTTGCTGCTCGGCTCCATGAGCGTCATCAGCCTCACGCACTCGGGGGTCGGGGCGGTGCTGGCGAGCCGTGGCTCGGGAGGTGTCCTCGCGAGGCGCTTGCTCCCGTTCGCCGTCACGCTGCCAGTCGCCCTCGACCTGCTCGTCCGGGAAGGGGTCCGGCTACGGCTTCTCGACGCCGCCTACGAGGATGCCCTCCATGGCGTCGCGCTCAGTGGCGTCTTTGCATGTCTGATCCTCTTCGTCGCGTGCCGCCTGGAGTCGTCCGACGAGGGGCGCCGCCGCGTAGGGCGGGCGCTCGAGGCCAGCGAGGCCCACTGGCGCTCGCTCTTCGAGAACATGACGAATGGTTGCGCGTATCACCGCCTGGTCTTCGAGGGAGACGCCGCCGTCGATTACGTGTTCCTCGAGGTCAACTCCTCGTTCGAGCAACAGACCGGGCTCCGGCGCGACGTCATCCTGGGACGGAGGGCGACCGAGATCATCCCGCGGTTCGCGGACAGCGACCGGGAGCTCATCGCGAGGTACGCCGAGGTCGCTCGCACCGGGAAGGCGGTGCAGTTCGACCACTACTCCGCCGGCATGGACCGCTGGTTCTCGGTCTCGGCCTTCAGCCAGCAGCACGATCACTTCGCCACGGCGTTCCTCGACATCACCGACCACAGGCGCCGGGCCGAGGAGGTCTCGCAGCAGCTCGAGATCATCCGCCACATGGGGAATGACATCCTGCTCCTGGTCGCCCCGGACGGCTCCATCGTCCAGGCGAACGATCGCGCGCTCAAGGCGTACGGGTACGCCGAGGACGAGCTGGTCCAGCTCAACCTGCGCGACATCCGAGCGCCGGAGACTCGCGCCGAGCTCGACGGGGGCCTTCAGGTGCACCTGAGCAAGGAAGGATCCCGGTTCGAGACGCTCCACGTCCGCCGCGACGGCTCGACATTCCCGGTCGAGGTGAGCACGCGCTGGATGGAGATCGGCGGGCGGCCACTCGTCCAGGGGGTCGTCCGCGACCTCACGGAGGAGCGCGCCGCGCGCGCCGCCACCGAGTATCAGGCCATGCTCCTCGACAACCTGCACGATGCCGTCGTCGGGGTCGATGCCGGCCTCAGGGTGAACGCCTGGAATCGTGCCGCCGAGCGGATCTTCGGCTGGACCCGGGAAGAGGCCACGGGCCGTACCATCGACGAGCTCCTCCCCTCCGAGTACCCGGATGGCTCGACCGTCCGGGAGGTGCTCTCCCGGGCCGCGCGAGCGGGTCGAGCCTCGGTGGAGGTTCGCCGCCAGACGCGCTCGGGCGCGTGGGTCGACATCGAAGCGACCGTGGTCCCGCTGCGAGGCGACGGCCGGGCGGTCGTGGGCTACGTCTCGGTCAACCGCGACATGACCGAGCAGCGGAAGGCGCAGGAGGAGCTGCAGCAGGCGCAGAAACTCGAGGCGGTGGGCCGGCTCGCCTCCGGGATCGCGCACGAGATCAACACGCCCATCCAGTTCATCGGGGACAGCACCCATTTCCTGGGGGAGGCCTTCGCAGGGGTCGCCACGCTCTTCCAGCGCTATCGCGCGGCGCTGGAAGGTGGCGCGGCGGAGTCACAGCAGGAGCTGCAGCAGGTCGCGCGAGAGCTCGACGCCGAGTACCTCCTGGAAGAGGCGCCGAAGTGCGTGAAACGTACGCTCGAGGGGGTTCACCGCGTCACGACCATCGTCCGGGCGATGAAGGAGTTCGCTCACCCCGGTCAGCCGGAGATGGTGGCGACCGATCTCAACCGCGCGCTCCAGGCGACGCTGGAGGTCGCGCGGAGCGAGTACAAGTACGTGGCCACGGTCGAGACCGCCTACGGCGAGCTCCCCGCGGTCCTCTGCCGCGCCAGCGACCTCAATCAGGTCTTCCTCAACCTGATCGTCAACGCGGCGCACGCCGTCGAGGGCGTCGTGAAGGGCACCTCGCAGCTCGGCACCATCCGTATCGCGACGCGGGTGGAGGCCGGCCAGGCCGTGATCGCCATCTCCGACACCGGCTGCGGCATTCCGGAGGAGATCCGCGCCAAGGTCTTCGAGCCCTTCTTCACGACCAAGGAGGTCGGGCGCGGCACCGGCCAGGGGCTCTCGATCGCGCGAGGCATCGTCGTGAAGCACGGGGGCCAGCTCAGCTTCACCTCGACGGTTGGACAGGGCACCACGTTCTTCATCCGCCTGCCGATCCCTGCGGCCGGCACACCCGCGGACCACTGACACGGGCGGAGTCCCTCAGGACTTCGCTTTCTTCGAAGGTTTCGACTTGCCAGAACTGTTGAGGGCGACCGCTTGGCGAACGAGCGCCTTGAAGGCGGACTCGTCAACTTCTTCTCCTTCGT
>DASPZP010000386.1:0-5921 GCA_035636195.1 Anaeromyxobacteraceae bacterium
ACCGCCGCACAGCGGCGCCCGCGAGCGAGGCCCTCGGGGGAGCTCCCCGACCCGTACGCCCGCCCTAGTGGACGACGGCGGTGGCGCTCTCGGAGCGAGAACATCCTGGCGTGTGATCCTCGTGGTGGCGTGCGCGGCCGCTGTGCCAGGCGAACGGCTCGGTGCTCTGGTTGCACTCGGGGCAGAGCGCAGCGTCCTGCACCAGCTCACAATCCTCGGAGCAGGTGTCTGCCGTTCCAGGGACCGGCTCACCGCAGACGACGCAACCGAAATGACTCATGACGGGGGGCTCCTTCGCTCGCGGAGGAGTGTCGCGCGGGGATCTGACAGTCGGGGGCGACCCGACCGCGATCCCGACCGCGGCGGGGGATCACCCACCGGCTTCGCCGGCGGGTACCCGCCCGCCCTACTTCGATTCGTAGGGCGGGGGCTTGTCCCCCGCCGCCCTACTCCTCCGCCGGCTCGACCCGCGGTGTCGGCGCGAGCACCGTGCCCAGCTTCTCGTGCCAGGCCGCCGTCGGCGCCGGCCTCCGCCCTCGACGGAAGCGCTGGTGGACCTCGAAGGCGAAGCCGTCCAGCACCTCCGGATCGATGGGGTCGCCGTTCAGGGAGAGCGTGAGTGAGAGCAGGCCCTCCTGCTCCGCCACGTGATGGAACTGGGCCTCGGCGATCTTGTTCGGCATGCACTCGAGCGGTCCCACCGAGACCACCGCGTCGATCTCGCCCCTTCGCCAGGCGTGCACCGGGACGCCGATGGTGAGCACCGACTCGACCTCCAGCTCCTCGCGCAGGTAGGGCTTGGCCGCGTCGAGCGCGGTCTTCACCGAGGCGTGCTCGCCCCAGCCGAGCGGGAGCGCCGCCGCGCCGTGGCAGAGGCCGAGCACGCGGGCGCGGATGACCTGCTCCAGGCGGTCGGCGGGGCCGCGCTTGGAGCCGTTCTTGAACGCGACGTGATCGGCGTACTGCACGAACTCGGAGACCGGCTCCAGCCGGGCGCGAATGCCGCGCCGCTCCAGCGCCTCGGAGACGAAGTCGTTCGCGAACGGATCGGAGCGGACGTAGATCTCGCCCACCACCAGCACGTTCGGGACCTCCTTCTGCGACTTCACCGCGGCGAGCTCCTCGGCGGCCTCGCGCAGGAGCGCCGGGATGCCGTAGACGCGGCCGGTCGCCACCTCCAGCAGGACGCGCGCCGCGGAGAGATCGCCCGCCGCCGCGTCCTCGAGTCGCCGCCAGAGGCGGTCCGCCCACTTCCGGTGCAGCTCGGTGGCGGCACCGTCGCGCGTCTCGACCGGCCGCACGTCGTGGAGCGCCTCCTCCAGCACGCCCGCGCCGCACACGCCGGCGAAGATGATGGCCTTGAAGCCGGGCGGCATGCCGTTGAAGTAGTCGCCGAAGGTGGGCGACCAGAGGTCCACCCGCTCGCCGTGACCGAGCCGGTCCAGCACGAGCTGGTGGAGCTGCTTGTAGGCGCCGAACCGGCAGGGGCCATCGGAGCCCGGCATGAGGAAGGTGAAGTGGTCGTCCTTCGCCTCCGGCCGCTCGATGCGCTCGAGCAGGCTCCCCAGCGTCACCGTCATGGGCAGGCATTCCTTGCCCGAGGTGTGGCGCCGGCCGATGCGGAGGGTGTCGCGGGTCGGGCGCGGCAGGAGCTCCGCCCGCGCGCCGAGCCCGCGCGCCGCTGCCGCCACCGCCTCGGCCTCCGGTCCCATGCGTGGCACGAGCATGCGCGCCCCGGCGCGGGCGAGGTCGAGCAGCGAGCGCGGCCGGACGGTGAGGCGCTCGGAGTCGCGAGGCGCCGCGGTGCCGGGGGCGCGCTGGTCCTCCTTCACGCAGTGCAGGAAGGCCTCGACGCGCGTCTTGGTCCCGGCGTCGCCGGCGTGCCCATCGGTCTCGATGATGGCGAAGGGCCGTCCCTCCATCAGCCACGCGTAGGCGTGCACCGTGAAGCTGTCCGGGCCGCAGGAGTAGTTCGAGCAGAAGATGGAGTAGACGCCTGGCTCCCGGCGCAGGTGCCAGGCGGCGCGGAGGATGCGCTGCCCGTAGCCCCAGAAGACGTCGTCGAACACCGGCGCGTCGTCCGGCACCGGCCAGCAGTCGACGGGGATGGCGATGGCACCCTGCTCGCGCACGATGGAAGGCACGTGCGAGTTGAGGACCTCGTTGTGGATGGTGTAGCTGCGGCCGAGCACCACCACCGGAGTGACCCCGCGCTCCCTGCAGAAGGCGAGGGCGCGGGCCCCGAGCGCGAGGAGCGCCTCGTCGAAGCGCCGCTGCTCGGCGCGCGCGGCCTTCCAGGCGGCCTTCCAGGTTGCCTCGCGGGAGACGCCGAGCGCCAGGGCGAGCTCGCGGCAGCCGTCGAGGAAGCGCTCCGACTCGAGGAAGCCCGGCCCCATGTCGAACACCGGCGAGACGATGCGCGGCGCGCGCGCGCCGAGGTCCCAGCGCAGCATGTCGGGCGCGGCCTGCACGATGGGGCACACCGACGAGACGCGCTCCTTCTCGTGCGTCCGCGGGATCTCTCGCAACATGGGCAGGAAGAGGACGTCCGGCTTGCCGTCCGTCATCTGGCTGACGAGCCCGTGATATTGCTGCATGGGCGCGCAGAAGGGGACGTTCGCCTCCTCGATGCCGCGCTTCAGCGCCTTGCGGTCGGCGCCCACCACCGCCTGGACGTCGAGGCCGAGGCCGTGGACGAAGGTGGCGAAGAAGGGGAAGAGCCCCTTCAGCTGGAACTCGTCCGTCATCGCCACCAGGAGCCCGCCGCGGCGCGCGCTCACCCGGGCGACCAGCTGCGCCACGAGCTCCTCCCGCTCGCGGAACGGATCGGGCGCGAGGTCCGGAAGCTTCTTCTTGCGCGTCCCCTGGTCCCAGAGCGAGCAGCCACCACCCCAGGTGAAGCGGGCCTTCGCCTCGTCCACCCGCGTCGTGAGCCGGTCGATGCGGCACTTGTTCCCCGCCCCGCCACAGCCCTGCGTCGAGCTGCAGATGAACTGGTCCTTCTTCTCCACCTGCGCGGCGAGGAAGCGCCGCCCGTCGGAGACGGGCAAGGTCGCGAGCGGGAGCTCGTCGAGCGCGAGGAGCGCGATGCCGATGGCGCCCATGAGCCCGGGCTTCGGCGGCACGATCACCTCCGCCCCGGTCTGCCGCGCCACCGCCGCCGCCAGCGCGTCGGAGGCGAAGGGCATGCCCTGGCAGAAGATCACCTGCCCCACCGAGCGGCTCCCCTTCACGCGGTTCAGGTAGTTCGCGATGACCGAGTCGTAGATCCCGGCCACGATCCGGGCGCGCTCGACCCCGGAGGCGAGCGCCTCGTCGATGATCTCGGCCATGAACACCGAGCAGTGCTGGCCGAGCGCGACACCGCCGCAGGCCGACATCGCCTCCTCGCCGAGCTGCGCCACGCTCTCGACGCCCTCGAAGCGCTTCCCCTGCTCCTCGATGAAGGAGCCGGTGCCGGCGCTGCACGCCTCGTTCATGGCCGCGTCGACCACCCGCCCCTCGGAGAGCCGGATGTACTTCGCGTCCTGGCCGCCGATCTCGAAGATGGTGTCGACGCGCGGCTCGAGGGCGAGCGCGCCGGTGGCGTGGGCGGCGATCTCGTTCAGGACGTGCACCGCCTCGCCGCCGTAGACGGTGGCGAGGAGCGAGCCCACGATCTCGCGGCCCGAGCCGGTGGCGCCGAAGCCCCGCAGCCGGTGCAGGCCGGCCGGCGAGTCGAGGAACGACTGCATGAGCTCCTGCGCCGCCGAGACCGGCGAGCCGTTGGTGCGGAGGTAGCCCTCCCAGACCGGCTGCCGGGTGGGGATGTCGTAGGCGACGCCCTTCGAGCCGGTGGAGCCGATGTCGAAGCCGAGCACCACGTCCCGCGAACCCTCCAGCTCGATGGGCGGCGGCGCCTGCATGCGCCGCACGCGCGAGAGCGCCGCGGCGAGCGGCGGCACCTTCTCGAGCGTGGTCTCGAGCGGCGGCAGGAGCAGCTCCGCCAGCTTGGGCACCCGCGTGCCGGCGTGGTCGGCCGCGACCAGCGCGCAGCCGATCGCCTCGAGGTAGAGCCCCTCCTCGACGTCGACCTCGGCGAGCTGCATCCCGTGCCGCGCGAGGAAGGCGCGGAAGTGGTCGCGCACCCGCGCCGCCCGGGTGACGCCCCCGGCCAGGTACACGGTGGGTGGGGAGAGGCGCGGCTTCACGAGCACCTGCACGTTCTCGCAGATGGCGTCGAGGAGCCCTGCCAGGATGCGGTCCTTGCCCTCGCCCTTGTTGGCGAGGTGGGTCATGTCGGTCTTGAGGATGACCGGGCAGCGGCCGGAGAGGGGGGCCGGCTTCTCCACCGTCGCGGCGATCGCGGCGGCTTCCTCGACGCCCAGGTCGAAGCGCTCGACGAGCTGGCGCAGGAAGTTGCCCGTCCCCTGCGCGCAGCGCGAGTTCTCGCGGAAGACCTCCTGGCCCGCGGCCCGCAGCTCGAGCACCGAGAAGCCGTGGCTGCCGATGGAGACGAGGGTGGCCGGGTCCTGGCCGTGCAGGAAGCGGTGCGCCGCGGCGAGCGCTTGCTTGACCGGCACGCGCGAGAGCTGCACCTGGCGACCGAGCCGGCCCGTGACCGCGCAGCCGCCCACGCCGTCCCAGCTCCAGCCTGCGAGGATCTCGAGCAGCCGCGGCCCGGGATCCTTGTGGTGCTCGACGAGCGCCCTGCGGCCGACGCGGGTCGAGCCGCCCTCGCGGACGAGCTCCACCACCTTGAGCGTCTCCGCGCCCATGTCGATGCCGATGAAGCGAGCCATGGCGCGTGCCTTTCGATCGCGGCCGGGAAAGACCCGGCCGGGCCGCGGAGCGGTCCCAGGTTCGACGGCACCTCTACCACGTGACGCCCGGGCGAAAGTAGCCGCGTCAGCCGCAGTAGCGAGCGATCGTCTTGAACAGCACTTTCAGGTCGAGTGGCTTCTCGAGGTGGCCCGCCACGCCGAGCGCGGCGATGCGCTCCTCTACCCCCACCGCGGCTGAAACCAGCACCACCGGGATCTCGGCGAGCTCGTCGTCGCCGAGCTGCCGTCGGCGGAACTCCACGCCGTCCATCCCGGGCATGAAGAGGTCGAGCAAGATCATGCTCGGGCGGAGCTCCCGCGCCCGCGTCAGCCCCTCGTCGCCGCTCCGCGCCGTCGCGACCTCGTAGCCCTCGTCCTGCAGCAGCTCCTGCAAGGTCTCGCGGATGTCGCGGTCGTCGTCCACGATGAGCAGATCCACGCGGCCGCGTCGGAGCCGGGGGGACGCGGAAGGGGTGGGGGCGGCATGGTGGATCATGAAAGGCCGAACGTACCTCTCGGCTGCCCCGTCTGAACAGGGGTCGGATTGACCTGGATCAGGCTCCCCTTGACGGGGACTTGACTCGAGTCCGACACCTGTCTCCGCCTCGACCTACTTCTTCTTGCCCCGGCCCTCGAGGTCGATCTCGCCGGAGGCCTCCTGCTTCTCCTCCTCCCTGGCGATCTTCCCCGGCTTCCCGAGCTTCATCTGGAGCTGCCGCGCGAAGGCGGGATCGTTGCGGCGGATCCACTCGAGCAGCATGACCGCGTGCTCCTTCTCCTCGTCGCGGTTGTGCTCGAGGATCCCCTTCAGCTCGGCGTCCTCGATGACGTCGACGCGCTGCTGGTACCAGTCGACCGCTTCCAGCTCCTCCTGGAGCGAGGTGAAGGCGCGGTGAAGGTCGCGCGTCTTGGGGGAGAGCCGCTCGAACGGCTCGTGATAACCGGCAGAGTTGGCCATCGTTGCTCCAGGTCAGAGGTGATCGGGTCCGCCAAGGTTAAGGCGCAGGGTCCGATCCGAGCCGCTCCCCTTTGGGAGGCGACCTCGACCTTCGACCTCGACCTTCGACCTTCGACCTTCGACCTTCGACCTTCGACCTCGACCTTCGACCTTCGACCTCG
>DASPZP010000387.1:0-17779 GCA_035636195.1 Anaeromyxobacteraceae bacterium
TCCTTCGCGCGGACGAGGAGACCATAGGCTTCCTGTGCGAGCGTGCGGAAGGCGAGCCCGAGCTCCTCCGCCCACGCCCGCGAGGCGAGGCCGATGTCCGCGTCTCCACGCGCCACCGCGCAGGCCACCTCGAGGTGCGACGCACAGACAATCCCACGCGCGTCGACGTCGCGGGCGTCGATCCCTTCGTCGGCGAGTGCTTCGTCCAGGTAGCGGCGGACGCCCGCCGATGGCGGCCGCGAGGCGAGGCGAGCCTTCGTCAGATCCCGGACCCTCGGCGGGCGTCCGCGCGCGGCCAGGCCGATCTCGCGCGTGACGAGGTGGATGCGCGCGACACGCTCGGTGCCGGCGTGTGTGGGGAACCCTCCCGCGTGGCTCCCCGTCGCGAGCACGTTCCCCGCCGTCAGCAGCCGGAACCCCGTGTCCTTGTCCGACTGCACGAGCCCGATGAAGGTCCCCGACGCCTGCAGCAGCCGGAGCAGCGTCATCACGACGCGATCGCCGTTCGCCGCGATGAGCGGGGGGACGCCTGGTGCCGTGGCCGCGGACGGGCTGGAGGTGGAAGCGGACCGAGGATCGACGCCGGGGTCCGAGGCGGGCGTGCCGGGGCGCGACCACGCGAGGACCTCCCCGCGCTCGAAGCGCCACTCCGATCCCACGCGCCGCGCCGGCAACCCCTTCCTCAGCAGCCGATACACGTGCTTCGGGTGGACCCGCAGCAGCTTCGCGACCTCGACCGTCGTGAGGAGCGCCGACGCCGAGTCTTGTTGAGCCATGCGACACCTCGGCGCATAGTGTAGCGACTGGTTGCCTATTGTAACCCATGGAGGTTGCCCGATGCGGGCTTCTCGCGCACTGCTGCTGCTGGCCGCTCTGGCGCTCCCCCACCTCGGCTCCTCGGCCGAGCCGCGGTCCGTCGCCGTGGCGGTCGCGGCCAACCTGCGGCCCGCCTTCGAGGAGATCGCCGCCCGGTTCCAAGCCAGAAAGCCCGGCGTCGAGGTGAAGGCCACCTTCGGCGCCTCGGGCAACTTCTTCGCGCAGCTCTCGAGCGGAGCTCCGTTCGACCTGTTCCTCTCCGGCGACGCCGACTTCCCGGCCAAGGTCGTCGAGCAGGGCCTCGCCGATGGCAAGGCGTTCACCTACGCGTATGGCAAGCTCGTCGTCTGGGTGCCGAACGGCTCGAAGCTCGACCTCGAGGGGAAGGGCCTCGCCGCCCTCGCCGACCCTTCCGTGCAGAAGCTCGCCATCGCCAACCCGGAGCTGGCTCCCTACGGACGCGCGGCGAAGAGCGCGCTCGAGAAGGCTGGGCTCTACGAGAAGCTCCGGGGCCGGCTCGTCATGGGACAGAGCGTCTCCCAGACCGCCCAGTTCGCGCAGAGCGGAAACGCTCAGGCGGGGTTCCTGCCGCTCTCGCTGGCGAAGACTCCCCCGCTCTCCCACGAGGGCCGCAGCTGGCCGGTGCCCGCCTCGAGCTACCAGCGCATCGAACAGGCTGGCGTGATCGTGAAGGGGGCGAAGCAGGCTGCGCTCGCGCGTGAGCTCGCGGCGTTCCTCACGGGTGATGGCGCGAGGGACGTGCTCGAGCGCTACGGCTACGACGTTCCGGTGAAGTGAGGATCGCCCGTGGACCTCGCCGCCCTCCGCCTCAGCGTCCTGCTCGCAGCGCTCACCACGCTCGCGCTCCTCGCCCTCGGGCTCCCCATCGCGCACTGGCTCACGACGACGCGCTGGCGCTGGAAGGTCCTCGTCGAGGCGGTGGTGGCGCTCCCGCTCGTCTTGCCTCCGACGGTGCTCGGCTTCTACCTGCTCGTCGCGTTCAGCCCGCGGTCTCCCCTCGGGCGCGGCTTCGTCGCCACCACCGGCCACACGCTCGCCTTCAGCTTCGAGGGACTCCTCCTGGCGTCGATCCTCTACAGCCTCCCCTTCGCGGTGCAGCCCTTCGCCGCGGCCCTGGCGCGGGTGGACCAGCGGCTCGTCGAGGCGTCCTACAGCCTGGGCGAGTCGCGCCTCCAGACCTTCCGCCGCGTGAGCCTCCCGCTCGCGCTGCCCGGTGTCATCGCCGGCGCCGTGCTCGCGTTCGCGCATACGCTCGGGGAGTTCGGGGTGGTCCTCATGGTCGGCGGCAACATCCCGGGGGCCACGCGGACGCTCTCGATCTCGATCTACGACGCCGTCGAGCAGCTCGACTACGCCTCCGCGGGCCGGACCTCGCTCCTCCTCCTCGTCGTGTCGTTCTCGGTGCTCGTCCTCACCTACGCGCTCCAGCGCCGATCCCTGCTCGGCTGACATGGGCACGCTCGCGTTCGACATCGAGAAGGTGTTCGTGCGCGGCTCGACGGTGCGCGCGGCGCTCGTCCTGCCGCTCGACGAAGCGCGGGTGACGGTCCTGTACGGGCCCTCCGGGGCGGGCAAGACCACCGTGCTGCGCTGCCTGGCCGGGCTCGACCACCCCGACGCGGGCTTCATCCGCTTCGGGGACGAGACCTGGGCCGACTGCGCGGCGCGCCGCTTCGTCCCCCCGCAGCGTCGCGGCGTCGGCCTCCTGTTCCAGGAGTACGCCCTCTTTCCCCATCTGACGGTCGCGGAGAACATCGGCTACGCGCTGCGCGGAGCCAGCACCGCCGAGCGCGGCGCGCGCGTGGACGAGGTGGCGCGCCTGCTTCGCATCTCCGAGCTGCTGGCGCGCCGGCCCGACCGTCTCTCGGGTGGACAGCGCCAGCGCGTCGCGCTCGCGCGGGCGCTCGCGCCCCGGCCGAGGCTCCTGCTCCTCGACGAGCCCCTCTCGGCGCTGGACGCGCCCACCCGCGAGGATCTCCGCGGAGAGCTGCGGGCGCTCCTCGAGCGGACGGGCGTCCCGTCCGTCGTGGTGACCCACGACCGGGTGGAGGCGATGGCGCTGGGCGATCGCATGGCCGTCCTGGCAGACGGCGGCGTGCGTCAGGTGGGCGCGGTCCACGAGGTCTTCAGCGCGCCGGCCGACCTCTTGGTCGCGCGCGTGGTCGGGACCGAGAACGTCACGCCGGCCCGCCTCGTCGAGCGCCGCGACGGCCTCGCACTGGTGGCGGTCGGCGCTGCCCAGCTCTGGGCGCTCGACCCCGGTCACCTCGACGACGACGCCTACGCCTGCATCCGCGCCGAGGACGTGGTGCTCGAGCCGGCGCCGACCGCTGCCACCAGCGCGCGGAACGAGCTCATCGGGACCGTGCGCGTCACGACCGAGGAGGGCCCGCTCGTCCGCGTGACGCTCGACTGTGGGTTCCGGCTGGTGGCGCTCGTGACCCGCGCCAGCGCCAGGCGGCTCGCGCTCGCTCCGGGCTCACCCGTGGCGGCGCTGGTGAAGGCGCCCGCCATCCGGATCGTCCCTCGCTCCTCCTGATTGAAGCGTCGACCAGCTGCCGCGACGAGGTCGATGGCCCTCGCCCTACCCGCTCCTCCGGATCGCCTTGATCCCCGGGATCGACGAGGTGATCGGGATCGTGTTGATGCTGCGGGCGCCGAGCTTCGCGAGCTGGTAGCGCACCATCGCCACCGGCTTCTCCGGATCGCTCGAGTCCACCTGGATGTTGTACTCGGTGTATTCGCGGCCCTTGTTGGCGGTCGGCTCGTCGCCGAAGAGGTTGTTCCTGGACAGGTACTGCTCGACCTCGCCCGAGAGCTGGTTCGGGACGTTGAAGAGCAGCATCACCTTGTTCTCGGCGTACGTCGCTCCGTAGAGGTTGAGCAGGAACATCTCCAGCAGCTCGGCCTTGGCGGGGTCCATCTTGATGGCCGGGTTCACGTAGATGCTGGTCTGCGAGCGCATCACGGTCTCGACGATCGACAGCCCGTAGCTCTTGATCGCGCCGCCCGTCTGCGAGATCTCGAGGCCGAGGTCGACGGCGCCGTGCTTCACCTTGGACTCGGTCTTGCCCCAGGACTCGTAGACGACGATGCCCTGCTGGATCTTGGGCGGCGTCTTGTACTTCTGGACCGAGTGCGCCCGGAACCGTGCGTCGAGCCCGACGGCGGCCAGCTTCCGCGTCACCCAGTCGAGCGCCAGGTACGGCATCTCGGACGCGACGACGATCAGCTGCTTGCGGCCGGCCAGGTCGCGCAGGAACTCCTCGGTGGTCGTGAAGGCCGGGTCGGAGACGATGCCGACGAGCTGCACCTCGCCGCGATTCAGCGTCATCACGCGCTCGAGCTGGACGTCGATCCCGTACTCGAGCTTCATCTCGAGCACGCGCTCGCGGATCCAGTCGTCCCCGGCGATGGCGACGTCGAGCTCGCCGAGCTCGAGCTGCGCCCCGAACTCCTGCGGGCGGCCGTCCCAGCCGAACAGCACGTTGATGCTGGTGAACCTGGTCGGCCCGCCCTTGTCGTAGCCGGAGGTCTTGAAGCCGCTCGCCGCGAGCAGGTCGATGAGGTTGCCGCCGCGCTGCGCGCTCGCGAGCGAGCCGGCCGGCATGCCGATCTTGAGCTTTGCCTGTTCCATGGTGTCCTTCCGGATGCCGCCCTCGACTCCGCTTCGCTACGCTCAGGGCAGGGTTCTAGCGGGGCGCGGAGGGATCGACCTCCGCGAGCGTGTCGCCGGCGCCAATGCGCCGGTAGTAGCAGGACTTGTGGGGCGAGCCGTCGGGCTGCTTCGCATGGCAGGCGCCCCTGCCCTGGGGCGTGACGAGGAAGAGGAGCGAGTTCTGCTCGCAGTTGATGCGGATCTCGTCCACCTTCAGCATGTCGCCCGAGGTGAGCCCCTTCTTCCACAGCTCGTTGCGGCTGCGACTCCAGTAGGTCGCCCAACCGCTCCGCCGCGTCTCCTCGAACGCCTGCTGGTTCACGAACGCGAGGATGAGGACGTCCTTCGTGGTGGAGTCCTGGGTGACGACCGGCAGGAGCTTCTGGCCGTCCGGGCCGAAGTCGAGCAGGAGCTCAGCGGTGTATTCCTTGGACATGGGGCAAGGAGGTTAGCGCGAAACGTCCGGAGATGCAGAGGGTCAATAGCCTGTCGGGCCTCTGGGTGGAGGAGTGGCCGGGCTCCGGTCGGCCTCGCACCTCAGCGCGGCCGCCGCCCGCTGGGCTGCCGATGCCTCCGCGCGCGCTCGCGTGGCCCGGGCCTGCGCTCCGGGATTCCCGGACCTCACTGCGATGGACTCGGCGTCCTGGGCCCGGTGCTCGGCGTCGCTCGCCTTCCTCTCGGCTGCGGCGATGACCTTGGCGTCCGCCGGGGTGCAGTCAGCGAGTGCCGGACCGGAGAGCAGCAGGCCGGCGATGATGGGCGCGATGTGCATGCAGACCTCCTCGACCGAACCCTGCTGATAAGGACAATGCGCCGCACCCGCCAGCGCGCGAGCGCGCAGGCCGGACGACGCGCTGGGCTCCCATCGCACCCACTCCGCGTGGGACGCCCCGGGAAGCCACTCCGGGTGGTTGATCTCCGTCACGGTGACCACCGGCGAGCGCGCTAGGGTCACCGGCCGTGCGGGGCAGAGTGGATGGCGGTGAGCGCAGGCGCCTGCTCATCGTGGACGACGAGGAGCTGATACTCCGGTCCTTGAGCCGGGCGCTCCGCCATGAATACGAGGTGGTGACCGCCACCTCTGCGAAAGAGGCGCTGCGGTTCACCACCTCGGGTGAACACTGGGACCTCGTCCTGTCGGATGTCATGATGCCCGAGATGAGCGGCGTCGAGCTGGCGAGCCGACTCGTCGAGGCATGCCCGGCCCTCATCGGCCATATCGTGCTCATGACGGGCGGGGCCAACACGGCGCAGGCTCAATCCATGCTGGAGCGGAGCGGTCTCCCGGTGGTCTCGAAGCCGCTCGACCTGTCGTACCTCCTCAGCGTCCTGGCGACGGCCAGCTCGGGCTAGAGCGATCGCAGGAAGTTCAGCAGATCCTGCTTGTCCTGGTCGGAGAGGAGCGCTGTCTTGAAGATCACCGCGTTCGCCTCGCTGCCGGTGCTGGCGTGCGCCCGGATGGCGTCGACGAGGTCCGCGGTCCGGCCGTCGTGCAGGAAGAAGAGGCGTTGGCCCAGGCCCCACAGCGGAGCCGTCCGGAACTCCCGCGGGCCGGCTGCGCCCTGCGAGATACCGTCCGCGAGGTCCACCCCCATGTCGTGCAGGACCAGGTCCGAGAACAGGTTCACGGTCTGGCCGCTGAGCGCCGCGATCACGTTCGTCCCGGTGCGGAGCACCGGCGTGTGGCACAGCGCGCATCCGATGGACCCGAAGATCCGGCTGCCGTTGCCGATGGAGGGCGACGAGGGCGCCGGCGCGGGCGGAGCGAGCAGGCTCATGAAGTTGGTGAAGTGCTCGAGGTCCGACAGGATGGCCTCGGGCGTGGTCGCGGTCAGGTCGAGGTGGTCCTCGGGCGTCGCGTTGAGGAGGCAGGCCGGGTTCTCGTCGCGCTCCTGCGGGAACAGTTGATTGCTGACTCCCTGCTCGACGTTGTAGGCCTCCCCGGCGAACATCCGCAGCGACTTGTTCTGCGCCTTCCATCCGAAGCGGGTGACGGTCCCGTCGTTGCCGCTGAGGTTCGGGTGGCCCGAGATCCCGAGGCGCTTCTTCACGTCCGCCGCCGCGCGCACGTTGTCGAGGATGGTCGAGTCCTGGATCGCCTCGATCAGCCCGGCGCCGAACAGCGGGGTCGGGATCCGGAAGATGACGTTGGGATTTCCGCCTTGCCCCGTCAGCGGAGAACCGGGCTGGCCGAAGTCGGGCTGCGCGATGGAGCAGCTCGCGGCGTCGCTCCGGCCGGAGATGACGAAGAGGTCGTGCACGCCGCCGTCGGCGGTGCCGTCGGGATTCTTCTTGAACCGCGCCTCGCGCACGGGACCGTTCGCGACGACAAACCATGGGACCGCGTTGTGCGCGCCGTCCAGCGACGCGGCGCCGACCTGCGGGTTCAAGGCTGGGCTCGTCCCACCCATGGCGGGCTGCGCATGACAGCCGGCGCAGCCGTTCAGGTTGAAGCGGGGGCCGAGCCCTCTGCCCGGCTCGCCGGGGAGGGCGCCGCTCACCGAGTCGACCTCGCCGAACGCCTCTGCTCCCGCCTGGAAGTAGCTGAGCTCCTGCGCGGTGAGGTTCGGAAGTGGCCCGCTCGCGCCCGCCCCTCCGCCGCGCACGCCCGGGTCGACTGCCCCCGAAGCGGAGCCGACCGAGGCGATGATCGCAACCAGAATGCCCAGTACTTTCGGGTATATTTCTTGGATTCCACCCGCCCATGACGACTGACCTGATGCGTTCATTGCCGTTCCTCTCCGGTTGAGCTGCAACCGCTCTGTCACCTGCTCATGGGACAGCAAGGCGAGGGGAAGGAGTACGGACATGCGACCAGACGCCCGCTTGCTTGCCTGGGGTACGCGGATGTGCGTACGCCGTCATGGCGGTGCGTTAGGGCAAGCGCGGAGCTGGGTACTTCGGAGGGGCGAGGCGCGCTGCCACACGGGTTTCAGCCCGGATGCGCCGCTCAGCCGACAGAAGGTAGGACAACGCACTACCCGTCTGCGCGGATTTGAGCCTCACACGCCCAGCGGGTAGGTCGTCCGCGCCTCGGTCGCCTGGAGCCAAGCCGCGCAGCGCTTGTCGCTGTCGAGGATGTGATCGATGAGCCAGCTTCGCGCGAACTCCAGGCTCGCCTGAGAGCAGGACTCGCCGCCTCCCTGGAGGTCGATCAGCTGTCGTACGTACTGGGCGTGCTCCGCCTTCTGGCGGGGCAGCTCCGGGCAAGCCGTCGCCTCCAGGAACTGCTCTTCATGTGCAAAGTGGATGTCCGCGTAGGTGCGCAAGCTGGAGATGGCTATCCGCATCGCCTCCCGGTCGCCGCGATCCAAGGCTTCGGCCACGGCGTTGATGAGGTCCAGGAAGGCATGGTGCTCCGCATCGAGCTCGGGGATCCCGAGCTCGAAGGCTTCCTTCCACACGTATCTCTCGGACACACACCACCTCCGCGGATAGAGCGCGCTTACATGCCGTGATGCAGGTTGGTTGCCACGTGCGCACGGCCAATCGCCAGTCGAAACGCGGTGGGGACGAAGCGGCGGAGAGAGTCCGCGGGACCCGGGTGCTCAGGCCGTCGGCCCGGGCCCTGTCCTCGTGACTCCTGCGACTGCATCAGCGACGATCGCCCACGTCCTCTGGGGGCGCGCGCGGGAGCACGAGCGTGAAGGTGGTCCCCCCCTGCCCGGTCGCCACCTCGATCCTCCCGCCGTGCGCCTCGGCCAGCGAGCGCACGATGAACAGGCCGAGCCCGACTCCGCCGCTGGCGTCACGCCGGTCGGAGGCGCCGCGTCGGAACGGCTCGAAGATGAGGGGGAGCACCACGGGCGGAATGGGCGGCCCCTCGTTGTGCACCTCGGCCCGGACGGCGGCCTCGGTCCCGGAGAGCCGCACCTGCACTGGCGCGCCGGCCGTCCCGTGGTGGCAGGCATTGCCGATGAGGTTCGAGAGGACCTGCTCGATCCGCTCGTGATCCCAGCGGCCCTGGAGGTCGCCCGCCTCGGTCAGCTCGATGACGCTCCCTTGCCGGGCAGTGCGGACCTCCTGCGCGACGGCGCGGGCGATCTCTCCCAGGTGCGTCGGCTGGGGCTCGATCGAGAAGCCGCCGCTCACCCTGAGCCGCGTGTAGTCGAGGAGATCCCGCACCAGGCCCGACATGCGAGCGGCGCTGGAGACGATCCGCTGTGCGGCGCGCAGCCGCGCGGTGGGGAGGTCGGGCGCGTGCGCCAGGAGCGCGGCCGAGCCGGCGATCGCGTTGAGAGGCGTCCGCAGGTCGTGGCCGACGATCCCCATGAGCCGCTGCTGGAGCTCGAGAGCGCGGCGCTGCTCCGACTCGCGGCCCTCGCGCTCCTGCAGGTGCCCGCGCACGCCGAGCGCGGCGGCGGCGATGAGGAGCAGCAGCGCCGCGTTCGTCGCCAGGACGAGCCAGGATGCGAGCGAGTGGCGCTCGAGGGCTCGCCGATCGGCCTGGCCGAGCTCGCGCCGCTGCAGCGTGGAGAGATCCTCGACCGCCGACGCCGCGAGGCGGAAGGAAGCGCTGCAGCCCGGGACGTCGAACGCGCGTTCGAACTCCCTGACGCAGACCAGCTCCGCTTCTCGCAGGGCGGCCTCGAAATGCTCCGCCACTGCCAGCGCTCGCCAGCCGTCGGTCACGGCAGCCGCCTCGTTGCGGCGCACCTCGAGCAGCCGGAACGAGAGGACCGCGCCGCCCAAGGTGGCCGCCACCAGGATGCCGAATGGCAAGGCGATTCGCGGCGGAACGAGCCTCAACTGATTCTCCTGGCCGCTTGGCGAGAGCGGAAGGGCGGTCGCCTTCCCACCGTCCAGCCGAGCGAGCCCAGGATGTACCCGAAACATGGTACGGCGCAACGTGCGATACGGGCGGCGGGTGTCCTACCCGCCGGCATCGCGCAACCGCGAGCTAGGCCGGCATCGGGACGAGCCGCAGGAGCTCGGCGCTCGCGGGGAGGCCGCGCTCCGGATCCGCGGTGCAGATCCGGTTCCGGCCCTCGTTCTTGGCGCGGTACATGGCGGCGTCCGCCGCGTGGACGAGCGCCTCGGCGCTCTCGATGCCTGCGGCCGGATAGGTAGCCAGTCCGAACGACGCGGTGAGCTGCACAGGCTCGGGGAGGCCGCCGCGCTCGTCGATGGGGGCTGCCGAGAGGACCGCCTTGGCGCGCACTGCGCGGAGCAGGCGACGCGCCACGACCAGTCCGCCAGCCGCGCCGGTGTTCGGCATGATGATCGTGAACTCCTCGCCGCCCCAGCGGGTGCAGACGTCCAGGCGCCGCAGCTCGCGCGTGAGGAGCTCGGCGGTCAGGCGGAGCGCATCGTCGCCGGTCCGGTGCCCGTAGCGGTCGTTCACGCGCTTGAAGTGATCGAGGTCCAGCGTGAGCAGCGAGAGGGAGTCGCCGTAGCGCCGGCACCGCTCCACCTCCTGCTGGAGCCGGTACTGGAAGTAGCGGCGGTTGAAGAGGCCGGTGAGCGGGTCGGTGATCGACAGCCGCTCCGCCTCGATCCGGGCGAGCTCCAGCGCATCCTGCGACGACTTGATCCGCAGCATGGCCGCCACGCGCGCCACGAGCTCCTCGCTCGGGCACGGCTTGGCGACGACGTCGTCGGCACCAGCCCGCAGCGCGGCGACCCGCGAGGTCACGTCCGAGAGCGGCGACAGGACGGTGACCGGGAGGAACTTCGGGTGGACGCGCTCCTTGATCGCGCGCAGCGCTTGCGACCAGCCAGCGTCTTGGGGGCCGACCGCCATGAGCACGAGGTCGGGCGAGCGGGCGCCGCCCACGTGGCGGAGCGCCTGCGCTGCGTCCACTGCACGCCGCGTGACGTAGCCTTCGCGCCACAGCGCCTTCGCGAGTGCAGCCGCGTCGGCCCGGGACTCCTCGACGATCAGGACGGTTCCGTTCACGCGCTCACTGCTTTGCAAGGTTGAAGCCGGCAGGCAGGTCCTGGAAATACGGCGGCTTGGGCCCGCCCACCTGGGAGGTCCGGGCACGTCGAGCCGGTGACGCGCCGACGGCGCGCGTCAGGGTCTTGACGCGTGCGGCGGCCGTGGTCCACCGCTAGGCAACCGGAGTCCTCTCGAGGAGCGCGCCATGCCTCCGCCGACAGACGTCTGGGACGCCGGTGCCGGTTACGAACCTTACGTCGGGCGCTGGAGTCGCCTCGTGGCGAGTGAGTTCGTCGACTGGCTATCCATCCCGCCGGGCGGGGCGTGGCTCGACATCGGGTGCGGAACGGGAGCGCTCGTCTCGGCGATCCTCGAGCGCCGCTCGCCGCGGCAGGTGGTCGGCGTCGATCCCTCCGCGCCGTTCCTGTCGTCCGCGCGCCGCCAGGTCACGGATGCGCGCGTCGAGTTCCGCGCCGGGGAGGCCGCGCACCTCCAGCTTCCCGGCTGCGCGTTCGACGCGGTCGTCTCCGGGCTCGTCCTGAACTTCACCCCCGATCCGGAGGCGGCCCTACGCGAGATGGTCCGGGTCGCCGGCCTGGAGCCATCGTCGCGGCGTACGTGTGGGACTACGCGAGCGAGATGCAGCCCATCCGGCGCTTCTGGGACGCCGCGATCTGGGTGGACGAGCGGGCGCGGGCGCTCGATGAGGCGGTCCGCTTCCCGATCTGCGCTCCCGACGCCCTCGCGCGGGTGTTCGCGGCGAGCGGGCTCGAGCGGATCGACGGCCGCGCCATCGACGTCGAGGCGGTGTTCTCGAGCTTCGACGACTACTGGACCCCGTTCCTGGGCGGGCAGGGACCGGCGCCCGGCTACTGCGCCGCGCTGGACGAGCCCCGGCGCGCGGCCCTGCGGGAACGGCTGCGCGACTTGGTGCCCGCGGCGCCGGATGGCAGGCTGCGGATGACCGCGCGGGCATTCGCGATCCGGGCGTCGAGGCGGTGACGGGCCGCTCGGGCCGCCGCGAGTACCCCCGCTGCTAGGGGCCGTGCGGGAGCTCAGGACTTTCGCGCGGGTACGGGCGGCTCGGGTGCAGCGGCGGGCCGGCGATCGAGCAGTGAAATCTGACCGGGCTGCTGGACGGCGGCGCCGGGGTGGGCTCTGCGGGCTGGGGCTGGCCGGCGCTCTGGCCGGGGATGGCGGCAAAGGCCGTCGCGCCGCCGGCGAGCAGGAGGCCGGCGCAGATCAGCATCGCGTTGCGGTAGGTCGGTGCGAGGGCGGCGGGGTCGGTGAGGCTGCCGGTTCCGAGGCCGGCGGCCAGGGGCAGGACCGCGACGGCGAGGAGGCCGGCGGCGCGGGCGACGGCATTGTTGACGCCGCTGGCGATGCCGGCGTGGCGCTCGTCGACCGAGCCGAGCGCGGTGGCGGTCAGCGGGGCGACGGTCAGCGACAGGCCCGCGCCGAGCAGCAGCACGGCCGGCAGGGCAGCGTGCAGGTAGGACGCGTGCGGTCCGATGCGGGTGAAGAGGAAGAGCGCGCCCGCGCAGACGACCGGGCCGAGCGTCATCGGGATGCGCGGGCCGATGCGTTGCGCGAGCGCGCCGGCACCGGCGGAGAAGAGGAGCATCAGCACGGTCGCGGGGAGCATGGCGGTCCCGGCAGCCAGCGGCTCGAACCCCGCGACGACCTGCAGGTTCAGCACGACGAGGAAGAGCACGCCACCGAGGGCGGCGTAGACCGTGAAGGTGACCAGGTTCGCGGCCGTGAAGGCTCTGGAGGCGAAGACCTCCAGGGGGAGCATCGGGTGGGCCGAGCGCCTCTCGATCAAGACGAAGCCGAGCATGCTCGTGACGCCGAGGCCGAGCGCGGCGATCACGGCCGGGGAGGTCGCGCCGAGCGCCGGCCAGGCGGTGAATCCATAAGTGAGTCCGGCGAGACCGCCGGCGCAGGTGAGGACCCCCGCGACGTCCAGCCGCCGCGCAGCGCCGGCGTTGCGGGTCTCCGGGACATGACGAAAGGCGACCAGCACGACGATTGCAGCCAGCGGGACGTTGATGAGGAAGACGAGCCGCCAGGTGGCGACCTGGACCAGCCAGCCTCCCAGGAAGGGGCCGAGCGCGCCGGCGATGCCGCCCAGGCCGGACCAGGCGCCGATGGCCCTGGCGCGATCCTCGGGGTGGAACGACGCCTCCAGGATCGCCAGCGCGCCCGGAGCGAGCAGGGCCCCGCCGACGCCCTGCAGCACCCGCGCGGCGATCAGCGCCTGGATGCTGGGCGCCAGCCCGCACAGGAGCGAGGCCAGGGCGAACCAGCCGACGCCGATGACGAAGACCCGCCGGCGGCCGAAGCGGTCGCCCAGCGAACCGCCGAGCAGGAGGAGGGCGGTGAGACTGAGGGTGTACCCGTTGACCGTCCATTGCAGGCCCGGCGCGTCCGCGTGGAGGCTCGCGGCGATGTGCGGCAAGGCGATGTTGACGACGGTGGCGTCGATGAACGCCAGGCCGGAGCCGAGCACGGTCGCCAGCAGGACCCACCGGCCGGCTGCCTGGCCGTAATGCACGCGGGCCGGTGAGCCCTGCCCCTCCACCCTACCGGAGCGCCTTGAGCGCCGTGGCCATGTCCGACACCGCCAGGTAGACCGTCGTCTTCCGCCCGCCGCCCGCGCCGACGAACACGTACCGGATGTTCACGCCGGCGTCGCCGAGGAGCTTGGCGGCGTCGCCCAGCGTGCCCGGCTTGTTGGCGAGCTGGATCTCGAGCACCTCCTCCTCCTCGGGCTTCATGCCGCGCGCGGCCAGCAGCTTGTTGGCCGCAGCGAGCTTGTCGACGACGAGGCACACGACCCCGTGCCCACCTTCACCGTAAGCGTGCACGGCGCGCACGTTGATCTTCTTGGCGCCGAGCGCAGAGGTGATCTCGCCCAGGACACCGGGGCGATCCTCGACGTGGACCTTCAGGGCTTTGGCTCGTGGCATGTTCGCTCCCTCTCAAGGCGCAGCGACGGTCCAGAGATCCTTGAAGCCCTGGCCCTTCGTGTCCGACGCAGCCTTGTCCCCGGAGAAGTAATAGAGCGGCAGGCCCTTGTACGTGGTCTGCTTCTTGCCGTCCTCGCGAGTGACCGTCGCGAAGTCCGCGGCCTGCAGACTCCCCGTGACGCCAACCTCCTCCTGGTAATACAGCGGCCACTTCGTCACGCAGTCGCCGGCGCAGGCGCTCTTCCCCGGCGAATCCTTCTTGAATACGTAGAGCGTCATTCCCTTCGCGTCCGTCAGGTAGCTCCCGAGCTTCTCCTTCGTCGCGACCTTCACCGTCTGATGGTCCGCCCGAGCGGTTCCGGCAAACATCACGACCACAGCAATCGTGGTGGCGAAGCGAACGACGCCATTCAGCATGCGCATAGGTCCCCCGTGGAGATGCGGAGCCCGAACGGGCTGGCCGCAAGGTCAACGCCCTCTATACGGAGAGCGGCGTCCACGAGCGCTGGCCCTGAAGGGCTGATGCCGGGTCGGACCAGCTCTCCGCTAGACCGCCGCGTCGAACCGGTCGAAGCGCATGGTGAATACGGCGCGCCCCTGGGTGCGCGAGCGCAGCTCGGTGGCGTAGCCGAACATGCGCCGCAGCGGCGCCTCGCACTGGACGACGCGCGCGGCGGTTCCGCGCTCGGCCAGATCGAGGATCCGCGCCCGGCGCTGGTCGAGGCCGGCGAGCACCTCGCCCACGTGCTCCACCGGCACCACGACCTCGATGCGCATGAGCGGCTCGAGGAGGACGGGCCCGGCGCGCCGAGCGGCGTTCCGCACCGCCTCCGCGGTGGCGATCTTGTAGGCGAACGGCCTCGATGCCCCCTCGCGCCAGACTGCCCGGGTGAGGGTCACCCCCACGTCCTGCAGGGGGTAGCCCTCCAGCACCCCCGTGTCGGCCGCCTCGCGCGCGCCCTGGGCGGCGAAGTCGCGCACCTCCTCCCGCAGGAATGGGAGCGCGGCCGCCTCGGGGGCCAGCTCGAACTGGAAGCCCCCGCCGCGCGGCAGCGGCGAAACCCGCACTGCCACCTCGGCGAAGACCTCCTGATCGTCGGTCTGGCGCGCGAACGTGGCGTCACCCTCGGCCGAGGCGGTGAGGGTCTCGCGCAGCAGCACCTGGGGTGGACCGGTCCTCACCGCGAGCCCGAACTCGCGCCGCAGGCGCTCCGCCACCACCTCCAGGTGCAGCTCGCCCATGCCGGAGACGACGAGCTGCCCGGTCTGCTCGTCCTCGCCGAACCGGAAGCTCGGGTCCTCGTCCCCGACGCGCGCCAGCGCTTCCAGGAGCGGCTGGCGGTCGCGCAGCACCGCCGGCTCGATGGCCTGGGTGATGACCGGCTCGTACGTCGGCAGCCTCGCCATGAGAAGAGGGTGCTCGGGATGGGAGAGGGTGTCGCCGGTGCGCGTCTCCTTGAGACCGAGCAGGGCGCACAGCTGCCCCGCCCCGACCGCGGGCGCGCGGTGCTTCTCCGACGCGTGCATGAGGAGCACGCGCGACACCTTCTCCGCCCGGCCCAGGCTGGCGTTCCACACCGTATCGCCCTCGGCGAGGCGCCCTGCGTAGATCCGCACGAACACGTGGCGACGCTGCTCGTCGAGGAGCGAAACCTTGAAGGCGAGCGCCAGGAGCGGCGCCGCGTCGTCGGCCGGGTGGACCTCCTCCACGCCGGTGCGCGGGTTCACGCCGGCGAGCGGTGGCAGGTCGAGGGGTGACGGCAGGTAGTCGCAGATCGCGTCCAGCACCTGCGGCACGCCCAGGTTGCGCAGCGCCGAGCCACACAGCACCGGGACGAATCGGCCGGCCAGGGTGGCGCGCCGCAGCGCCGCGCCGAGGGGCGCCGCGTCGAGGTCGGTCCCGGCGAGCGCCGCTTCCAGCGCCACGTCGTCCGCGTCGGCCAGCACCTGGACCAGCGCCTGGCGCGCCGCCTCGCCCTCCGGCCCGATCCCCTCTTCCACCGTGAACGCGCGCGGGTCGTCGGGATCGGTGAAGCGCACCGTCCGCCGCGCCACCAGGTCCTCCAGCCCGGCGAAGTCCGCCTCCCGCCCGAGCGGCCGCTGCACGGCCGCGATGGCGTGATCGGGGAAGTGCTTGCGCAGCGAGGCGAGCGTGGCCTCCAGATCGGCGCCGACCCGGTCCAGCTTGTTGGCGAAGGCGATGCGCGGGACGCGCCAGCGGTCGGCCTGCCGCCACACGGCCTCGCTCTGAGGCTCGACGCCGTGCGCTGCGTCGAAGACGGCCACCGCGCCGTCCAGCACGCGCAGCGAGCGCTCCACCTCGACCGTGAAGTCGACGTGGCCGGGCGTGTCGACGAGGTGCAGCTCGTGCCCGCGCCAGGCGAGGCTGGTGACGGCGGAGGTGATGGTGATGCCCCGCTCCCGCTCCAGCTCCATCCAGTCCATCACCGCGGCGCCGTCATGGACCTCGCCCATCTTGTGGGTGCGGCCGGCCACGAAGAGCAGGCGCTCGCTGAGGGTGGTCTTCCCCGCATCGATGTGGGCCATGATCCCGATGTTTCGGGTGAGCCGGATGCGCCGCTGGCTGGCCGACCCGCCCGCGTGCGCCGCGCCGCTCCCGCCAGGCGGGTGGTTCAAGAGCTCTCCAAGGTCAAGGCGGCCGCCGCGGGTCATCCCGTCCGGGACCCTCGTCGTCGACGCCGATGACGCCAGCCGTAGCTACCTCTGCGATCTGTCCGGCGCCACATCCGACCGCGGCGCTGGACGATCGAGCTGCTGGTCCTCGAAGGACGCTGGATCCTCGATCGCCTCCAGGTGCGTGAGCACGTGCGCGCCGGGCAGGGCGGCGCGCACGTCGGCCTCCACCTGCTCCAAGACGTCGTGGCCGCGCCGCACGGTCCAGGCGCCCGGGACGAGCACGTGCAAGGACACGAAGCGCCGCGTGCCGGCCTGGCGCGTGCGCACGGCGTGGAACTGGAGCTCGGGCCCGGCGTGGCGATCGAGCACGGCGCGGAGCGATGCCTGGTCCTCGGGGGGGAGCGCCGCGTCGAGGAGGCCGGTCGCGGAGCGGCGCACGAGCCTCACGCCCGTCCAGACGATCTGCGCGGCGACTCCCAGCGCGACGAGGGCGTCGAGCCGGTTCCAGCCGGTGAGCGCGACGAGCCCCACGCCCACGAGCACGCCCGCCGACGTCCACACGTCCGTCATGAGGTGCTGGGCGTCGGCCTCGAGCGCGATGGAGCGGTGGCGCCGGGCCGCGCGGAGGAGCACCCGGGCCACGCCCAGGTTCACGAGCGAGGCGGCCACCGAGACGGCGAGGCCGACCCCGACCTGCTCCAGCGCCCGGGGCGAGACGAGCCGCGCCACGGCCGCGACGCCGATGGCCAGGGCCGCGAGCAGGATGAGCGCGCCCTCGAACCCGCTCGCCAGGTACTCGGCCTTGGTATGGCCGTGAGCGTGCTCCTCGTCGGGCGGGCGCGCCGCCAAGGTCAGCATGACGAGCGCCATCGTCGCCGCCGCGAGGTTCACGAGCGACTCGAGCGCGTCGGACAGCAACCCCACCGAGCCGGTGAGGCCCCACGCGACGGCCTTCAGGGCGAAGGTGGCGACCGCCGCGGCGATCGACAACCAGGCGAAGCGCGCCAGGGAACAGGGGGCGGGGCTCCTCATGACGGCTCCATCCTCGCCCAGCGCCGGCCGCAGCGCGAGCGCCTACCGCGGGACGATCTTACCGTTCTTCTGGGCGGGGGGCTGGAAGCAACACGCCGGTCAGCGGCCGTCAGCCGCAGGTCAGGCCGCGTAGGCGCGCAGGAAGGTCCTCACCGCGCGCTTCACGGCGTCGCGGACCTCGGCCTCGTCTGGCCGCGGAAGGCCGAGGTGGATGCGCAGGGCGAGGTCGCCCTGGCAGAGCGCGACGAACTGGACCGCCGCCGCGCGCGGATCCTCGACGCGCAGCGCACCTTGGTCGTGCCAGCGGCGGAGGTAGGCGGCGACGAGGTCGTAGACGACTGCCGGCCCGCGCTCGAACACCGCCTGTCCGACCTCGGGGAACCGCACCGCCTCGGCGGCCGCGTGGCGATAGAGGGCGATGATGGCGGGCGAGAGCAGCACCGCGAGGAGCTCCTCGCCCGCCTGTTGCAGGGCCGCCCCGAGCTCCCCGGTCGGCTCGGCGAAGGCTGCGCGCAGCCCGGCGCGCATCTCGTCCGCGTGCTCCGAGAAGCAGGCGACGAAGAGCGCCTTCTTGTCGTGGAAGTGGCTGTAGACGGTGGCCTTGGCGACCCTGGCGCGCGCCGCGACGAGCTCGACGCTGGCGCGCTCGTAGCCGAGCTCGCAGAACGCCTTGCGCGCGCCGGCCAGGATCTGGCGGCGCTTGACGGGCGCGGGATGCTCCATGGTCTCGGTCGGTTGCGTCATGCTGGCGGGTGGCAGACT
>DASPZP010000388.1:0-1689 GCA_035636195.1 Anaeromyxobacteraceae bacterium
TCACGGCATGAACCGGTACCCGTACCCGCGCACCGTCTCGAGGTGGCGCGGCTTCTCGGCGTCGTCGCCGATGTGGGCGCGCAGGCGGGCGACGAAGTTGTCGACGGTGCGAGCGGTGCCGGTGTAGCGGGCGCCCCACACCGCCTGCATGAGCTGCTCGCGGCTGTAGACGCGGCCGGGGTGGGCGACGAAGAAGGCGAGCAGGTCGAACTCGCGCGCGGTGAGCGTCACCGGCTTCCCGAGCACGGTGAGCCGGCGGGCGGTGAGGTCCACCTCGGCGTCGCCGAACCGCGGCGGCCCGGGCGCCACAGCGGGACGAGCGGGCCGGCGGCGCAGGGCGGCAGCGATGCGGGCGAGCAGCTCCTTCAGCGAGAACGGCTTCACGATGTAGTCGTCGGCGCCGAGCTGGAGGCCGGTCACCTTGTCCGCCTCCTGGCCCTTGGCCGAGACGATCAGGATGGGGACGTCCGGATCGGTCTCCCGGAGCCGGCGGATCACCTCCAGCCCATCGAGCTTGGGGAGGGTGAGGTCGACGAGCAGTACGTCCGGCCGCTCGGTCTTCGCGAGCGCCAGGCCCGCTTCGCCGTCCATGGCGGAGCGGACCTGGTAGCCCTCCATGCCGAGGTTGAGCTGCAGGCCACGGAGGATGGACGGGTCGTCCTCGATGACCAGGATCTTGCCCTTCATGGCACCCGGCCGACCGCGACGGCGTCGCGGGCCGCGGGCAACGCCAGCGTGAAGGCGGCGCCCTGCCCTGGCTGCGAGGCGACCGTGACCTTGCCTCCGTGCGCCTTCGCGATGTGCTTCACCATCGAGAGGCCCAGGCCCGAGCCCTCGATGGTGCGGTCGAGGGGATCCTTCGCCCGGTAGAACTTGTCGAAGATGCGCTTCTGGTCGGCGCGCGCGATGCCCGGGCCGTTGTCGCTCACGGTGAGGAACACGGTCGGCCCGTCGGCGTGCGCCCTCACCGCGATCTTCTTCTCCGGGCCGGTGTACTTGCACGCGTTCTGGAGCAGGTTCAGGAGCGCGTCGCCGAGGGCGGCGCGATCGACCCACACCCGCGGCAGCCCCGCCGGCAGCTCGCGCCGCACCTCTGCCGGCTGGGTGAGCAGCTGCGGCGCGAGCGCCGCCAAGGCGTCGTCGACCAGCGTCCCCACCTCGCACGCCTCGAAGTGGTAGGCGCGCTTCCCCGACTCCATCCGCGCCCAATCGAGCAGCCGGTTGATGAGGTCCGAGAGGCGGGTCACCTCCTCCGCGATGATCCCAAGCGCCTCCTCCTGCCGGCCCGGATCGGAGAGGCGGCCCATCTGCAGCGTCTCGACGAACATGCGGATGCTGGTGAGGGGGGTACGCAGGTCGTGCGAGACCTTGTTGACGAAGTCGGTCTGCAGGCGCGCCACCCGGGACTCGCGGTAGATGACGCCGAGCGTGGCGGCGGTGCCGATGACGGTGGTCGCGACGAGCGCCACGATCAGGGTGCCGAAGACGTAGTCGCGCGCCGCCGAGCCGAAGACCAGGATGAGGATGCCGACCGACAGCATGAACGCGGCCGGCACGAAGACGAACCCGATCATGAGCGGCAGGACGCGGCGGAGCTTCACCCGGCGATTCTAGCGGAGCCGGCCGGCGGGCGCTGGAAAGGGCAGAGCCCCCCGGTCGCCGCGGTGGGCGTCCGGGGGGCTCCAGGTG